>NZ_JAFKIC010000306.1 GCF_017306585.1 Mesorhizobium sp. | reverse complement strand
GACCCGGTCTGAACCCCTTGGTTCATGACCCGGTCTGAACCTCTTGTCTCATGACCACGACCGCGCGCGTCCGGACGGGTTCCTCCGCCGTCCGGACGCCCAATTCAACCCTAAAGGGCTGCTTGAAGCCGATGAGCCTGTTTCGTGTGATTGGCCTGATCTTGGTGTTCCTGTTGGCGACGCTGTCGTCTTCCGGAGCCGCGGATGCCGACCTGCGCGCGATTATCGCCAAGTTCGCCACGGCCAAAGGTTTTTCGGAAACGGGAGCCGTCGTTCATGAACTCGCGGCCACCGGTGATGCCGCTGTAGAGCGGCCGCTTTCGGCGCTCGCGGACGGCAATCTCTATATCCGCAAGGCGGATTCCCTCGTCCTGGTCGGCAAGGAAGCCGGCGAAGTCGTCCAACTGTCCGATCCGCTGAGTGGCGAGCCATCGGGCCAAGCGGCCAAGGACGACATCACCAGGATCAAGGTCAACAACACGCTGCGCCGCGTCATCCGCGATGCGCTGGGAACGCTGACCCTTGGCGCCAAGGACCCGGCCGTGCGCCTGGCTGCCGCCGGCACCATGTTCAAGACGCCTGATGCCGCCAACATCGAGCCGCTTGAGACGGCAATCGCCAACGAGACCGTGGCCAGCGTCAAAGTGCTGCTGCAGCAGGCGCGCGCCGCTTCGGTCCTGGTGTCCGACCGGCCCGACGCGGAAAAACTGGCCGCCATCGCGCTGATCGGCGCGCGTGGCGACCGCGATGCGGTTTCGCTGCTGACCTCGGCGGAGGCGAACGCTTCGGACGAGGTCAAGCAAGCCGCCGCCACCGCGATCGCCGGCATCAATTCGACACTGGCCTTGTGGGATGCCGGCCAGAATATCTGGTACGGCATTTCGCTGGGCTCGGTGCTGCTGCTGGCCGCGATCGGGCTCGCCATCACCTTCGGCGTGATGGGCGTCATCAACATGGCGCATGGCGAGATGGTGATGCTCGGCGCCTACACCACCTTTGTCGTCCAGCAGGTGATCCGCGCATCGTTCCCCGGCCTGTTCGACTGGTCGCTGATCATCGCGCTGCCGCTCGCCTTCCTGGTCGCTGCCTTTGTCGGTCTTCTCATCGAGCGCGGAATCATCCGCTTCCTCTATGGACGTCCGCTCGAGACGCTTCTGGCGACTTGGGGTGTCTCGCTGATCCTGCAGCAGGCCGTTCGTTCGATCTTCGGACCGACCAACCAGGAGGTCGGCAACCCATCCTGGATGTCGGGTTCGTTCGATGTCGGCCAGCTTGCCATCACCTGGAACCGGCTCTGGATCCTGGTCTTCGCGCTCGCCGTCTTCGCGCTGCTGCTCTACGTGATGAAGCGCACACCCTGGGGCCTGCGCATGCGCGCCGTAACCGCCAACCGCCGCATGGCCGCCTCGATGGGCATCAGGACGCCCTGGGTCGACGCGCTGACCTTTGCGCTTGGCTCCGGCATTGCAGGCATTGCCGGCGTCGCGCTCAGCCAGATCGACAATGTGTCGCCCAATCTCGGCCGCGGCTACATCATCGACAGTTTCATGGTCGTCGTCTTCGGCGGGGTCGGCAATCTCTGGGGTACGCTGGTCGGCGCCTTTTCCCTTGGCATCGTCAACAAGTTTCTCGAGCCCTATGCCGGCGCCGTGCTCGGCAAGATCGTCGTGCTCGTCCTGATCATCCTGTTCATCCAGAAACGCCCGCGCGGCCTGTTCGCGCTTAAGGGCAGGGCGGTGGAAGCATGATCACAGGACGCTTCTTCGCCGCCGGCTCCGACCGCCACATCGCCATCACCATTTTCATCCTGCTGGTGGCGGCCGTCATCGTACCGCTGCTCAATCTGGCGGTATCGCCGGCAAGCGCCTTCTACATCCCGCCCTACATCGTGGCGCTGACCGGCAAATATCTCTGCTATGCCCTGCTGGCGCTGTCGCTCGATCTGGTGTGGGGCTATTGCGGCATCCTCTCGCTTGGCCACGGCGCCTTTTTCGCGCTCGGCGGATATGCGATGGGCATGTACCTGATGCGCCAGATCGGCTCGCGCGGCGTCTACGGCAATCCAGTCCTGCCCGATTTCATGGTGTTCCTGAACTACAAGGAATTGCCCTGGTTCTGGCATGGCTTCGACCATTTCTGGTTCGCAGGTCTCATGGTGCTGGCGGTACCCGGCTTGCTCGCTTTCATCTTCGGCTGGTTCGCCTTCCGTAGCCGCGTCACCGGTGTCTATCTCTCCATCATCACCCAGGCGATGACTTATGCGCTGCTGCTCGCCTTCTTCCGCAATGACATGGGTTTCGGCGGCAACAACGGCCTGACCGATTTCAAGGACATTCTCGGCTTCAACGTTCAAGCCGACGCGACGCGTTCGGCGCTGTTTGCCGCAAGCGCCGTCATGCTTGCCCTTGCCGTCTTCGTGACCTGGGCGATCGTCGGCTCCAAATACGGCAAGCTGCTGATGGCCGTGCGCGACGCCGAAAGCCGCACGCGCTTTTTGGGCTGGCGGGCCGAAAATGTGAAACTCTTCGCCTTCACCGTGTCGGCTGTCATGGCTGGCATCGCCGGCGCCCTCTACGTGCCGCAGGTCGGCATCATCAATCCGGGCGAGTTCGAGCCGTCCAATTCGATCGAGGTGGTGATCTGGGCGGCCGTTGGCGGGCGCGGCACCATCGTCGGCCCGATCATCGGCGCGCTGCTGGTCAATGCCGGCAAATCCTGGTTCACCGGCGTGCTGCCGGAACTCTGGCTGTTCGCGCTCGGCGGCCTGTTCGTCGCCGTCACATTGCTCCTGCCCAAGGGCATCGTCGGCACATGGGACGGCTGGCGCGGCAACGCCAGGGCGCCACGTGTCGCTCCCGTCGCCAAGGAGGCGGGCACTGGGAGGGGTGTGGTCTCCGCGACCTCGAAGCCCGCTCGCTCGCCGGCAAGAAATCCGGGCGAATGGTCTTGGTCCGATCCCGAACCGCAGGCGGCGGAGTAGGCGGCCATGAGCAAGTCCAACACCATTCTCTATCTCTCCGGCGTCTCGGTCTCCTTCGACGGTTTCCGCGCCATCAACAATCTGTCGCTGGTGCTCGACAAGGGCGAGATGCGCGCCATCATCGGTCCGAACGGCGCCGGCAAGACGACGATGATGGATATCGTCACCGGCAAGACACGGCCCGACGAGGGCGAGGTCTTCTTTGACGGCCAGGTGGACCTGACCAGGCATGACGAGGCCGAGATCGCCATGATGGGCATCGGCCGCAAGTTCCAGAAGCCGACGGTGTTCGAGAGCCACAGCGTCGAGAATAATCTGATGCTGGCGTTGAAGGGACCGCGCTCGATCTTTCCGGCGCTGTTTCATCGCCGCTCCGCCGCCGAGGCGCGGCGGATCGACGATATCCTCGGCGTCATCCGGCTTGGCGACAGGCGCGGTGACTTGGCGGCCAGTCTGAGCCACGGCCAGAAGCAGTGGCTGGAGATCGGAATGCTGCTCGCGCAGGACCCGAAGCTGCTTCTGGTCGACGAGCCGGTCGCCGGCATGACCGACGCGGAAACCGAGGAGACCGCCAGGCTGCTACGGGATATCGCGCGCGATCATTCGGTCATCGTCGTCGAACACGACATGCATTTCGTGCGCGAACTCGGCGTCAAAGTGACCTGCCTGCACGAGGGTTCGGTGCTGTCGGAAGGCACGCTCGACTTCGTTTCTGCCGACGAGCGCGTCGTCGAAGTTTATCTGGGGAGATGAATATGCTCTGGAGGGTTCAATTCCATCGCTTCGATCTGTCCTTCCTCCGCTTCTGGAGAAGGCGCTGACATGCTCGAAGTTTCCGACGCCACGCTTCATTACGGCGCCGCCCAGGCGCTGCGCGGTGTGTCGCTCAAGGCGGACGCCGGCAAGATCACCTGCGTGCTCGGCCGCAACGGCGTCGGCAAGACCAGTTTGATGAGATCGATCGTCGGCCATCACAGGCTGACGAGCGGAAGCGTTGCCTTCGAGGGGAAGGCGCTCGACCGGAGCGCGGCGTATGACCGCGCCCGGTCGGGCATCGCATTCGTGCCGCAGGGCAGAGAGATTTTTCCGCTGCTCAGCGTTCGGGAAAATCTCGAAACGGGCTTCGCGCCGCTGAAACGCGCGGACCGCAACATTCCCGCGCATGTCTTCGAACTGTTTCCGGTGCTGAAGCAGATGCTCGGCCGGCGCGGCGGTGACCTCTCGGGCGGCCAGCAGCAGCAGCTTGCCATCGGACGGGCGCTGGTAATGCGGCCAAAGCTGCTGGTGCTCGACGAGCCGACCGAAGGCATCCAGCCGTCAATCATCAAGGACATCGGCCGCGCCATCCGCTACCTGCGCGACCAGGCCGGCATCACCGTGCTTCTGGTCGAACAATATCTCGATTTCTGCCGCGAGCTTGCGGACGAGGTCAACATCATGGACCGGGGGCAGATCGTGCATACCGGGCCGGCGCATGATTTAGACAGGGCTGATATTCGCAAGTTCCTGACGGTCTAGAATCGGTTCTGAACTTCGGATGACGATCCCTGTCCTTGGCAAGTCCAATATTTCTCCCAATCGGTCTGCCGCGTACCTAGTCAACTAAGTGCTGCATGCTAGTCTTTTTTCATGGCTTTGTGAGTCGGCCGCTTCCGTATCAGTCTGGTTTGTCGCGGATCGAGTGGCGGGCGAGTGTCGGGCAAGGCCCACGCAAGCAAGCACTCCTAGCCTCCCTTCTGTGACCGCTGTCGTTCAACGCGTTTGGGCACACAGGCTAAGGGACAGCCATGGAACGCTACGTCGAGGACTACCAGAAGAGGCGGCTCACCGAGCGCGTCGACATCATCACCGCCATCAACATCCTGAGGTCCCAGGGCTGCGAGTACGATGATTTGATCGAGGAGATCACCAAGGTCTTCTATGTTGACCTTGATGCCTTCAACGAAATCGTGATGGCGGCGTAGGCGCCGCCTCACCTATCGGCCTTCGGTTAGCTTGCGCGCCGGAACGCCGAGGCGGTGACGCGGTTGCGGCCGCCGCGCTTGGCGACATAGAGCGCCTTGTCTGCGGCGCTGAGCACCTTGTCGAAGCTGAGCCCTTCCTTGGTGCCAAAGGCAAATCCGGCGCTGACCGTGCAGGTCAGGGAGCCCATCTCGGTTTCTATCTGGCGCGCCGAGAACGCGATCCGGATACGTTCAGCGGCTTCCTCAACCGTTTCCGGCAGGGTCCGTTTCAGCACCAGCGCGAACTCCTCTCCACCCATGCGGGCGGCAACGTCGGTCTGGCGCAGATTGCCGGCGAGTTCCCTGGCGAACACCTTCAGCACTTCGTCACCCGCCCCGTGGCCGAATTCGTCATTGATCGCCTTGAAGTTGTCGAGGTCGAACACGACCACCGCGGTGAAGGCGCCCACCGGGACATGGCCGTGCATGTCGAACAGCGCGCGCCGGTTCAAGAGGCCGGTCAAGGGATCGGTCAGGGCGTTGCGCCGGTGATGCCTGGCCAGGCGCCCCTGGTTGAGGGCAAGCGACAGCGCGCCGATGCCGGTCATGCTGGCGATGACGACGATGAGGCTCAATTCCTCGGCCCAGTTGCTCGGCGCATGCCCGAGAACGATCTTTCCGTCCCAGGCGAGAACCATGGCGCAAAGCGCAAAAGAGGTCGCCGTGGCCGAATACAGCGCGGTGATGCCGATCGTCAGGGCAGGGGCTTCGTCGCGGCCTCGCCAGTATTCGAGCGCCGTGCCGAACAGAAGCAGAGCCGCGAACGAATTCTCGAACATGAAGCCGAGGCCATCATAACCCATGGCCATGGGAGGCAGGGTAACCACAAGCGACAGGCATCCCAACAATGTCCGTCTCACCGGTGAGCCGCCGGTCCGGAACTGATAGGCTGCGCCCAGCATGGCGGAAAAGCCGATGAGCAGGAAGGCAAGGGTGGCAATGCCGAGCAAGCGCCCGGGCATGTCGATATAGGCGTCGTAGACGAAGATATCGCCGACCACGAACACCAGGCTGACTGCCCAGGTCAGCAGAAAACGCTCCGAACGGGCGGTCAGCCACATGCCGAACAATGTCAGGCTGAGGCAGGCGGCGGAGAAACCGACGGCCAGCAGAAGTGAAGTGTAGTCGAGCGACATGCCCCTCTTTCCCTGCCGGCGGCGGTTCCAGCTCTGCGGCTTGGCGTCGACGCATTCATGCAGCAAGGAAGTGTCGATAAGGTTACGATCGTGGCGAAGATGCCACGAATAAGCGCTCGCCTACGCGCAAAAAGCATATACGGCGCGGACATTTACCGCCGCTGGACGTCGAGCTATCGGCGTCGGGCCATACGCATCACCCGGCGACGCGCTTCATCAGCGCCATGGCTCCGAACGGCGCGCGCACCTTGCCCTCGGTGATGAAATACATGAACACGTCGCGCGGCTTGACCGGCGCGTCCATGGCGGGGTCGGCGCGGCGCAGATCGGCCGGTTGCTTGCCTTCCGCCCAGGTCTTGGCCCGCGCCGCCCATTCGTCCAGGCCTTTCGGCGTGTAGCAATCCGGATTGTCGTCGCTGCCGGTCTGCAGCCGCGCATAGACGAAATCGCCAGTGACGTCGGCGATATCGGGATACTTGGCATGGTCGGCATAGACGATCGCCGCCTTGTATTTGCGCGCGAGCGCGGCGAATTCCGGCACGATGAAGCTGTCGTTGCGCACTTCGAGCGCATGACGCAGCTCCACCCCATCCTGCTTCTCCGGCAAGAGCTTGAGAAAGGCTTCGAAATCGTCGAGATCGAATTTCTTGGTCGGCGCGAACTGCCACAGGATCGGCCCGAGCTTGTCGCCTAGCGCGGCGACACCGGAGCCAAGAAAACGCATCATCGATTCACCGGCTTCGCCCAGTACGCGCCGGTTGGTGACGAAGCGGTTGCCCTTCAGCGAGTAGACAAAACCGTCCGGCGCCTCGTTAGCCCATTTGACGAAAGTCGGTTCCTTGAAGCTGGAATAGTAGGTGCCGTTGACCTCGATGCTTGGCACTTGCCGGCTGGCGTATTGCAGCTGCTTGGCCTTGGACAGCTTGTCCGGATAGAACGACGTATCCCAGGGCTCGAAAGTCCAGCCGCCCATGCCGGAGCGGATTGTTCCTTGGCTCATCGTCTTCCTCCCAGTTTCAAAATGCGATCAGGCGGCTTTACCGACCAGCTTTACCATGTCGACCAGTGTCCATCCTGGCCTGTACGGGTTGGCGCGGCGACCCGTTTCCAGATAGCCATAAGTCGAATAGAGCGCGATGTTCCGTTCCATGCGCGAATTGGTGTAGAGCCGCACTTCGGGAAGACCCCATGACCGTGCCTGCTCGTCAGCGAAGTGGAGCAGCCTGATGCCGAGTTTTCTGCCCTGAAATGCGGGCGAGACGGCGACGCTGAAAATCATCGCGTGGTCGGGGTGACGCTCCAGAACGATCAGCCCGGCAAGGTCCGAGCCCTCTTCCAGCAGCCAGATCTCGCCGTCCGCGATGCGAGGCGAATAATCCTCAGTCACCGGGATTGGCGGCGCGCCGAACAAGTCGGTGTAAGGCGCATAGGCTTCGCTGGTTAGCGCAACTATGGCTGCAAGATCGTCGGGTCGGGCGGGTCTCGGGTTCATGGCAGGATTCCTGTTGGCTGGGCGCGGTGCTGGAGCCAATTCGAAAACCGCCACCGTCTCCTGATGACGATGGTGTTAGGCACAGTCATGATCGGCCGGAAGGGCCAATTGCGGATCACCAGATCGCCAGCTGTACCGTATCTGCCGAGCCATTCCTGGAAGGCCGCAGCGGCGGCGCTCTCATCCAGCGCGATCACCATCAGCCAGATGTTGCTGGAGCCAACCTTCCGCCCGTCCCAGCGCAGGACGACCTCACGCCAATTCTTGCGCAGGTAACTGAAAACGAAATCCGGATCGTCGGCGTAAAATCGAAAGATCTCGTTGGCCATGATCAGCGGGTCCCTACGATGTGGGCGGTGCCACGCCTGCGGCCGCGGAGATGACCTTCTGCATACCGGCGGCAATCGCCGCGACGGCATCGCGGCTGGCAGAGCTCAGGCCATGGCGTTCGGCCAGCCAGTTGGCATCGTTGTAGGACAGCCAGACCTTGCTTTGCGCATCCTCCCAGGCCAATGCCTTGATCGGCAGATCGATGCCGGCGGTCTGCTGATCCTGCATCAACGGCGTGCCACCTTTTGGATGGCCGAAGATCAGCAACTCGGTTGGCCGCAGCTCCGAGCCTATTTCGCGGGCGCCGGCCGCATGGTCGATGCGCGCAAAGACGCGCATTCCCGCATGCGTGACGGTCTCGACCAAACGGTCGATGGTTTCAGCCACGCCGAACCGGCTTTCGACGGATACGAGGCCGTTGTCTGCCATCACTCCGCCGCTTCACGCTTGCCGCCGGGCCGGCGCTCCAGAAGTTCCTTGAGGAACTGGCCGGTATAGCTGCGCTTTTCCCGTACGATCGCTTCCGGAGTGCCCGATGCCACGAGTTCGCCGCCGCCATCGCCGCCTTCGGGGCCGAGATCGAGCACCCAGTCGGCGGTTTTGATCACTTCGAGATTGTGCTCGATGACCACCACCGTGTTGCCCTGATCGACAAGTTCGTGCAGCACTTCCAAGAGCTTGGCGACGTCGTGGAAATGCAGGCCGGTGGTCGGCTCGTCCAGGATGTAGAGCGTCTTGCCGGTCGCCTTGCGCGACAGTTCCTTGGCGAGCTTGATGCGTTGCGCCTCGCCGCCGGACAGCGTCGTTGCCTGTTGGCCGATATGGATGTAGCCGAGGCCGACCTGCTTCAGCGTGTCGAGCTTGTCGCGCACGCCGGGCACGGCCGAGAAGAAGTCGACGCCTTCCTCGACCGTCATGTCGAGCACGTCGGCGATCGACTTGCCCTTGAACAGCACGTCGAGCGTCTCTCTGTTGTAGCGCTTGCCGTGGCAGACATCGCAGGTGACGTAGACGTCGGGCAGGAAGTGCATCTCGATTTTGATGACGCCGTCGCCCTGGCAGGCTTCGCAGCGGCCGCCCTTGACGTTGAAGGAGAAACGGCCCGGCTGGTAGCCGCGCGCCTTGGCTTCCGGCAGACCGGCGAACCAGTCGCGGATCGGCGTGAAGGCGCCGGTATAGGTCGCGGGGTTCGAACGCGGCGTGCGTCCGATCGGCGACTGGTCGATGTCTATGACCTTGTCGAGGAATTCCAGCCCCTCGATGCGGTCATGCTCCGCCGGATGTTCGCGCGAACCCATGATGCGGCGCGACGCCGCCTTGAACAGCGTCTCAATCAGGAAGGTCGACTTGCCGCCGCCCGACACGCCGGTGACAGCGGTGAAGGTGCCGAGCGGGATTTCTGCGGTGACATTTTTCAGATTGTTGCCGCGCGCGCCGACGACCTTCAGACGCCGGCCTTTCTTGGCCTCGCGGCGCACGGCCGGCGTCGCCACTTCGAGTTCACCCGACAGATATTTGCCGGTGATCGAATTGGGATTGGCCATTACTTGCCGGGGCGTGCCCTGGGCGATGATTTCGCCGCCATGGATGCCGGCGGCCGGTCCCATGTCGACGACATAGTCGGCATGCAGGATCGCATCCTCATCATGCTCGACGACGATCACCGTGTTGCCGATGTCGCGCAGGTGCTTCAGCGTGTCGAGCAGCCGTGTGTTGTCGCGCTGGTGCAGGCCGATCGACGGCTCGTCCAGCACGTAGAGCACGCCGGTGAGGCCCGAGCCGATCTGCGACGCCAGCCGGATGCGCTGGCTCTCGCCGCCCGACAGCGTGCCGGAATTGCGCGACAGCGTGAGGTAGTCGAGGCCGACATCGTTGAGGAAGCGCAGCCGCTCGCGGATCTCCTTCAGCACGCGGACCGCGATCTCGTTCTGCTTGTCGTTGAGCTGCGCGGGCAGGTCGGTGAACCAGCGGTCGGCATTGCGGATCGACTGTTCGGTGACCTCGCCGATGTGTTTTCCCGCAATCTTCACCGCCAGCGCCTCGGGCTTCAGCCGGTAGCCCTTGCAGACGGGGCAGGGTGTCGCCGACATGAAGCGCTCGATCTCCTCGCGCATCCAGGCGGATTCGGTTTCCTTCCAGCGCCGCTCGAGATTGGGAATGACGCCCTCGAAGGTCTTGGTCGTCTTGTAGGAGCGCAGCCCGTCATCATACTGGAAGGTGATCTCGCGCTCGCCGGTGCCGCGCAGGATCGCCTCCTGGGCCTCCTTGGACAGATCCTTGAACTTGTCGCCGAGCTTGAAATCGTATGCCTTGCCCAGAGCTTCCAGCGTCTGCACATAGTAGGGCGAGGTCGATTTCGCCCAAGGGCTGACGGCGCCGTCGCGCAGCGAAACATTCTCGTCGGGGACAACGAGGTTGGCGTCGATGGCGCGCTGGCTACCCAGGCCGTCGCAGGTCGGGCAGGCGCCGAACGGATTGTTGAACGAGAACAGGCGTGGCTCGACCTCCGGGATGGTGAAGCCGGATACCGGGCAAGCGAATTTTTCCGAGAACAGGATGCGCTCATGCGTCTCGTTCTTCGATTTGTTGACTGAATCCTCGCCGGTCTGGCTGGCATCGAGCGGCTTGTCGGCGAATTCCGCGACGGCCAGCCCGTCCGCGAGCTTCAGCGCGGTTTCGATCGAATCGGCCAACCGCGTGGCAAGATCGCCGCGCACCACGATGCGGTCGACGACAACGTCGATGTCGTGCTTGTACTTCTTGTCCAGCGCGGGCACGTCCGCGATCTCATAAAAGACCCCATCGACCTTGACGCGCTGAAAGCCTTTTTTCTGCAGTTCGAGCAGTTCCTTGCGGTACTCGCCCTTGCGGCCGCGCACGATCGGCGCCAGCAGGAACAGGCGCGTGCCTTCCTCGAGCGCCAGCACACGGTCGACCATCTGGCTGACCGTCTGGCTCTCGATCGGCAGGCCGGTGGCCGGCGAATAGGGCACGCCGACACGCGCGAACAGCAGGCGCATATAGTCGTAGATCTCGGTGACGGTGCCGACCGTTGAACGCGGGTTCTTCGACGTCGTCTTCTGTTCGATCGAGATGGCCGGCGAAAGCCCGTCGATCTGGTCGACATCGGGCTTCTGCATCATCTCCAGGAACTGCCTTGCATAGGCCGAGAGGCTCTCGACATAGCGGCGCTGGCCTTCGGCGTAGATCGTGTCGAAGGCCAGCGACGATTTGCCGGAACCCGACAGGCCGGTCATGACGATCAGGCTGTCACGCGGCAGGTCGAGATCGACGTTCTTCAGATTGTGTTCGCGCGCCCCGCGAATGGAAAGGAATTTATGGTCGGCCATCGCCGCTCGCCGCCTCAGGTCTGGAATT
>NZ_JAFKIC010000305.1 GCF_017306585.1 Mesorhizobium sp. | reverse complement strand
GAAACCGCTCCTCGACATCGACCGCTGGTGTGTTTGTGATCTCAGCCTCCAGATCGCCCGAGAGGCCGATGTCTGCCTGCGGAAACGGTCCGGAATCGGGGAGCCTGTCGATCATCGCAGCCAGCAGGCGCACCATCTCGGCGCGCGCGGCGGCGATTGCCACGCCTGTCTCGGCCATCTGTGTCTCGATCGCCTCGAACCAGCCGCTATCGCGCGAGCCTTCCGTCAGCAGGCGGTTACGGCCGCGCATGGCCTTTTCGTAGTCAAGTGCGCGCTGGCCATGACCGGGATCGATCGCCAGCACCAGCCGGTCGAGGAAGCGCCGGCGATCGCCGGCAGGCCCCGTGAACAAGGCATCCATGGCCGGGGTCAACCAGACGACGCGCAGCCATTCCAGCATGTCCTCGGCCGAGCGGGCCGTGGCGCCGTTGATACGCACCCGCCTGCCGCCTTCGCTTTCGCCGCCGGAAATGCCCGTGCCGATCTCGACCTCGCCATCAGGTCCGGCAAGCCGGGCATGCAGCGCAAAACCGCCATCGCCGCCTTCGCGGGCAACGTCTCCGTAGGGCGCGCGGCGCAGGCCGCGTCCTGGCGTCAGAAAGGAGATCGCTTCGAGCAGATTGGTCTTGCCAGCGCCATTGTCGCCGGAAAACACGACTGCACCCGGGGCGAGATCGATCGCCAGCGTCGCGTAATTGCGAAAATTGGTAAGCGTAAGCTTACTTATATGGGTTTGTTCCGGCAACCGCTATCCGCCTGTAGAAGTCGCCGCGGCCAGAGCCTGTCGCCGCCCGGCAAACGCCGCGCGGGCTATACCCGCATCGGCATCAGCACGTAAAGTGCGGTTTCGTCGGCCATGTCATGGATGAGTGTCGGCGAACCGGCGTCGGCGAGCATGAATTTGGCTTCGCTGCCGGTCAACTGCGCGGCGACATCGAGCAGGTATTTGGCGTTGAAGCCGATTTCGATCGGGTCGGCGGAATAGTCGGCCGCGAGTTCCTCCGTGGCGCTGCCGGAATCCGGATTGTTGACCGCAAGCATCACCTGGCCTTCGCTGATCGAAAGCTTCACGGCGCGGCCGCGTTCGGAAGAAATGGTCGACACGCGATCGACCGCCGCCGCGAAGCTCTGGCGGTCGAGGATCAGCTTCTTGTCGTTGCCGGTTGGAATGACGCGCTGGTAGTCCGGGAAGGTCCCGTCGATCAGCTTCGAGGTCAGGACGACGCTGCCGATGGTGAAGCGGATCTTGGTGTCCGAGAGTTCGGTGGTCACGGCGATATCCGGATCGTCGACCAGTTTCTGCAGCTCGCTTACAGTCTTGCGCGGGATGATGATGCCCGGCATGCCTTCCGAACCCGCCGGCGCGTCGATCTCGGCGCGCGCCAGGCGGTGGCCGTCGGTCGCCACGGACCGCAGCTTGAGCTTGCCGCCGACCTCATGCGTGTGCAGGTAGATGCCGTTGAGATAATAGCGCGTCTCTTCCGTGGAGATGGCGAACTGCGTCTTCTCGATCAGACCCTTGAGGGCGACCGAATCGAGCCGGAAGATATGCGAGAAGGAACCGGCCGAAAGCTCGGGAAAGTCGGATTGCGGCAGGCACTGCAACCTGAAGCTCGAGCGGCCCGACGTCACCGTCATGGCGTTGCCGTCCTCATCCGTCTTCAGCATCACCTCGGCGCCGTCCGAGAGCTTGCGCACGATGTCGTAGAGCAGATGTGCCGGAACCGTCGTCGCTCCGCCGCGCTCGACCTTGGCGGGGGTCGCTTCCGTCACCTCCAGGTCGAGGTCGGTCGCCTTCATTTCGAGGCTGGCGCCCTCGGCGTTGAGCAGCACGTTGGACAGGATCGGTATGGTGTTGCGCCGTTCGACCACGCGATGCACGTGGTTGAGCGACTTCAGGAGATTTGACCGTTCCAGGATAACACGCATGACGAAACAGGCTCGCTTGAATGGATGAGCGGGTCTCCGGCTGGCGGCGCCCCGCGAAACGTCTGAACAGGCTTCAGAATCTGTGTAAACTGACAGGAAAAAACCAGCAAACGCAAGCCCGCGCCACCGGTTCGGGCCGGCTGCGCGGGCTTTCTGGGGATAACGGCCGCGAAGACGGCCGGCGCGGGCGCCAAATCCTGAATCCGGATCGTCCGCCGACCTTGTCGCGAACGATTTTCCGGTTTCTGGCCGGGCAGGCAAGCCGTTGAATTGCGAGGCAGTTCAGGCTTGCCTGTCCCGGGCGGATCAGGCCTGGTCGTTGATCAGCCGCCGCAGCAGCTCGAGTTCCTGCGCCAGCGTGTTGTCGGCGCCGGAAAGGTCCTCGATCTTGCGCACGGCGTGCAGCACGGTGGTGTGGTCGCGGCCGCCGAAGCGCCGGCCGATTTCAGGCAGAGAACGGGGCGTCATCACCTTCGACAGATACATGGCGACCTGCCGCGGCTTGACGATGGTGCGCGTGCGCCGGTTGGACAGCAGTTCCGTCTTCGACACGTTATAGTGGCGAGCCACGATGCGCTGGATGTCCTCGATGCGGACCCGCTTCGGCTCGCCGGTGCGGTAGATGTGGCCTAGGATCTCATCGATGCGGTCGATGGTGATCTGCGGCTCGAACGACTGGCGGAACAACAGCTGATTGAAGGCGCCTTCCAGTTCGCGGCCGCTGCCAGTCACGGTGCGGGCGATGTGGTTGAGGATCTCGTCGGAAATATCGAGCGAGGCGTCATCGATCCTGGCGTTGGTCAGCCGCAGCTTGAGCATGCCGAGCCGCATGGCGAAGTCGGGCGCCGACATTTCGAGCGCGACACCGCCATTGAGGCGCGAACGGACGCGCGGCTCAAGCGATTCAAGCTCGGATGGCGGCCTGTCGGCGGCGACAACGACCTGCTTGGCGCTGTCGAGCAGCATGTTGATCAGATGGCAGAATTCATGCTGGATCGACTTGCCCTGCAGGAACTGCATGTCGTCGATGATCAGAAGGTCGATGTCGCGCAACTGCTCCTTGAGCGTCAAAGCGTTGTTGTCGCGGATGGCGGTGGCGAAGCGCCACATGAAATACTCCGCCGTCAGATAGACGACGCGCGACTTGGGGTTCTGCTTCAGCGATTCCGCCGCGATGGCCTGCAGCAGGTGCGTCTTGCCGAGACCGACGGTGGCGTGCAGGAAAAGCGGGTTGAAGCGCACGGCGCTCGATTGCGATTCCGCCACCGCCTTGGCGGCTGCGAACGCGACCCGGTTCGACGGGCCTTCGATGAAGGAGCCGAACGTATAACGCGGGTCCAGCGGCGATCCCAGAACGTTGTGGCGGAACTCGCTCTCGGCCGTGGCGCCCGCACGCGGCGCGGCGGCCCGCTCGACCCTGCCTGGGCTCGCCGTGCCGGCGGCCAGCGCTGTCTGCGTCTGCCGCGTCATCTTGCGCGCCGGCGCCAGTTCCGGCTCGGCAGGGCCGCGGCCCTGCCGGGTGGCCGTGCGAACGACGATCTCGATCTTGAGAAGGTCGGCGTCCTCCTGCTTCCACAGCTCGGAGATCAGGTCGAGATAGTGGCCGTTGATCCACGAGCGCAGGAAAGCCGTCGGCACCGAGATGCGGACAATGCCCTTGGAGGCCTCCGCGACCTTCATGCGACCGAACCAGCTCGAATATACCTCGGTTCCCAGACGCGCCTTCAACTGGGCCTTGACCCGGTCGAACTTCTGCTCCGCGTCGCTGGAGACCGCCATCTCGTCCGCTCCGATCAGATTTCCTGGAAATGGGATGTCATTCGTATGCTCCCTTTCGACGCCGCTCTGCATGATCGAGTTCCTTGTCTTTGTACCTGTTTTCCGCTGGGGATGCGCCTCCTGCATCCGTGTTCCAGCGACTGCACTTTGCTACGATGCCCGCTGCCGCCGCTGGCAGATGAGCCTCGCCCACTATCTCAGGGAACCGGTGCCGGCCCATGGAAGCCAGTCCGCGTTGGGTACGTCAGGGCAACACAACACCGTCCGGCGAAAAACGCCGGCGCGCCGTCGACCTGCCATGTCTAGTTACGCCAGTCCCCTACCGTATCGAAAAAGACCAAACAACCCCGTCCACGGACTTGATCCGCGTCGCAAATCCCGCCAATTTCAGCTGGCCGATTGAGGCTGGGTTAAGGGCCAGAGCCCGTCCCTTTCGATGGATGGACATTACCGAAATCGCTGTGGATAGGGCAAGGCCACGTCTAACGGATTTTTAAGGAATCTGGTTAGTTTGGACGAGCCGGAGCGGCATGCCGCAACGGCATATTTTGACAAAGCCATTGTGAATCAAAACCTTTTCCGGCGAATATGAAAAAGCCGGGCTGCCGCGAAATTTTCTGAAATAATTCGCTTGACAGCCAGTTGTCCTACCCTCCCTTCGGAGCGGTGTGGACAAGTTGTGGATGACCACTGGTAACTATCTGGAAAATATAGCTTATTTCTGACGGTTAAGAATTTTTGAGCCGCCACTTTTCAAGCGCGTCAACCATCAGCTTGCATGCATGTGCCGGCAAAACATTTCGAAGCCCGGCGCCCGCCTTGGACGCCGTTTTTGGGCATTCTTTTTAAGTACTTGCCGGCAAACGAAAAAACCCGGCGCGACCGCCGGGTTTCATGGAAGACCAGCCTAGTGAGGCGATCTTAGGCCGACAGCACCTTCAGGCGCTGGGCCAGACGCGACACCTTGCGGGACGCGGTGTTCTTGTGGATGACGCCCTTGGTCGCGGCGCGCATCAATTCCGGCTCGGCGGCCTTGAAAGCAGCCTGCGCGGCAGCCTTGTCGCCCGAGGCGAGTGCCTCCTCGACCTGGCGGACATAGGTGCGGACGCGCGAGCGGCGGTTCTTGTTGATCGCCGCGCGGCGGGCGATCTTGCGCGTTGCCTTTTTGGCCGAGGATGTGTTGGCCATGATGCCTCTCTTCTGATCTGGTCGGCGCATGCGGCATGCCGCAGGGCGCAAAAAACAAACGGGCAGCAACGGGGCCGCCTCGGTTGGTGCGGCTTATAGTTCAGCTTTTCCGGCGCGTCAACGCCGCCCGGCGTTCTTTTTGGCCGATGCACGGCTTTCCTGTGCCGGCCGGCGCCGCGCTAAAGTGCGTTGCATGGAAACGGATTCACAAGACGCGCTTTAGGGCGTTGTCTGATGCATGTCGTTGTCGCAAAATCGAGGTCACTTTTGCGCGACATGCATTAGCGGTTGGTGAAATTCGGTTTCCGCTTCTCGGCGAAAGCCGCCATGCCTTCCTTCTGGTCCTCGAGCGCGAAAAGCGAATGGAACAGGCGGCGTTCGAAGCGCAATCCCTCAGTCAGCGTCGTCTCATAGGCGCGGTTGACGGCCTCCTTCGCCATCATTACCGAGGGCAGCGAGAAAGCGGCGATCTTGGCGGCCGCCTTGACCGCCTCCTCGACGAGTTCGCCCGCCGGTACGACCCGTGAGACCAGGCCGGAGCGTTCGGCTTCCGCCGCGTCCATCATCCGTCCGGTCAGGCACATGTCCATTGCCTTAGACTTGCCGACGAAGCGGGTGAGGCGCTGCGATCCGCCCATCCCGGGGATGACGCCGAGCGTGATTTCAGGCTGGCCGAATTTGGCCGTGTCGGCGGCAATGATGAAATCGCACATCATCGCCAGTTCGCAGCCGCCGCCCAGCGCATAGCCGGCAACGGCCGCGATGACGGGCTTTCTGGCCCTGGTCAGGTCTTCCCAGCCGATGAACAGGTCCTGCAGATAAGCATCCGCGAACGAGATCGATTGCATTTCCTTGATGTCGGCGCCGGCGGCAAAAGCCTTCTCGGAGCCGGTTATCACCACGGCGCCGATGCCGGCGTTCGCTTCATAGCCTTTCACGGCCGCGACCAGTTCGGCCAGAAGCTGGAGGTTCAGTGCGTTGAGCGCCTGCGGCCGGTTCAGCGTGATCAGCCCGACCTTGCCGCGCGTCTCGGTGATGATCGTTTCATAGGCCATGGCTGCTTCTCCTCGCTCGATCCGGTCTGTTTCTCTGTTTGACGCAATTTTCAGGGGAAGCGCTCTACGCTTCCCGCGCTCTAACTCACCTCTGACACGTCCGGCAGTAGAAGGTCGAGCGCCCGCTTTGTACGACACGCTCGATGTGCCCACCGCAACCAGGCTTCGGGCAAGGCTCGCCCTCGCGATCATAGACGGCGAAGGAATGCTGGAAGTAGCCCAGCGAACCATCGGTGTGCACATAGTCGCGCAACGACGATCCGCCGGCGGCTATGGCATCCGAAATGACGGAGCGGATAGACTGCGCGAGGCGCTCGCTCTGTTCTTTCGCCTTCTTGCCCGGCTTGGCGATGGTGCCGGCCTCGCGCAAGGGCGACAGGCCGGCGCGCCAAAGCGCCTCAGACACATATATGTTTCCAAGCCCGGCAATCAGCCGCTGGTCGAGAAGCGCCGCCTTCAGCGGCGACCTGCGGCCCGTCAGCAGTGATGCCAGCAACTCGCCATCGAGCGTGTTGCCGGTTGGCTCGACGCCAAGTCCGGCCAGCATCGGATGTGTCTCCGGCGGCTCTTCCGCGAACAGCATGAAACCGAACCGGCGAGGATCGTTGAAGATCACGCGCGACCGCGTGCCCGCGGCCGACTCGACATGGAACACGACATGGTCGTGCGTTTCGCTCTTCGAGCGCTCGTGGTGGAATACGCCCGGGGTCTCGCTGTCGTCTCCGGTTTCGATGCGAAAGGAGCCGGACATGCCGAGATGGCAAATCAACACCGGGCCGTTCTGCACATGCATGGTCAGATATTTGGCGCGACGGCCAAGCGCGGTGATGGTCTTGCCGGTGAGCCTTTGCGAGAACTTTTCGGGAAAAGGAAAGCGCAGATCGGGCCTGCGCGCCTCCACCCTGGCGAGGCGGGCGCCTTCCAGAACCGGCTGCAGCCCGCGCCGGACCGTTTCGACTTCGGGCAATTCAGGCATGGCCGCCTATCGTCTTGTGGAATGAAGTGCCGTGGCGGCCGCGCGCCAGCCGCAGATGTTCGGCGACGGTCTCGCCGATATCGGCGAATGTCGTCCTCAGCCCGATATCGCCGCCTTTGAGACCGGGCCCCATGCCGATCACCGGAATACGCTCGCGTGTGTGATCGGTCCCGCGCCAGGTCGGGTCGTTGCCGTGATCGGCGGTCAGGATGAGAAGATCGCCATCTTTCAGCTTTGCAAATGCCTCCGGCAGCCGCCGGTCGAAGGCCTCGAGCGCGGCTGCGTAGCCGGCGACGTCGCGGCGATGGCCGAATTCGGTGTCGAAATCGACGAAATTGGCGAAGACCAGATCGCCGTCGACGGCGTCGTCGATCGCACCCAGCGCCTGGTCGAACATGGCCATGTTGCCGGCGGCCTTGCGCACCTGCGAAATTCCGCGATGGGCGAAGATGTCGCCGATCTTGCCGACGGCCAGCACGCGGCTTCCCCGCGCCGTCAGCCGGTCGAGCAAGGTCGGCTCCGGTGGAGGCACCGCGTAGTCGTGCCTGTTGTAGGTCCGTTCGAAGGTGGCGGCGGTTTCGCCCACGAACGGCCGCGCGATCACGCGCCCGATCCTGAGCGGATCGACCAGCCGGCGCACCACCTTGCAGAATTCATAAAGCCGCTCCAGGCCGAAATGCTCTTCATGCGCGGCGATCTGCAGGACAGAATCTACGGACGTGTAGCAGATCGGCTTGCCGGTGCGGATGTGTTCTTCGCCGAACCGCTCTATGATCTCGGTGCCCGGTGCGTGGCAATTGCCGAGAATGCCCGGCACCTTGCCCTCGCGGATCATCGCTTCGGTCAGATCGGCCGGAAAGGCGGGAACCGTGTCGGGGAAATAGCCCCAGTCGAAACGCACCGGCAGGCCGGCGATCTCCCAATGGCCGGATGGGGTGTCCTTGCCGCTCGAAACTTCTTGTGCCGCGCCATGGAACGCATTGGCGAGCAGATCCGTCCCGAAATGGGCGAACTCCAATCCCGTCGCCGTCCCGGCCGCCTTGCCAAGACCGAGCGACGCCATGTGAGGGACAAACAGCGGCCCTTCACGAAGTCCCCCGCGATCCGCGCGCCCTTCGGCGCAGGCTTCGGCGATGTGGGCGAGCGTGTTGGCGCCGGCGTCGCCATAGCGTTCGGCGTCGGCCGCGCCGCCGATACCGAAGGAATCCAGGACGAAAAGGAAAGCACGCGCCATCGGGTAATGTTGCCAGTGTGGACGACCAGACATAGGGTTCCCCGACAGCGTTGGCAATTCGGAAACCAAACGGCAACGGCTTGGCGCGATAGTCGGGATCAGCCTGATGTCCCGGATCGAAGAGCAAATGACGGTCTTTTCATGAAAGCTGCGTGGGCCGCCCTGATGATTGTCCAGGGCGCGGTCTGGTCCGGACCGGCGCTTGCCGACTGGCGCGACGATATCGGTACGTTTCGCATCGGCGTCATTGCCGAACCCGGCGGCGGCAATACCATTCCGGGGCTGTCGCAACTGACGGAGGCCTTCACCAATGCTCTGGGCATGAAAGTGGAGTTCTTCGTTGCCCGCGACTATGCCGCGCTGATCGAGGCGCAGGCCAACGCCAGGATCGAATACGCCATCTATTCGTCGACCGCCTACGCCACCGCGCTGCAGCGCTGCGGATGCATCGAGCCGCTGGTGGCGCCGGTCGATTCCGACGGCGCGGCCGGAATACGCTCCGTGTTGCTGACCATGGACGGGAAGTTGCCCGGGCTGGCGGCCATGTCGACCCATCGGATCGCCATGGCGCCGGCCGACAGCGTCGGCGGTTCGCTTTTGCCGCTGGCGGGGCTGGCCGCCGACCATGTCGGCATCACCGAAAATGCGCCCTTTCTGATCCATGCGGATTCGGCATCCGCCGCGGAAAAGATGTTCTTCGACCGGCAGGCCGACGCTTTGTTCGGTTGGGTGAGGGCGGCGGCCGACGGACAGCCGCTGCTGTCGGGCGGTACGCAGGCAAGGCTCGAAATGTCAGGCCTTTCGGTGTCGGCTCTCCAGGTCGTATGGACGTCGGGTCTGCTGAGATACGGCCCCCATGCCGTGCGCAGCGATCTCGACCCGGAGGCCAAGCGCCGGCTGACCGTGTTCCTCACCAACCTCAAGTCGACGACGCCGGATATCTACGATCTCCTGGAATCGAAACATTCCGGTGGCTTCCTCACCGTCGCTCCCAAGGACTATGCGGTAGCGGAAGCGATCGTGCGCTTCGTCTCGGCCGACGGCGGCGGGCAGCGGTAACGGTTCTCAGCAATCGCTGCAGGGGATCGTCAGGCTTCTGCGCGGGCGCAGATAATATGTCTCGCCCATCCCGATCGTGGTGGTAAGCGATTGCGTCAATCCAAGCTTCTGCTGGGTGTCCGTCGACCAACTGATGATCGGCGCATAGCTGAGACTGCTCTGGACGCGGATGAGGAAGGTGCCGGCGACCCTGAGTGTTGTCGGAACCGTGGTCGTCGCGGGCAGGGTGGTGGCGATGCTGGCGACGCCATTGACCATTTTGCGCGACCAGACCACGTTCGTCCTGGGCGGTGTATCGTTGGTGACCTGTATGGCCGTGATGGTGATGCTCGGGGTCGAGCGGTTGTAGGGCTGGATGGTCGAGGTGCCGATCTGCATGATGGCGTCGAGATCCGCCTTGACGATGGTCGGCTGCTGCGTGACGAGATCGGCGACCATGCTGCCGATACGGCTGACCTTCTTGCTGGTCTCGATAGCCTGCGAGGCCTCCATGGTCATGAAATAAAGGATCAGCAGGATCGGCACGATGAGAGCGAACTCGACCGCCGCGATGCCCCGGCGATTGGACCAGAACCCGGCCGTCTTGCTCTTGATCGCTGCAATTCCCAGATGTGCCCCCGCACGCATCATAGCCACTGCCTTTTTCTTGTTTTGTGCTTACGCCAGCTAGATCAATTGTTGAACGGCTCGTTCTGCCAGGTCACCGACGCGAAGTGCAGCGTGCGGCCGCCGCTCAGATTGGCCATCGACTTGGCCATCAGGTCGGTCATCACGGGCCATTTGTAGAAGACCCGCAGCATGTTTCTCGATTCCGCCAGGCCCGGCGAATTCGCGAAGGTCTGCGAACTGGTGCCCTGCATCAGCACGACATCGCCGTTCTGGATCTTGAAACCCGCCTGGGCGGCGTCGGCGAAAGTCGCGTACTGGCGAAGGTCGACGAGAAGCTGCTGCGGGCAATCCGTGGAGACGATGATCTCCAGCCTGTCGCAGATCAGGTTCGTCAACTTGTTTCCCGCGACGTCGGCCGGCCTCAACTGGCCGGTGCGCAACTGGCGCGCGATATCGTCGGTGATATTGGCCATCACTTCCTGGCCGGCAAAGGAGATGCAGCTTTCAAGGATGGCGAACACCAGCATGGCGAACGGCAAGGCAAGCAACGCGAATTCCAGCGCGGTGCTGCCGCGGCGGTCGCGAACGAAGCGCTTGAAGAACCCGATGCGCTTCATCTTGCGCTGACCTGTCGAGCCGAATTCGTTGCTCATGTTCCTGTTCCTGCCATTCCTGGACGGTCCCGGCAGGTGTATTAGCGCAAACCAATTGAGGTCCGGTTTGAATGATCGTTAAAGTCGCGGCGGGCTTTTTAACCGGCTGGTAATCTGTACGGTGACCGGTCCTATTTGCTCACGCTCATCTCGGCTTCGGAGGATTTTTCCGCCTCGCTCTTGTAGGAGCTTTCGCAATAGGGCGTGCACGACATGGTCTGGACCTCGGCACGCCGGTAGATGCGAACCGACGAGGCAGCCTGCCGGATCACGGTGACTTGCGCGTCGACGATCGGGCTGCCTTGCTGGTCGAGAACGACGAGATTGGTGACGCCGAAACCCTTTCCGGTGAGCACGATCGTCGAGGCATCCTGGACGGAGGCGTCGGCGATCGCCGGGTTGCCGACCACGATGGTATCGGCCGGGCGTGACAGCTTCACGATCTTGGCCTGATTCATGGTGACCTCGATGCCGGCGCCGGCTCTCGCGGGCGCGATGAAGCTCGCGGCGACAAGAAGCGCGGTAATCAGGATTGACGGTCTCGGCGCGGCCATGAAGGCGCTCCACACAGGCGGACTGTTCAACGGAACATGAACGAGATTGGTGAACCAACGGTTAAGAACCAACGGTTAAACGGGCAGGCGGCCCAGGCCGGTTCCGATCGCTTCGGTCCTTATACGCGCGCGAAGCCATAAATTTCCCTTGGCCCTTGCCGCTTGCGGTGTTGGCCCGGGAAGCGGCATTTTAGCCGGCGCTTAGGAGGCAGTTAACCACGCAATATCTTCAAGCCGGGAAAGGAATCGGTAAGGCTGTTTATTAAGCCGATCGAAAGAGCTTCTGCCTAGATTGCCAGCATCCGATCAACCACCACAGAAGTTGACGGAAGTGCTGTAACACCACG
>NZ_JAFKIC010000304.1 GCF_017306585.1 Mesorhizobium sp. | reverse complement strand
GGGGGAGATGTCCGGCAGGACAGAGGGGGGCGCGAAGGAACTCTTCGTCTCCGCCGACGCGCCCTACCAGTCCATCACCACCTTGCCCGAACTGCCGCTGCGCATCGCATCGAAGCCCGCCTGGAAATCATCGATGCCAATGCGATGCGTGATGAGCCCCGACACATCGAGCGGACCCTGCACCAGGGCGATCATCTTGTACCAGGTCTCGAACATTTCACGGCCGTAGATGCCCTTGAGATGCAGCATCTTGAAGATGACCTTGTTCCAGTCAATCTCGAAGCCGGTCGGAGCGATGCCCAGAATGGCGATCTTGCCGCCATTGTTCATCGTGTCGATCATGTCGCGGAAAGCGGGGGCCGCGCCCGACATTTCGAGCCCGACATCGAAGCCCTCGGTCATGCCGAGCGCCGGCATGACGTCGCGCAGTTTCTCCTTGGAGGCATCGACGACGTGCTGGACACCGAGTTTCTTGGCCAATGCCAGCCGCACCGGATTGATGTCGGTGATGACCACCTTTCGCGCGCCGACGCATTGCGCCACCAGCGCGCCCATGATGCCGATCGGTCCGGCACCAGTGACCAGCACGTCTTCGCCGACCAGATCGAATGACAGCGCAGTGTGAACGGCATTGCCCAGCGGATCGAAGATCGCGGCGATCTCGTCCTGCACGTCGTCGGGGATCGGCACGACATTGTGTTGCGGGATCGCCAGATATTCGCCGAAGGCGCCGGGCCGGTTGACGCCGACACCGAGCGTGTTGCGGCACAAATGCCCTCGCCCGGCACGGCAGTTGCGGCAATGACCGCACACGATATGGCCCTCGCCCGAGACACGCTGGCCGACCTTGTATTCGGTCACCGCCGCGCCGAAATCGGCGACCGTGCCGACGAATTCATGGCCGGTCACCATCGGCACCGGCACCGTCTTCTGCGCCCACTGGTCCCAATTGTAGATGTGCACGTCGGTGCCGCAGATCGCGGTCTTCCTAACCTTGATCAGCACGTCGTTGGGGCCGATTTCCGGCACCGGAACCTCTTCCATCCAGATGCCCGGCTCGGCCTTGGCCTTCACCAGCGCCTTCATCATGTTCGACATTCTGTTGTCCCTTGAATCTCTTGATCCGGAATCGCTTTTGGCTGCTCAGGCAATCACGCCCAATTCCTTGCCGACCTCACCGAAAGCCTCGACCGCCCGATCGATATCGGCGCTGGAGTGCGCCGCCGACATCTGAGTACGGATGCGCGCCTGCCCCTTGGGCACCACCGGGAACGAAAAGCCGATGACATATATGCCGCGCTTCAGCATGCGCGCCGCCATTTCCTGCGCCAGGCTGGCATCGCCAAGCATTACCGGGATGATCGGATGATCGGCCCCGGCCAGCGTGAAACCGAGCTTGCCCATCTGCGACCGGAAGCGCGCCGCATTGGCATATAGGTGCTCGCGCAAGGCGTCGCCATTGCGGATCAGGTCGAACACCTTGATCGAGGCGCCGGCGATCGCCGGCATCAGCGTGTTGGAGAAGAGATAGGGCCGCGAGCGCTGGCGCAGCCAGTCCACCACCTGTTTCTTGCCCGAAGTGTAACCGCCGGACGCCCCGCCCAGCGCCTTGCCGAGCGTACCGGTGATGAGGTCCACCCTGCCCTCGACGCCGCAATGCTCGGCCGAGCCACGGCCGTTCCTGCCGACGAAGCCAACGGCATGGCTGTCATCGACCATGACCATGGCATCATATTTGTCGGCGAGATCGCACACGCCCTTGAGGTTGGCGATGATGCCATCCATCGAGAACACGCCGTCGGTGGCGATCAGCCGGAAGCGGCAATCCTTCGCCTCCTTCAAGCGTGCCTCGAGATCGGCCATGTCGTTGTTGGCGTAGCGAAAGCGCTTGGCCTTCGACAGCCTGACGCCATCGATGATCGAGGCGTGGTTCAGCGCGTCCGAGATGATGGCGTCATCCTCACCGAGCAACGTCTCGAACAGGCCGCCATTGGCGTCGAAGCAGGAGCCGTAAAGGATGGTGTCTTCCAGGCCGAGGAAGGAGGAAATCGTCGCCTCGAGTTGCTTGTGCTCTTCTTGCGTGCCGCAGATGAAGCGGACCGAGGCCATGCCATAGCCGTAGCGATCCAGCGCCTGAGTTGCGGCTGCCCTCAACTCAGGGCTGTCGGCGAGACCGAGATAGTTGTTGGCGCAGAAGTTCAGCACTTTCTCGCCGCCGACCTCGATCTGCGCGGACTGCATGGACGAGATCACCCGTTCGGATTTGTAGAGCCCGGCCGATTTCAGCCCGGCAAGCTCGCCGTCGATATGGGAAAGGAATGCTGCGGTCATGATCGGGCCTCGTTTGACGTGGGCAGACTGTCGTCCCGCCGGCGCAAAAAATCCATCGCAAAAGCGACCGTATCAGGTGGCCGGACAGCATCGACCTCAATGCCGCAGTCCATCCTGCAGGGATGCAGGCATCGTGAATGTTCAAATGCAGGTCGATGGCGAAAGAACCCGATAACCATTCGGCGATGTTTACCCTGCTCCCCCTTGCCGCAAGATCATCGGTTTCCAGTCCTGTTAAGGTTTGCAGTTCAATGGTGCTCATACAGGAATCCGTTGGCGAGAGGGCCGCCCCCGAAAATGTCGCAGCAGCCGGTGCAAACCGTTTCAGGCAAGCTCATACTGCTGATCAAGGCTGGCTACTGGCTGGCGCTGCTGATCATTGCCGCCATGGTGGCGGCTTCCTTCGTCCTGCTGCAGCAGACGATGGCGACGCAGCAGAACAACCACACCTTGCTCGATATCGTCAGCACGCAAAAAACGCTGTCGCAGCGCATCGTCTTCCTTGCCAGCGCGACGGGCGCCGCTTCGCGCGACAAGCAGCCGGCGCTGGTCAGCGCGCTGAAACAGGCGACAGGGGAGTTCGAGAAGAACTACGACCTGCTGCTCAAGCAGACCGGGGCAGACCCGGAATCGACGGCGAAACAGGATCCCAGGTCGATCGAGAGCGTGCTCTTCGCCAAACCCTTCCATCTCGACTATTTCTCGGTCGGGCTGATCGCCAATGGCGACCGCCTGATCTCGGCCTTCGAAACGCAGCTCAACAGCGCCGACAATGACGGCTACAAGGGCGGCGCCGAACGCGTAAACCTCGATGCCTCGGTCGCCAATGCCACCTTGTCGGGCTATGCCGCGCTCGGGCAGCGTATCAACGCGGATGCCGACGAGCGCTCCGAAAAGCTGCTTGCCCTGCACCGCACACTCTTCTACGCCACCTTGGGCGTCATCCTGCTGGTGGCGCTGTTCATCTTCCGGCCGATGTCCAACGCGATCCTGCGCAAGACGCGTGAGCTGGTCGACGCTCGTAATTCGATGGCCTTTATCGCCGTTCACGACGGCCTGACCGGCCTGCACAACCGCACCTTCCTGACCGACCATTTCGATACGCTGATCAAGGGCGCGCACCGGCGGCGCGAACGCCTGGCTGTCGTCCAACTCGACCTCGACCGGTTCAAGCAGATCAACGATACGCTCGGCCATGCCGCCGGCGACTATGTGCTGGTGGTAACGGCGCAGCGCATGCGCGATTCCTGCCGGGCCTCGGATCTGTGCGCGCGGCTCGGTGGCGACGAATTCGTGATGATCCTCAATGGCGCCGGCACCACCGAGGACATCAACATGCTGGCGCGGCGCATCCTGGCTCAGATCAACGAGCCGATCGTCTTCCAGGGCACCACCATTCTTCCGGGCGCCAGCGGCGGTATCGCGGTCTATCCGATCGACGCCGACAACGCGCAGGACCTGCTCGTCCACGCCGATCTGGCGCTCTACTCCGCCAAGAAAATGGGCGGCGGCAACTTCTCCTTCTTCTCCGAGGAACTGCGCCGCGAACTCGATTACCGCAAGCAGCTGGAACACGACATCAAGGTCGCCATTTCCGAAAGGGCGTTCCAGGTCTACTTCCAGCCGCAGGTTTCGCTGACCAATGGCGCCATCAGCGGGATCGAGGCGCTGGTGCGCTGGAACCACGCCGAACGCGGCATGATCTCACCAGGCGAATTCATTCCGGTCGCCGAAAAATGCGGGTTCATGCCCGAGATCGGCCGCATCGTGATCAGCAAGGCGATCAACGAAGCGGCCGAATGGAACCGTGCCGGGATTTCCTTCGGCCGGCTCGCCGTCAACGTTTCGGGCACCGAGCTGCGCGAGCATGATTTCGATACGTTTCTGTTCGAGACGCTGGAAAAAGCCGGGCTGCCACCGCAGAAGCTGTCGCTGGAGATCGTGGAATCCGTCATCCTGGACGACGAAAAGACAGGCATCGCCGCAAAGCTGCGTCACATCAGGGCGGCCGGAGTCCATCTGGAACTCGATGATTTCGGCACCGGCTATGCATCTCTGAGCCACGTCAATCCAAACGAAATCGACCGGCTCAAGATCGACCGCCGCTTCGTCCAGAACATTCATGAGAACGGCGACAATTCCAAGATCGTGCGCGCCATCACCGAGCTTGCCCGGGGGCTCGGCATCTCTATCGTCGCCGAGGGCGCCGAAACCGAGGCCGAACTCAACTCGTTGATGGCCATCGGCTGCGACCAGGTGCAGGGCTATTCCATCGCTTTCCCGATGCCGCAGGACAAGGCGCTGGAATGGCTGACCGCTCGCATGCCGAAGAAGAAGGCCCGGCTGACGGTGCTGCAAGGCAGCCTCGCATAGCGCGGTTTCGGCTCGCCTTGACAACCAGCCGCGGAAATGGCGGCCTGTAGCGACCACAACCGGATACTGCGCCTGATGACATTCTTTCGGTTTGTCCTGGCAGCGATGTTGGTCTGCGCATCGCCGGCCCATGCGGCGGATCGCACCATATATCTCACCTTCGACGATGGCCCGCTGAACGGCACCGGCAACATTCTCGACGTGCTCGAGGCCGAGCAGGTGCCGGCGACATTGTTCATGGTCGGCATGCACGCCGAGGCGAATGCTTCAAACAAGATGCTGGTGCGGCGCGCCAAGGCGATGCCTCTGGTGACGATCGGCAACCACAGCTACAGCCACGCCTATAACCATTACCGGCACTTCTACAGCGATACCGAAGGCGTGGTCGCCGACATGCTCATGGCCAATGCGGTGCTTGGCTTGAAGCCAGCGGTGCACGCGCGCCTGCCTGGGCGCGATGTGTTCCGGCTGCCTTCAATGTCGAAAAACGACAACTCACTCGGCCAGGCACAAGCCGGCCGCGAGGATCCCGACTACGAGTTCGTCGCGGCCTCCGGCTTCTATCTCTATGGCTGGGACCACGAATGGGTGCACAAGGACAGCGGCGAGCCGGTGCAGAGCGTCGACCATCTGGTCGCCGAGATCGATCACCTGTTCGGCTATGGCCGCTTCGCCAAGCCCGGCAAGCTCATTTTGCTGATGCATGACGAGATGTTCCAGGATGGTTTTGACGGCAAGACCAAGCTGACGGAGCTGATCAAGGCTCTCAAACTGCGCCATTACACTTTTGGAGCGATCGCCGGCTACGACGGCTGAGCCTTTTATGGTTTGACTTGCCGAGCCGGTTTGCGGGAAAGAGACGGCTCGCCACCCTTGCCGCCGGGTAATCCGTCCCCGATGCCGCGAAGGTCGGCCTCGACATTGGCGCGCAACGCCGCCAGCACCTCGGCGAACTCGGCCAACCTGTCATCCGGCAATCCGGTGCGCAGCCGTTTGTCGAAGGCAAGTGCGGCCATCCGCAATCTATCGAACATGGCGTCTCCCGCCTTGGTCAATTCGACCAGATGAACCCGGCGGTTGACGGGATCGCGGCGCCGCGTCAGCAGGCCCTGCGCTTCCATCGCATTGAGGTGATGGGTCAGGGTCGCGCCCTGGATGCCGATCATTCCCGCGAGTTCGCGCTGATTGGCAAGGGCACTCGACTTCACCGACAGCAGGGTGAGCCAGACGGGCAAGGTGCCGCCCGCCTCGACCAGGGCGGCATCGAAGGCCTGGGCGACAAGCTTGGCGGTGCGGCCGAGATTCATACCGACCGGCGGGCGTTCAAAAGGTGTCATTGCCGGGACACTAGACGGTGTTTCACGCGGATGGAACTGGCTTCCAATGATCAATTGACATCTAATCGTTAGATACCTAACTATATACTCATTCGCGGCTCACGAGGAGATCGGGCATGCAGTATGTCTATATCGTCACCATCGGTCTTCACGTCATGGCAGGCGTGTTCTGGGCCGGCACCACCATCACGCTTGCCCGCGATCCCGAGATCAGGGCCGAGCGCTTCATCCGGCCGCAAATGGGCGCCTCCGGCATGGTTTTCCTGACTGGCGCGTTGCTGTGGTATTTCTTCCACGGCGCCTATTTCGGGTCGATGGAAATGGTACTGGCGCTCGGCATCCTCACCGCCTTCGCCGCCGCCGGCGTGCTCGGCGCCATGGTCGCGGGACCAAGCAGGCGGCTTGCCGGCACGGACGCGGCAACCGAGGTTCAGTTGCGCGCCAGAATGGCCATGGGCGAGCGCATTGCCGCCGGGTTGCTGGTGGTCACCGTGCTGTGCATGGCGATCGCGAGGATGATCTGAGCATTGCCTCACGGCGATGGTGCGTTGCCCGGCTCTGGCCATCAACGCACGGGCACGCCGGCCGGGCCGACGTACATGGGCTCTCGTACGAGGCTCGGCCGCGTGCCAACGGTTTCCTAACGCCCTCAGATGCGCAGGCCGAACCTGATCCCGTCATAGATGGCGGCGTGGATGTTGCGGGAGGCGACCGCGTCGCCGATGCGCAACAACACGAAGCCGCCTTCGGGGTTGCGTGCCGGAAAGATGTCGCCTCCATTGACCAGCCGCGCGTAGTCGACGGCGCCGCTGTTTCGCGACAGCGGTTTCAGGCTGAGGTAGAGCTCGTCGAGCGGCGCCGTCCCGTGCTCGACCACCACCTGGTCGACCCTGCGCTCGCCCCGCCAGCCGTCGGCGAAATCCGAAGCGAGTTCGGCAATCAGTTGATTGCCTTCGCGCCGCACCGAACGCAGACGCGTGTTGATGGTAATGGTGACCCCCTTCTCGTGGAAGGCCCTGACATAGGGCACATGGTTCATGCCGCCCATTTCGGGAGCGAAGAAACGCTCCGGCGAGACCAGTTCCAGTCTTGAGCCGCTGTTGGCGATCAGTTCAGCCGCGCCCATGCCCTGATGGCCGCCATTGTCGTCGAAGAGCAGGACATTCTCGGCCGGCTTGACGCTGCCGGCCATGATGTCCCAGCTCGAGGTGACGAGATTGTCGCCCGCCGTCAGCGACGGATTCTGCGGCAGGCCGCCGGTGGCGACGACCACCACGTCGGGCGCCAGCGCCAGGACATCGTCCTTCTCCGCCCAGGTGTCGTAGCGTATCTCGACGCCCAGCCGGTCGAGCTCGGCCAGCCGCCAGTCGATGATGCCGATCAATTCCTTGCGTCGCGGGTTCTGCGTTGCCAGACGCACCTGGCCGCCAGCCTGGCTCGAGGCTTCCAGCACCGTCACCTGATGGCCGCGCTCGGCAGCCACCCGCGCGGCCTCCAGCCCGCCCGCGCCGGCGCCGACGACAACGACCTTTCGTTTCGGCCCTTTGGTTTTGAGGATGATGTGCGGGATGTCGGCCTCGCGGCCGGTCGCGGCATTGTGGACGCACAGCGCCTCGCCGCCCTCATAGATACGGTCGAGGCAATAGGTGGCGCCGACGCAGGGTCGGATTTCGTGCTCGCGGCCCTCCATCACCTTGCGGATGATGTGCGGGTCGGCGATGTGCGCGCGCGTCATGCCGACCATGTCGAGCTTGCCGGTGGCGATGGCGTGGCGCGCCGTGGCGACATCGGAGATGCGCGCGGCATGGAAGGTAGGGAACTTGGTCACAGCCCTCACCTCGCCGGCGAAATCGAGATGCGGCGAGGAGCGCATGCCGGTGACCGGAATGACCTTGGTGAGTGCCGCGTCGCTTTCGATCGAGCCACGAATGATGTTGAGGAAATCGACCTTGCCGGAGTTGGCCAGACGCCTGGCGATCTCGACGCCTTCCTCCTTCGACAGGCCCTGCGCAAAATCCTCGTCGGCGACCATGCGGATGCCGACCACGAATTTGTCTCCAACCGCCGCCCGCACCGCGTCGAGCACCAAATCGGTGAAACGCAGGCGGTTGTCGAGCGAACCGCCGAACGCGTCGTCGCGATGGTTGGTTGCCGGCGACCAGAAGCCATCCATCAGATGGCCGTAGGATTCGAACTCGATGCCGTCGAGACCGGCGGCCTGGCAGCGCTGCGCGGCCGATGCATAGTCGGCGACGATGCGTTCTATGTCCCAGTCCTCGATGGTCTTCGGGAAAGCGCGGTGCGCCGGTTCGCGCACCGGCGAGGCCGACAGCACCGGCAGCCAGTCGGCCTTGTTCCAGCCGGTGCGGCGGCCAAGATGCGTGATCTGGATCATCACCTTGCAGTCATGCTCATGGCAGGCCTCGGCCAGTTCGGCCAGCCACTGCACGATGCGGTCGTCATAGACATGAAGATTGCCGAAGGCGGCCGGGCTGTCGCGCGAGACGATCGCCGAGCCGGCGGTCATGGTCAGCGCCATGCCACCCTTGGCCTTTTCGGCATGGTAGAGCCGGTAGCGTTCCTTCGGCATGCCGTCCTCTGAATAGGCCGGCTCGTGGCTGGTCGACATCACCCGGTTCTTCAGCGTCAGGTGCTTGAGCTGATAGGGTTGGAGAAGCGGGTCGTTGCTGGTCATCTTCTTCCTGCCGTTTCAATGTCGCGCACCGGATCGATCCGAAAACCGCTGCGCGGCGTTCCTTCCGGTGCTAATGAGCGCGGCAAATCCAAGGACAAACCGCGATGATCGATACAAAAACCCTCACCCAGCTCGGCGCGCACGTCGAGACGCCACAGAGCCCCGAACAAGCGGTCCTGGAAACCGTGCCGTTCCAGCGTGGCGACGGACCGCCCGCCATCGTGCGCTTCACTGTTCCCGAATTCACTTCGCTCTGCCCGGTTACCGGACAGCCGGACTTCGCCCATATCGTCATCGATTACGCACCCGATGCCGACCTGGTGGAATCGAAGTCGCTGAAGCTGTTCATGACCTCGTTCCGCAATCATGGCGCCTTCCATGAGGACTGCACCGTCATGATCGGCCGGCGCATCGTGGCGGTAACCAAGCCGCTGTGGCTGCGCATCGGCGGCTACTGGTTCCCACGCGGCGGCATTCCGATCGACGTCTTCTGGCAGACCGGCGCGCCACCGGAAGGCGCCTGGCTGCCCGACACCGGCGTCGCGCCGTATCGCGGAAGGGGCTAGCTCGGCCATCACTCGCACTGATACTGGCTTAGCGCCCATTCGCCGGTCACCGACAGCAGGTCCGATATCTTCCATTGCCCGTCGACCTTCTTGAATTTCCATTCGAGGCGGTGCGGGTTGTTGTCGATGACGAAGGCAACGATGACCTTGGCCTGGTCGCCATTGATCGCCTCGAGCGTCTTCAGGCTCTTGTCTATCTGGTCCTTGTCATAGTCGGCATTGTCGAGCGCCATGTTGGGGTCGAGGCATTCCCCCTGCCCGGATTTGCGCAGCGCATCGCTCTTGTCCAGGACGGTCTTCGCGGGATCGGTGAAATGGCCGCGCTGCGCCGGATCGATCTCAAGATTGACCTGATCGTAAAACGGCCTGACCACTGCCGTCGGCGATCCCGGCTGGATCGGCGCGGCCGGCCCTGTCGGCGGCCAGGCGACCGGCGGCGTCGCCGGCTCCACGGCGCCGCCCGGCGCGGTCGCGGGCGGTGACCCGCCGCTGTCGGCTGGCGCGGGCTGCGCCGGGGCGTTTGCCGGCGGCGGACCCAACAAGCCTTGTGCAGCGGCCCCGTTCAAGCCCAGCGCCAGCAAGCACATTGCCGATAGCGCCAAAAACGACCGGCGGGCCATGGCATCACTCCGGATCTTGGCCCGCCATGCATTCGAGCTTGCTCAGCGTCCAGTCGTTGGTCTTCGAGGTAATGTCCGAGATCCTCCACTTGCCATCGACCTTCTTGAGCGACCAGTGCATCTCGCGTTGTGAATCGTCGCCTTCCGGAAAGAGGCTGAAGTTCGCAACCACCTGCGCCGTGTCGCCATCGACCGTCTCGGAGAGCTTCAAGGTCTTCGAGATGGTCTTCTGGTCGAAATCCTGAGCATCGAGGCCCGGATCGAAGTCGATACAGGCGACCTGGTCGGGATTCTTCTTGGTTGCCTGGTCGTTGAGATCGAACAGTTTCGTCACTGGTTCGGTGAAGCGGTCGCGATACTGGGCGTCGGCCTCGAACTTGACCTCGGGAACATAGAAGAATTTCACGGCATCGGACGCCGGACCGGCAAAGGCGGCGGCGGGCAAGGCTGTCGAAAGGACGGCAAGGAGCATGGTCAGTCGCATGCAGGATCTCCGGCTTTTGATGGCTTGAAGCAATCAACACCACGCATCCTGCATATCGACTTTTTTGCGGTCCATGAAGCCCCGTGCCGCCTGGTTTTCAGCCATCCAGCCAGACATTCTGGAGGTCCATCTCGAAGGTCTGATGGACGCCGTAGTTCTTCACCTTCTTGCTCGTGTGACTGTAGAGCTTCTGCCAGAACGGCTGGATGATGACGCCGGAATCCTGCAGGATCTGTTCGACATCCTTCATCACCTCCTTGCGCTTGGCGACGTCGATGAGCGACAGCGCCTGTTTCAGCTTGGCGTCGAAGTCCGGATTGGAATAGGCGGACTCGTTCCACGCCTCGCCGGTCCGATAGCCGAGCGCCAGCACCTGGACGCCGAGTGGGCGCATGTACCAGATCGTCATCGAATAGGGATATTTCGTCCAGTCGTTCCAGAAGGTCGACCCCGGCAAAACCGTGCGCTTCACCTTGATGCCGGCGTCGCGCAGTTGACCGGCGATGGCATCGCCGGTGTTCTTCTGCCAATCGTCCTCGATGGTGATCAGTTCATGCTCGAAGTCGGCCTGGCCGGCTTCCGCCATCAGCTTCTTGGCGCCGGCGGCGTCGCGCTCCTTCTTGGGCAACGCGTAATATTCCGGATGGATCGGGCTGACATGGTGGTTCTCGCCGACAGTGCCGCGGCCATTATAGCCGAGTTGCAGCACCGCATTGTTGTCGACCGCCATCTGCAGGGCGTTGCGCACGCGCTTGTCGTCATAGGGCTTGTGCGTGACATTGGTGCGCGCGACCAGCGTGGTCGCGGTCGCCACCTCGGACTTCACCAGTCCCATCTTGTCGAGGATGTCGATGAAATCTGCCGGGCTCTCGAAATTGAGATCGATCTCGCCGGAATCGAAGGCGTTGACCGTGGCGTTGAAATCGGTGCCGTAGTCGATGAACTGGACGCCGTCGAGCGGAGCTTCGCCGCCCCACCATTTGCCGTTCTCGCGGCGCTTGACCAC
>NZ_JAFKIC010000303.1 GCF_017306585.1 Mesorhizobium sp. | reverse complement strand
CACCTGCCTGCCGGCATCCTCTCCCCGTATAGGGACGGGGAGAGGAAGGCTGTCGCCGGCGTTGCGGCCAGCTCCTTTCTCCCCGTCACTATACGGGGAGAAATGCCCGGCAGGGCAATGAGGGGCGGCGCCAGCCTTGGATCGATTGCCCCCGCACCCGAACACCCTCCCCCGCCACGCCGCGATCAGCCGCGCTTGTCCCAGGCCGGCGCCGGCTTGTAGGTCCAGTTGCCATTCGGGAAGATCAGCTGGTGCTTGCCCTGCCACCATTGCGTGGCGACGCTGGGGATCAGCGCAAAGCCGGTCTGGTCGAATTTGAGGTCGCCGACCACCGTGTCCTTGAACTCCTGGTTGAAGATCGCGTCATGCAGCGCCGCCGCATCGGTCGTGCCTGCCTTGTCGATCGCCTGCGCCAGCACCTGCGCATTGGCATAGAAGGCGCCGACGGTGACGGAGTCCTTCTTGAACTCGGCCTCGTAGCGGTCACCGAGTTCCTTCGCTCCCTTGTAGGGATAGCTCGCCGACCAGAAACCGTCGGTCAGGATGTAGTCGGAGTCTGGCCCCAGCGCTTCGTGGAACTCGCCCGTCCAGGTGCCCTTCCAGCCATGCAGATAAGGCACGGAGAAACCGAGCTCCTTCATCTGGCGCAAGAGCGTCACCGTGTCGGCCGGCGAGCCGAACACCAGCATGGCGTCGACGTCTGCCGCCTTGAGCTTGGTGATCAGCGCCGAATAGTCGGTGGCGCCAATCGCCCAGGGATCGTCGACCGCGAAAGTGTAGCCATATTTCTTGGCCGCCGCCTCGAAGGCGCCGCCAAAGCCCTTGCCGTCGGGCGAATCCTCCGACACCAGCGCCGGGTGCTGCGGCTTCTCATTGGCCGGCAGCTTGTCCCAGATCTCGAACGGCACTTCCGCGCCCGGCCCCGGATGGAAGAAGAACAGCGCGGAATATTTGAGCTTCAACGGCTGCCATTCGAACGGGAAGGCGGTCGTGATCATGTAGAACTTCTTGTATTTTTCGGCGACGATGGCGCCGGCGATGTTCATCGGGCCCGAATGGGTCGACAGCAGTGCGTCGACCTTCTGCACCTTGATCAGGTTTTCCAGCGCCGACGCGACCTTGCCTTCCGAGCTTTCGTCATCGGCGACCACGAGCCGCACCGGCAGCTTCTTGCCGGCCGACTTCAGCATGATGCCGCCGGCCTTGTTGATGTCGGCTACCGCCTGTTCATAGGCCCATTTCTGTTCCTTGCCGTCGCCGGCCAGCGGCCCGGTCAAGGAGATCGGCGCACCGATGACGATCTCGGTGTCGCCGGCATTGGCGATGCCTGTGCCGACGGCGGCGAGCACGGCCGTCAGCGCCACACCCGCAAGCATTCCCTTCAGACTGTTTCCCATTTCATCCTCCCAGTTTTTCGGATCGCGCGGGCACCGCCGGTGTCCGCGGGCATGCCTCAGGCCGTCGCTGCCGCGACCAGCCTGGTGTCGGTGAACTGCTCGAAACTGAGCGCCTTGCCGTCCTCCATTTCCCAGACATGAACGACGCGCGCCGACATCGCCTTGCCGGTCTTCCTGTAGATGCCCGAATAGGTGCCGATGCCGACGATGGTGCTGCCGCCGTCGACCAGTTTCTCCAGCGTCAGCGTGTAGCCGTCCCACTCCTCGCCGATGCGCTTGAAGACGCCCGCGATGATGGCGTCGGGACCGGTATAGGTGCCGGCATAGGGAAAGCCGGCCATCTCCGTCCAGGCGGTGCGGCTGGTGATCGGCGCCATCATGGCGGCCAGATCCCTGGCGTCGGAGCCGGCGTAATGCGCCTTGATCGCTTCGTAGTTCCTGTTCATGGCGTCCCCCGCGCGCTCAGACCGGCGCCTTGTCCTTGTCGTAGGCGGTCCTGGATTTCTTCTCGATCTGGGCGCCGGCCGGCTTGTTCTCGACCTTGCCCTGGCTGGTCACGCCGAGGAATTTCCCCGTCGAGTGCATGACGTCCCAATTGTAGAAGAACAGCGAGGCGACCGGGATGATGAACTCGCGGAAGCCGAACACATACTGGTTGTCGGCGAACTTCCAGGTCGTCGCCAGATCGACGTCGCCATGGCCGCGCTGGATGCCGACGAGGTTCTGCCAGGCATAGCGCTCCGATGAGAGATAGATGTGCTCGTAGACGTGGTTGGGGCTGTATGTGTAATGCGCGGTAAGGCCGATCAGATCGCGGGTCGGCGCCGGCTGGAAGCCGGTCGGCGCCACGCCGGGATCGCCCAGCACGCCGGCCGACCAGATCTGCGCCACGCGCGGCTCGCCGGGCGCTTCGCCGGCCTCGCGCACCCGCTCGCGCACCGAAAGCACGCGCCGCGTGGCGGTGTTGACGATGAAGGCCTCGTCCTCGGCCGGACGCCCGGCGAAAATCATGTTGATGAAGAACACGTTGGAGGCCACTTCCAGCGCCTCGTACCAGTCGGCGCCGGCCTCGCTGCCCTCGCTCCACGCCACCGTGTCGGCGGACGTGAAGGCAAGGTCGATGGTGCGCCCGGTGTCGAGCGTGATCTTGAAGGTCTGGCCGCGCAGCGCCGATGTCGTCGGCAGCCGGTTGGTGGCGATGCCGGCGGCGAAATCGTCGAAATGCTTCCAGTCCGCCGGTCTGTTCTGATCGTTCATCGCACGCTCCACATCAATCGGCAAAAGCTAAAGTCGGCAGGTCGACGACGGTGGCGCCGCCATCGACGGTCAGGATCGAACCGTTCATCATCGCGGCCTCCTCCGAGGCGACGAAGCAGATGACGTTGGACACTTCCTGCGGCGTCGCCGGGCGGCCGAGCGGCACGTCCCTGGTCACCAGCCGGTAGGCCTCGTCGATCGAGCCCAGCCCGTGCTTTTCGACGATCACCGCCATCTGCTCGTCGGCCATGTCGGTCGACACCCAGCCGGGGCAGATGATGTTGGTGCGCACGCCCTTGCGGCCATAGTCGCGCGCCAGCGATTTGCCGAAGCCGATGCAGGCATGTTTCATGGTGACGTAGCCGGCCGCGTCCGGACCGGCGAACAGGCCCGCGATCGAGGCGACGACGACGATGTTGCCCTTTTGCGCGATCAGGTCGGGCAGGCATTCCCTGGCGCAGACGAAGGCAGTGTCGAGATTGGTGCGGGTTGCCAGGCTCCACGTCTCGTCGCTCATCGAAATGGTCGGGCCGACGCCATGGCCGCCGGCATTGGCCACCAGGATATCGACCGGCCCCACCTTCTCGTGCACCTCGGCAAGGGCCGCGCGCACCGCCTTCGGATCGGCGGCATCGCCCTGCACCACCAGCCCGCCAATGTCCCTGGTGACGGCTTCCAGCGGCTCGCGCCGCCGGCCCATCAGCACCACCCTGGCGCCGTCGGCGGCCATGCGTCTGGCGACCGCAGCGCCGATGCCGGTGCCGCCGCCGGTGATGAAAGCCGTCTTGCCCGAAAATCTCATTGTTCCATCCCGTTTCCCAAGCGCGCCGGCTATGCGCCGATCTTCAGGAGGGATAGTGCGGCATCGGCGTTTTCCAGTCTTGTCCGAGCGGGAACTTTGTTTTGACTGAGCGCGCACTTCGCATTTGGCTGATGGTGTGCCGCGTGGCCTTTCGGCCGCCCGCTCTTGCTTGAAGAAGTGCCGAGCGGCCTTTCGGCCGCCCACTCTTGACTGATGGAGTGCCGCGCGGCCTTTCGGCCGCGCGGCGGGCCGCCACACCCCCGCTCGCTGCGGCGACCTATTTCTTCACGGCCTCGAGGTCGATGACGATGTCGACATCCGGGCCGAGGCCGAAGCCGGCGGCGGCCTTGGCCATCGGGAAGTCCGCCGTGCTGACCTTGCCGGTGGCGGTGAACGCCGCCTTGGTCAGCGTCGCGTCCCAAGGCGCGGGCGCCTCGTTGACCAGCGTCACGTCGAGCGTGATTTCCTTCGACACGCCGCTGATGGTCAGGTTGCCGGTGACCTTACCGGTCTTGTCGCTCACCTTCTCGACCTTGGTGCTTTCGAAGGAGATCGCCGGGAATTCGGCGGCGTTGAAGAAGTCGGGCCCCTTCAGGTCGCTGTCGCGCTGGTCATAGGCGGTGTGCACCGAGCCGACCTCGATCTCGGCCTTGACGCTGCTCTTCGACGGATCGACCTTGTCCATCACGATCGCGCCCTTCACCGCGTCGAACTGGCCATGCGCGGTGCCGTAGATGCCGTGCTTGATGGTGAAGGTGACCCAAGCGTGCTGGCCGTCGATCTCGTAATTGTCGGCATGGGCGGCCGAAGCGAATGCGCACATCGAGGCGAACGCAAGTGCTGCCGTCAGTTTTCTTCTCATCACGTAAATCTCCCCATTGTTGGTTGTCATCCAGGCTCAGGAAAAGCCGAGGGCTGCCCCGTGCGGCGCCCAGACGAGCGCCGTCAGGATGGCCAGCATCGCCGGCATGGCGATCAGCAGACCGGCAACCAGCGGCCGCAACGGCCGGGCGCCGGGAACGAAACCTTGCAGCGGACCCTGCACGAGCGCGGCAACGATCGGCGGCAGGGATGAGAGCACCAGCGCCGCCGGGTTCGCCTTGGGCGCCAGCAGCGCCACCTGGATCAGCACGGTGGCGCCCGCATGGATGAGGCTGAGCCCGGTGCCCCTGCTCAAGGCCACCGCCTCCCCGCCGCGCAGCACGGCAATGTATTGGATCAGGCACCAGCCGCCGGCGAGCGCGGCGAGCGAGCCCAGCAATTGCCCGGTGACGATGGAGGCGCCGAGCACCGAGATGATGGCGCCGGCCAGGCACAGTGCGAGAATAGCGGCCGGCACCAGGAACGGCTCTTCGGCGCGAGGCAACGGCGAGGCCCGCGGGGGCGCAAGCAGTGCGGCGCCGATCGTCGCCAGCAGGCCTGTCGCGATGGCCGCGATCATTTGCAAATCGAGCGCGCCACCGGCAATCCGGCGCCAGCCGAGCCATGAAAACGCGGCCACAAGGGCGACGGCGACCAGCGCGCGCGCGGCACCAGTGCCCAAGCGCTCAAACAGATATTCAGACAACAAGCCAAGGACGATGCCCGCGAAGGCGAGATAGATCAGCTTCTGGCTGGCCGCGACCGGCGGCACCACCGGCGGGCCGAGCGTGTCCCGGTAGAAGAACAACAGCAGCGCCGCCCACAGCAGGAAAAGCACGGATGCCGGAAGGGCCGATCGCGCCAGCAGACCCATCACCACGCCGAGCAGAAGCGGCAGCGCCGCCGTCACGACCATCGGATTGCCCAGCAATGCGCTCAATGGCCGACACCTCGTTGACATCAGGAAAGCGCGCAAGTGCGCGGTCCGGTGTGGCCTTGATCTAGGCCGGCCGATCGAGCGGCGTCTTGTCCGAGCGGGAACTTTGTTTTGACTGAAAGCGCACTCGCGCCGGCTGCGGCTTGAAGCGGGCCGATGCGCTGCCTAACCGGTTCACTATGTTCACCAGCAATCGAGGAGGATGGCATGAACGAGAGAACCGTGCCGCCGATCAGCGCAGCCGCCGCCGCCTTCCTGGCGCGCCTGCACAGGCCCTTCATCAATGGCCGTTTCGTCGACGGCCCCTTTGTGGGTGGCCTGGCTGGTGACGGCCTCGCCGTCGATGATTCCGCCTCCGGCGAGATCGTTGCGCATGTGCCCGAAAGCGGCCCGGAACTCGTCGACCAGGCGGTGCGCGCGGCGCGTGCGGCCCTGGAAGGCCCATGGGCATCGATGCGGCCGGTCGACCGGCAGAACCTGATGCTGCGGCTCGCCGACGCCGTCGAGGCCGACGCCGACCTCCTGGCCGAGATCGAAAGCATCGAGAACGGCAAGTCGCTCGGCGTCGCGCGCATGCTGAGTGCCGGCGGCACGGTCGACTGGCTGCGCTACTATGCCGGCTGGGCGACCAAGATCGAGGGCTCCACCTTCCAGGTTTCCATTCCGGTACCGCCCGGTGCGAAGCATCAGGCGATGACTGTCATGGAACCGGTCGGCGTCGTCGGCGCCATCGTGCCGTGGAACTTCCCGCTGCTCATCGGCATGTGGAAGATCGCCCCGGCGCTCGCCTGCGGCTGCACGGTGGTGCTGAAGCCGCCGCAGGAAACGCCGCTCGGCCTGCTGAGGCTGGCAGAACTGATCGAGGCGGTCGGTTTCCCGCCCGGCGTCGTCAACATCGTCACCGGCAGCGGCACGGTCACCGGCGAGGCGCTGATCCGTCATCCCGGCATCGACAAACTGACCTTCACCGGCTCGACGGAAGTCGGCAAACGCGTCGGCCATGCCGCGGTCGACCGCGTCGCCCGCTTCACGCTGGAGCTCGGCTCGAAATCGCCGATGATCCTGCTCGCCGACATGGAGGACGGCATCGAGCCGCTGATCGCCGGGCTCGGCATGTTCTTCAACCAGGGCCAGGTCTGCACCTCGGCCTCGCGGCTCCTGATCGAAAAGTCGATCTATGACCGCACGCTGGCGAGGCTGGCCGAGATCGCCGACGGCATGACGCTGGGCGCCGGACGCGACGCCGAGGCCCAGATCAACCCGCTCGTCTCGGCCAAGCACAGGAAAAGCGTCGAGGGTTTCGTCGAGCGCGGCCTGGCGGCCGGCGTCGAGCGGGTCAGCGGCGCGCGGCCGGTGCCGTCGAAGGGCCACTATGTGGCGCCGACCATCCTGCACAATGTCCGCCCCGACATGGAAATCGTGCGCGAGGAGGTGTTCGGGCCGGTGGTGGCGGCAATGCCCGTTGCCGATCTCGACGAGGCGATCCGCATCGCCAACGACACGCGCTACGGCCTGTCGGCCTCGATCTGGACTCGCGACATGGGCAAGGCGATGAGCGCCATCCACGGCCTCAAGGCCGGCACGGTGTGGGTCAACTCGCACAACACGCTCGACCCCAACGCGCCCTTCGGCGGCTTCAAACAATCGGGCATCGGCCGCGAGCACGGCCGCGCCGCGATCGACGGCTATCTCGAGACCAAGACCGTCATCATGCGCTACGCCTGACCAGATGAGCGCGCAGTACGACTACATCATCGCCGGCGCCGGCTCGGCCGGCTGCACGCTGGCCAACCGGCTGGTCAATGCCGGCAAACGCGTGCTGCTTGTCGAGGCCGGCCCGGCCGACAACACGCGCTTGATCGACATGCCGGCGACCTTCGCCAAGGTGATCGGCACGGCGCGCAGCTGGATCTACGAATCCGAGCCCGAGCCAAGCGTCGGCGGCCGCCGGCTGCCGGTGCCGCAGGGCCGTACGCTGGGCGGCGGCTCCTCCATCAACGCCATGCTCTACATCAGGGGCCAGCCGCAAGACTATGACGGCTGGCGCGACCTCGGCTGCCCCGGCTGGGGCTGGGACGACGTGCTGCCGGTGTTCAGGCGGCTGGAGCGCAATGAGCGGCTGGCCGGCGAGCGCCACGGCACCGAGGGGCCGCTGCCGGTGTCAGATCCCCGCCACCGCCATCCGCTCTCGCTGGCCTATGTGAAGGCCGCGCAGCAGGCCGGCTATGCCTATAATGACGACTTCAACGGCATCCGGCAGGAAGGCGTCGGCTTCTACCAGACGACGACAGCCAATGGCGAGCGCCAGTCGGCGGCAAAAGTGTTCCTGAAGCCGCTGGCGGGCAACGCCAACCTCACCGTGGTCACCGATGCGCTGGTCACCGGCGTGACGCTGGAAAACGGCGCGGCGAGCGGCCTCGCCTACACCACATCCGACGGCCAGAACCACGCGGCGACCGCCAGGCAAGAGGTGATCCTCGCGGCCGGAGCATTGGCGACGCCGAAGCTGATGATGCTGTCGGGCCTCGGCCCGGCCGGGCATCTGGCCGAACTCGGCATTCCCGTCATCCGCGACATGCCGGCGGTGGGCCGCGACCTGCAGGATCATGTCGCCGCCCCGCTCTATGCGCTGACGCGCCAGCCGGTCTCGCTGCTGGGCGAAGACCTCGGCCTGAAGGCGCTGCGCCACGGCCTGCAATATCTCATGTTCCGCACTGGCCTGCTCACTTCCAACGTCGTCGAGAGCGGCGGCTTCTTCGACACCGACGGTGACGGCCGGCCCGATGTCCAGTTCCATGTCCTGCCCGTGATGATCGAAAGCGCCGAGCATGGCTCGATCGAACGCCACGGCATGGAGCTCAATCCTTGCGTGCTGCGGCCGAAGTCGCGCGGCACCGTCCGGCTGCGCTCGCGCGACGCGGCCGACCCGATCCGCTTCACCACCGGCTTCCTCTCCGACCCCGACGATCTCGCGCTGCTGCTCGCCGGCATGAAGATCGCCCGCGCCATAGTGCGCCAGCCAGCGCTTCAGGCCGTGGTCGCCGAGGAGCTTTCACCGGGCGACGACGCCGATCTCTCCGACCAGGCGATTGCGGACCATATCCTCGAACATGCCAAGACCGTCTATCACCCCTGCGGCACCTGCCGGATGGGCACGGACGATAATGCCGTGGTCGATCCGCAACTGCGCGTGCGCGGCGTGCCGCGCCTGCGCATCTGCGACGCCTCGATCATGCCGCGCCTGATCAGCGGCAACACCAACGCGCCGGTGATCATGATCGCCGACCGCTGCGCCGATTTCATCCTGGGCGCATAGTTCGGCCGGTCAATCCCCGGCGTTCGCCGCCTGCGCCAGCACGCTCAAGAGCTGGCTGGTGTTGTCGATCGAGAACTGCACCCGCTCGCTGGCCCAGGCGGTCTCGGAATAGGAGATCGGCGTGCCCTTCATGTCGACATCGACCTTCTTCAAAAGCACGATCGGCTCCGTTTCGGATTGCTTGAGGTGCCGCGCCTCTTCCCCGGTCGGCAGCCGCACGATGATGTCGGTGCGCAGCCTGATATAGTCGGTGACGCCATATTCGGCGAGGATGGTGCTGACGCTGTGCCCGCCGCGCCGCGCCTTGTCGAAGCCGGGAAAGCGGCGCACCGGAAAATAGGCGTTGGAAAGACCCAGCGGATCCTTATCGGCAAGGCCGAGGCGCACGATGTGGTAGACCGGCTCGCCCGGCGGCAGCCGCAGCGCCTCGCTGACATGGAGCGGCGCGGCAATGGCCGCTTCCCTGATCGCCTGCCCCAGCGGCTCGCGTCCCTGCTCCAGCAGGTTCTGCGAAAAGCGCGTGCGCTCCGACAGCCGGTAATCAAGCCTGGCATCCCGCACGAACGTGCCCTTGCCCTGTTCGACCTGGACCAGGCCGCGGTCCTGCAGCTGCTGCATCGCCCGCCGGATCGAGTGCCGGCCGACGCCGAACCGCGCCATCAGCTCCGTCTCCCGGGGCAGTCTGCTGTCACCGACGAAGCGGCCGGCGGCGATGTCGGCGGCGAGTTCCTCTTCCACCTGCTGCCACTGGCCGTGCGGTATCTTGCTTTCCATTCTCACCTCGTTGGCGCCGTCGGCGTGGCTGGCAGGCGCTATGGCATCGATGTCATTCGAATGAATATTAGCTGGCGACAGCAACGCTGACAATGCGGCCGCTTCCCGTTATGTCCGGAGTTTTTCTGGCTTCAGGGGCTTCGAGAACCGATGCCCTACACAAGACTGTCATCAAATCGCGCTATCCGGTCATCCGGATGAAATCAGAACATTCGGATGATATGCTTGAGGCCGCCGACCGGAGCCGAATCCGGGAAGGCGGCATCCCCTTTGGAGGAAGACGATGCTTGAATGGAACGGACAGGGGCATGCCGCATCAGGACGCGGCGGGTCAACCGAAGAGACATGACATGTGGCTGAGCGAATTCGAAATCGTCCTGCGCGACCGGGTCATCCCCAATGGCGCGGCCAGGATCGAGGACGGCCGGATCGCGGAAGTCCGCGACGAGCCTGTTGCCAACGCCGACATATCGGGCGGCGGCCGCCTGCTGCTGCCGGGCTTCATCGACATGCATGGCGACATGGTGGAGCGCGAAGTCGAGCCGCGCATCGGCGTCCATGTGCCGATGCAGATCGGCATTGCCGAACTCGACAAGAAGCTCGCCTCCTGCGGCGTCACCACGGCCTATGCCGCGCTGTCCTTCATCGGCGCCAGCGTCACCAGCGGCGTGCTGCGCTCGGAAAGCCATACGTCCGATATCATCGACACCATTGCCGGCTTGAAGAACCACCTCCTCGTTGACCATCGCATCCATGCCCGTTTCGAGGTGACCTTCACCCCGGCCATCGCATCCCTGCAGAAGCTGATGGATGCCGGCAAACTGCACCTGATCTCGCTAATGGACCACACGCCCGGCCAGGGACAGTATCGCGACGTCGAGCTCTACATCGCCCGTATCGCCAAGGAGCGCGGCATGTCCATAGCCGCGGCGTCCGAAGTGGTCGGCAAGCGCATGGCCGGCCGCGAAGGCCAGGGCGGCGTGCTCAACGCCCTGCAGGACCTGTCGGCCCGGGCAAAGGCCAGCGGCGTCGTGCTCGCCTCGCATGACGACGACACGCCTGAGAAGGTGGAACTGGTGCATGGGTTGGGCGCCGCGCTCTCGGAATTCCCGGTCACGCTGGAAGCGGCCGAGGAGGCCCGCAGGCTCGGCATGCGCACCACCATGGGCGCCCCCAATGCGCTGCGCGGAGAATCCTATTCCGGCAATCTGTCCGCCCGGCATGCCTATGAGGCGGGGCTGCTCGACATGCTGGCCAGCGACTACCACCCGGCCTCGATCCTGCCGGCCGTGCTCGGTCTGGCCGAACTGCGCGAGCGCAGTCTCGTGGCGGCGGTCGCCCTGGCCAGCGCCAACCCGGCCGCCGCGCTGGGCCTCGCCGACCGGGGCGCCATCGAGCCGGGGCTTCTGGCCGATCTCGTCGTGGCCGACCGTCATCCGGTGGCGCGTGTGCGGGCCACCTTCCGCGCCGGCCGTATGATCTATGGCGACGGCACACTGGCGCCGGCACGCAAGGCGGAGCGCATCGAGCATGCCGTGGCGGAGCGGGTACCGACTGGCCTGGAATTGCTCTGAAGCGATCCAGGAAAAGTGTGAAACGGTTTTCCGGGCAAGCGCGTAACGCTTTCCCTTGGGAATTGCGTCAAACAAAGAGTCTAAACATCGAGCATCACGATCATGCCACGGACCTCAGCCATCTCCAGCAGCAGGTCCTGCAAGACGTCATCGGAAAGAGCCGTGCCGGTCCGCAGCCGCAACACCGCGATACTGTCCCTCATCGAGATCGTGGCGGCGCCGGTCTTCCCCGCAAGCAGCCGTCCGATCTCGGCACGGATCAAGGCGTCATTGCCAGACATGGGCCACCCCTGACCGGGTTGGCTCATTGAGGGCCATCCGGAACCATTTCAATTGCGCTTCCTGCTGGCACGGAGCAGGATCCCGATCGGCCGGTCTGCTGCCGGCAATGACCAGTTTCCAGGCCCGAGAGCGTTCTTTGCCATGGCCAACGCGGCCTCCACTTCGTGACATCCCAGACCGATGAGTATCGTCTCGCCGATCGTCGCCGGCAT
>NZ_JAFKIC010000302.1 GCF_017306585.1 Mesorhizobium sp. | reverse complement strand
ACGGTAAAAGGCGGTGATGGCGGTGCCGGCGGCGCTGGCGTCGGCGCAGCCGGCTACGGCGGCTCCAGCGGCGGCGGCGGCGACGGCGGTGGCGGCATCTATTTCGGATCGGCCGGGTCGAGGCTCAATCTGATGGCTGGCTCGGTGACGGGTGGCACCGGCGGCGCCGGCGGCATCGGCGGTCGCGGCGATGGCGCGTCCGGGCGTGGCGGCAACGGCGTCGATTTCGCCGGCGCCGGCGGCAATGTGGTCGACATCGCGCAGGGCACGACCATCCAGGGTGGCAATGGCGGACCGGGCGCCGCCGGTGGCGCGGGCATTTTCGGGAGCGGTATATCAGTCACCAACCGCGGCACGATCTCGGGCGGCCTCTCGAACCTTGGCGCATCCGGCGCCGTTCGGGCCGACGCGCTAACTTTCACGGGCGGCAGCAACAGCCTGACGCTCGGCGATGCCAACTCGACCGGAACGATCAACGGCAACATCGGCGTCACCGGAACGCTCGCCATCGATACCGGCAAGGGAGCAGGCGTGGGCGTAACGCTCGGCAACGTCATCCATGACGCGAGCGGGGCCGGCAACGTCACCAAGTCCGGCGCCGGCACATTGGTGCTGACCGGCACGAACACCTATACGGGCGGCACCACCTTCGCGGCGGGCGTCCTCAACGCCGGAAGCGCCGGCGCGCTCGGAACATCAGGCGCGCTCAGCTTCACTGGCGGCACGCTGCAGTACAGCGCCTCGAACCAGGCCGACTATTCGAGCCGCTTCTCGGCCGCTCCGGGCCAGAAATACAGTGTCGACACCAACGGCCAGAACGTCACCTGGGCAGGGGACGTAACCTCGTCAGGCGGCAGCCTCACCAAATCGGGCAGCGGCACGCTGACGCTTAGCGGCAACAACAGCTTCAGCGGTGGCGTGACATTTGCCGGCGGAACGATCAATCTCGGCAGCGCAGGCGCGTTGGGAAGCGCCGGCACGCTCGCCTTCAGCACGACGGTCGTAAGCACGCTGCAGTACAGCGCCGGCAATCAGACCGACTATTCCAGCCGTATCTCGTCGGCGTCACACCAGTATATCGGCATCGACACCAACGGCCAGAACGTCACCTTCGCCAGCGCGATGGAAGCGACCGACAGCACTCTGGTAAAGTTCGGCACGGGCACGCTGACATTGACCGCGGCAAATGCAACGCGGCTGAGCATCAACGGTGGCTCCGTGGTGCTGAAAGGCGACGGGGGCATAGCCGGCGACGTCTACTTCACGGGCGGCGGCCTGTCGTCCGTGCTGGACATTTCGCAGACCACGTCCGGAGCGACGATCGGCGGCCTGTCCCGCCTCGGGCCCGCCGACACGGCTTCGGGAACCGTCAGGCTCGGCAGCAAGACACTGACGATCAACGGCTACGGCCTGCCCAGCAGCTTTACCGGCGTCATCGAAGGAACCGGCGGCGTCACGTTTGCGGCCGGCGGCGCGACGCTCGGCGGCACAAACACCTATACCGGCGCGACGACCGTCCAGAACGGCTATGTGGTCCTTGCCTCCGACAATGCCATCGCCGCGTCGAGCGAGCTCAATCTCACGGAGGCCGGCACGGTTGTCCTTGAAACGGACACGGCGACAATTCAAACGCTGCGCGGCGACGCCGGCAGCGCCGTGTACATGCAGGACAAGCTCAAGATCACCAACGGCTCGACCGCCTATGCGGGCATCCTTGCGGATCTCGAGGATCCCTCGGGCCTGATCGTCGCCGGCGGCAACCAGACGCTCGACGGCATCAACACCTATACCGGCACGACCACGATCCAAAACGGCGGCACGCTGACGGTCAACGGCTCGATCGCATCGTCCTCGATGACGACGGTCGAGGCGGGCGGCAGGCTGGGCGGCACCGGCACGGTCGGCAATGTCACGGTCGACGGCGGCACGCTGGCGCCGGGCAGTTCGACCGGCACGCTGACCGTGCAGGGCGACCTGTCGATGACGGCCCAATCGACCTATCTCGTGGACGTCTCGCCGGCGAGCGCTGCCCGCGTCGACGCCACCGGCACCGCAAGCCTGAACGGCGCGACGCTGCGGACATCCTACGCGGCCGGCAGCTACGTCGCGCGGCAGTATACGATCATGACGGCCGACGGCGGCATCGACGGCACCTTCAGCGGGCCGGTCAGCAGCAACCTGCCGTCAGCGCTGAAGCAGACCGTGAGCTATGATCCCGAGGGCCACGGCGTCTACCTCGACACGGAGCTGAGCTTCGTCGTGCCAGGTGGCCTGAACGGCAACCAGCAAGCGGTCGGCAATGCGCTGATGACCTATTTCGACACCACCGGCGGCATTCCGATGGCTTTCGCCGCGCTGAGCCCGGACGGGCTGTCGCAAGCCTCCGGTGAAACCGCGACGGGCCTGCAGCAGACGACGTTCGGCGCCATGGATCAGTTCCTCGGCGTTCTCAGTGACCGCTCCATTCATGGCCAGTCGTCTGGCAGCGACATCACCGCGTCGACCGGTGACGCGCTGTCATCACGGTGGAATGTCTGGGCCACGCCCTTCGGCTTCTCGACCATGACGGACGGCGACGCCGCCCAGGGCAGCAGCACGTTGACCAGCCGGCTTTACGGACTGGCGGTCGGTGCCGACTATCGCCTTTCGCCCGACACCACGGCCGGCTTCGCCCTGGCCGGCGGCGCGACCAGCTTCAGCGTCGGCGGCTTCGGCTCGGGAAGGACCGACCTGTTCCAGGCCGGCGCCTTCGTCCATCACGACATCGGCGCGGGCTATGTCGACGCATCGCTCGCCTATGGCTGGCAGGACGCCCGGACCGAGCGTTCGGTCGAAGACGAACGCCTTGAAGCACGGCTTCGGCCGCAATCGTTCGCCGGGCGCCTCGAAGGCGGCTACCGGTTCGACACGCCGTGGATCGACCTGACGCCTTACGGCGCCGCGCAATTCGCCACCGTGGCATTGCCGGCCTACAGCGAGACCGCGAAGTTCGGAGCGGACACGTTCGCGCTGAGCTACGATTCGAAGAACCTCACCGCGACGCGGGCGGAACTCGGGTTGCGTACGAACAAGACCTTCTTCCTCGACGACAAGCTGGTCACACTGCGCAGCCGTGTCGCCTGGGCGCACGACTTCAACGCCGACCGCGATATCACGGCGACCTTCCAGGCCCTGCCCGGCGCGACCTTCACCACCAATGGCGCCGCGCGGGCCGCGGATGCCCTGCTGACATCGGCATCCGCCGAGATGAAGCTCAACAATGGCTGGACGCTATCGGCGACAGTCGACGGAGAATTCTCCAAAACCACGCAGAGCTATGCAGGGCGGGGTGCCGTGCGGTACGCGTGGTAGGGAGAAGGGCACACTGGGCCGCTTACCTGAGCAGGCGGCCCAGTGTCCCGCGGCCGGCTGGACCAAGACCGGGCGAGCGCCAGGGCGGTATTATCAGGTCCGGCAGCTTTGCCGAGATCGAACGAGACTTCGAGCCCTATGACAGGCTGATGCTCAGGAGAGGCTAGGTCGCCCCGTTGGAGAGTGTATCGTTCTCGTTCCTGGTGACGGATTTTTCGCCGAAGGGAAGGTTTTACCCTGATCGAGGAAGCGAGGGCGCCTTCGTCGTAGCGGGCTAGTGCCGATGGGCCGCCCGACCGCCAGCTTCTGCCAGAACGACCGCACGGCGATCGGCTGCTCCGAAGCGCTGAAGGAAGCCGGCCTGCACATCCCGACCGACATCTCCGTCGTCGGTTACGACGACGAAGGAATCGCCCGCCACCTGTTCCCGCCGCTGACCACCTCGATCTTGCCGCACTGGCGATGGGCCAATGGGCGATCGAACAACTGGAAGCGCCGGCGATGGCGGGGAGAGGGCGGTATCCGATCACCAAGCTGGAATGCCCGCTGGTGGAGCCGGAGAGTGTACGGGGGGTGGTGGGGGTAGGCGCCGAGGGCCTTGGTCTGGTATCTGCCGACCTCGCCAGCAGCAATTTCTGCGGAAATAATCCCACGAAGCTACCGGAAACTACTTAATCGTAGACCAAGCTAGCTAAATCGAAAGCAGTGGTCGACACGAAGCGGTTCACTCTCTCATCAAATAGAAGGCGCACCGGCAAGTCATCGCCATGTACCGTCCCCCAAAACACCTTACCATAGGCTGAATGGTCAACTCGCGCCTTGATCGTGTTTCTGTCCGACTGCAATCGACCTGTTTCGCCATCATCCTTGATCTCGATCAGTGCGATGCCATCGGGTTTCGAACGTCGCGCAACACCCACTGCAAAATCAGGGAAAAAATTGCTGCCGTCGGGCAGCACAAGTTTTGGCGCCCATTTGGTGTTTTCAGTGCAGCGCAACCACCACAAAACCGTGCCGGTGCTGTCTTTGTCAAGCAACCGTGCAAACGCGCTTTCCGGGCGGTTCATGCTGGAGGGGAAGACGCCATGTGCAGCCTTTTCGGCTCGCTGCAACCCCTCAGCATCAATGAGGTTCAAGGGAATCTGGTCTCCATCTTCAACCGTCATCCGCAGACGCTGCGCTGCGCGTACAGCTTCACGCATCGCTGGTTGTTGCTCCAGTGCAGCAAGCGCCACGCCCCGCCTAAGCATTCGCTCATCGGTGGGCACCGCTCTTTCGTCAGCAGCGCGCTCCAACGCCTGCAAGATCGACCGCTTCAGGTCGCGCGGGTCGATTTGATCATTAAACTGAAAGGCCGCTTGGGCTAAATCATCGACGCGAGCGGCAGAGATTGGCACGTTCAGTCGTTCCGGCAACTCGCTGCGGTTTTGGAACAACTCACGCAGCCGCAATTCGCCAGCTTTTCCGCGTGGCAGCAGATAGTCAGCGATTGGAATACGCTTTACGAATTCACGCCCAACCATATCAGCGAAATCGTAACCGGCGGCCTGAATGGCCGGCAATTCCTCTCGCTTCATCGTTTCGGGGAGTCCAAGGTTGGCACGCAACCGATAGAGGGCCGCATTGCTCCGGGCCGGGCTGGCTCCGTTTTTTTCTGGCGACTGCTGGATCGGCAGATCACCGAACAGGTCCCCAGTAGCCCCCGCATTGACGGCCTTGAGTAGCCGATCTTGAAATTCCGGCGTTTCAGTGCGTGCAGAAGGAAAGAGCACACCCTGCTCAACCAGTTGGTCGATACGTTTGATTCGCTCGTCCGCTGATACCAGCCCTTCCCCACGTATCGCCTGAATGTCTTGCAATACCGGTGCGCCGGTGCCGAACTGCACGACGTTTAGGTGATCGGTGATCGTATCGATGGACTCTCGCACAGCCTTCAGTTCAGCTACCGCCGCATCAAGGCCGCCCTGCAGTTCCGGATCGGTCAGCACAACGAAGCCGTTGTCGAGCAGTGGAACTATCTTGTGCAAGTGCCGTACTGCCGGATGCACGCGCATAATGCGCCCTACGATCTGCAAACCGAATTCAATGCCGCGATTTGGTCGTACAGAAACCAGCGTCCAGGCGCGGGGTGCATCAAATCCGGTTGCGACAGCCACCTTGAAAATTAGCACCTCCACATCGGGATCATGGGCGAAGGCATGGAAGTCAGGGTCGGGCTTGCCCGAAGTATGCGACTTGATCGCTGCGGTAGGCACGCCAAGCTGTACAAGCTTCTCGCGCACGCGTGCGACAGGGTCGGCTTCGCCCTTCTTCTGGTCCTCTACCTGAACCAGCATCAGCGGCGTAACGCTGATGCTACGATCGGCCAGTTCGTTTTTGATCTTCTTGTGGCGCGCCCAGCCGGCGGCGAACGCGGCTTGTTCAGGGTCGACCAACTTGCTGTCTTCTTCGCCAAACGCGACGATACCCAAAACAAGGCCGGTCTTGTTCAGTCCCGCGTCTACCACTGCTTGGCGGTCGACGATCACCCGGCTTTCAACGCGGATGCCGGCCTCGTTCTCAAAGGCCTCTAGCTTGTCGTCGTTTGGTGTCGCTGTGGCTAGAATTGCCGCGTCCGGCTTCAGCACATTTAGATAAAATTCGGCGGCGGCCTTGGCTGAAGTGCCGAAGTTGACATGTGCTTCGTCAATGACCACGCCGATTGAAAAACCGGTATCGCGCAGGTCATCGATCAAATCGTCAATCGAGCCAGAATTCTCGGCCCGTCGACGCACCTTTCGTGCATCAGCATTGTTGGCAGCGACGGTGGCCCAGGTCTGCACGAAAACATCCCCGTCGCGAGTGCTTGCCGCCGTCCTATCCTTGGCTACATCGCGCAACCGCAGCGAAGGGCATTGAGCGGATAACACGTCCTTGGTCTGCTCGACCAAGCCGACAAACGGGGTGAACCAAAACCACGCGAATTTGCCAAGCACCGCGCCACGTAGGCTTTCGAGAGTCCGTCCGAGGATCAGCGTCTTGCCAGCGGCCGTGGGAGCCTGCAACAAAGCCACGCCAAGGTCGCGGGCGATCATCTCTCGTTGGGCTGGATTTTCGACCTGCAAGCCGGCAATGCGCCTGACTGTGTCGCGAAGCGCGTCTCGCGCCTTAGACTGGTAGCCGGCTAACGTATGCAGCATCTCGCCAGCCTTTTTCGAAGGCTCAGCGCTCATTGCTGAAATCTTTGTTTGAGCACGTCGCGCACCGCACGCAACTCAATTGTGTCAGCCAGACCCCATTCCCGAATGACGCCCGGCGCCCAGGCATAAATAAAGACCTGTCGACCGATGGGTTGCGCCTCAAGGAACACTCGCAAAGCCTGATCCGGTCTGTCGACGAGAATCAATGTCGCTCCATCGCCGTCATGCGCGTTAAACGACGAAGCCGCGTCAAACACTGTAAGCGGTAATTCATGCATGGCTTCAAGCGTTGACCATATCTCCTGCAGCTCTACCTCATAGTCGAGGTCGGAGAAATCGACCTCGCGCATTCGCAGGTAGGCGAAGCCTGCGGAAAGGTCGGCGTACTTGCCATCTTCCAGTTTGTTGAGAAGGCGAATGCGCTCCGATGTCACATCACGGCAAAGGTTCTTGTCGGGCTCGTCCTCCGTTTTTTCAGTAGAAGAAACTAGGATAAAACGTCGGTCACCGTTATCCTCGGCGTTCAATTCCAACACCGCTTGCCCCGTCGTGGCGGAGCCGGCAAAGAAATCCAACACCAAATCACCCGGAGCCGTTGACTGACGGATCAATTCGCGGACGAGGGAAACAGGCTTTGCATAATTGAAAGTCTTTTCGCCGAAAACCTCTTTGATGACCTTGGCACCTTCATCATTAGTTCCGGAAACAATTCGTCCCCCTTGTTCTGTCTTAGCATCAGCATCCAGGCGCGGTGTAATCCAAGAAGATAGTGGTTGCGTAGCGCTACGCAGCTCAGACTTATAACGCTTGAATCTCGGCGTTCCAAACCCAACTTTCTTTCCAACCCAGAAGTCAAGATCTGGCAACTCACGCCTCAAAAGCGGCGAGCGCCCGCTCTTTGGTACGTCACCGCTATCAATCGCGCTGAAGAGTGCGTCCTTAGTCGGCCACACCGCAACCCTTTCATCGGGCGGGAACCTAATACGGCGATCCTGAATCCAGTCTTCCATGAACCGTGTTTTGATCTTGGCGCTTTCACCAGAAAGCTTTTTTGAGGCGTACCGCCAAACGGCGTCAGGATTGCACGGATACCAGACGTCTGTCTCGGGGTTATAGATTGGAAAGTAGCCCTTGCCTGCTCGACGATCTGTGTAAGCGACGTTGACTGTTAAGTCTCCGCTGGTCCACTCGCCCCTAAGATCGCCATCCGGATTTGCATACATGTCAAACGACTTTTGGCTGCCGCCAAATCGGAAGTCGGGTTTACCAAACGCAAGAATATGTTCGTGATTATCTGTGTAGAAGTATTGGCCGCCCTCATTCCCACCAGTTCGCGTTCGCCACACCAGGCTTCCCACTCGCATCCCCGGCAGAGCTTCCTCCATTAGCATGTCAAGCTTGGCGCGGTTTTCGTCATTGATTGACACGAGCAAGACGCCGTCCTCGGTCAATAGGTCACGTGCAAGGATCAGACGGCGGTAGAGAAATTCGAGCCATGTTGAATGCCGATAGCGATCATTGGGATCCATGTAGTGATCGTTGTATACCCAGTCCTTGTTGCCGGTATTATAAGGCGGGTCGATGTAGATGCACTTGACGCGACCAGCATAGGCCATTCGAAGCCAGCGTAAGGCGTCGTAGTTGTCGCCTTCGATGATCAGATTTTGCCATGGAGACGGGCGTTCGCTTAATTTCTGATCCAAGGTCGCGACAACGAAGTTTTCGTCGACGGCCAGATCGGCCTCGATGTCGTCACGTTCCCACACCAGACCAAACCGGCGCTCGCGATCACGCTTTTGCAGAATCCGGACCAACTGCTCGCGAGTTAGGTCGTCATATTTTCCAGCCATTCGAAACGTCTTGTTGCTCTCTATTCGGGTCTTGCCCGGTCTTCTCCTGCATCACAATAAGACAATTCTCACCCCGACCGCGACCGCTTTGCCGCGATCCAGCCCGGACGAATATTGATATGCAAGCGTCTTCCGAGGTGAACCTAACTGCCGTGGTTGCTTTTGCAAATGCGCAAAAGCGTAATCCACACCCGCGGCTCTAACACTAGAAATCCATTCATTCAGCAGGCTGGTTGCGATAACCTGAATGGCTTATGCGAAAGATTGCCTTTTCGGCAGCAGGCTTCGCCCTATGCCATTGGCGCACCCGACAGGATTCGAACCTGTGACCTCTGCCTTCGGAGGGCAGCGCTCTATCCAGCTGAGCTACGGGTGCTTTCCGGGAACCGGAAAACGAACCGGGTGAACCGGCAAGTCACGGCTTCTTAGCGGAAGCGGGCGCGGGCTTCAACGGCGAAATGGAGCAGCGGCGCCGTCCGAAGGGAGAGGCCGTGAGTTCGCGTCCTCCGGGTGGGCGATCTGCTGGACGGCGTGCGTATCCGGGCTGCCGGTGGAGCGGCCGCTACCAAAAGACCTTTTCCTGCGGTATTCGCGGTTCGGCATGAGAGCCGTTCAGCGCTTCACAGAATCGTCGAACGGCTCTAACTCTGTGTTTTTACGCAGTTCCCTAGGGGAAACGCTAGGCGTTTCTCCCGGGAAAACCGTTTCACACTTTTCCTGGAATTGCCCCAGGCGTCCAAACCAGAAGCGCGAAAATGTTCAGCATCGAGCAGCCCGCGACATTCGGGCAGGAGATAAAGAAGAGCCGCTTCCTGGCGGCTGCGGGACCTGTTTCGTCCGAGGAGGAAGCGAAGCAATTCATAGCGGCGCACTCGGTCGCCGACGCCAACCACAATTGCTGGGCGTGGCGCATCGGCATGAATTACCGGTTCAACGATGACGGCGAACCGAGCGGGACGGCTGGGAAGCCAATTCTTCAGGCGCTCGACGGTCAGATGCTCGACAATGTCGCGGTCGTGGTCACGCGCTGGTTCGGCGGCATCCTGCTCGGCAGCGGCGGGCTCATGCGCGCCTATGGCGGCACGGCATCCGCCTGTCTTCGGACGGCCGTCAGAATTCCGATCGTCACGACCGTCGAGGCGACCATCACGTGCGGGTTTTCCGATCTTGCGCTGGTCCAGGCGCGGCTGGCGGCGTCGTCCGGGGTTCGCATCCTGCGTGAGACTTTCATCGCGACCGGCGCGGACCTGACCGTTGCCGTCCCGCAGGCCGATGCGTCCTCGATCGCGCGGATGGTCATCGACCTCACCAGCGGCCGCGCAACGGTTTTCTTGCCGGATTGACCGGCCCGTGAACCCGGGTGCCGCGAGGCGCGCGATGGGATCGACAGGCGGGTCCGGCCCGGCCGATCGGTGCACTGCGCGATATGTCGTGCCCGCGGCCGACGGCAGCACCGCCTCTTGTCAGCACGGTCGCTGACGGACTGGCGACCTGCCGGGTCTACTGCCCCGCCTCGGCCTTCGCGGCCCTGCGCCTTCTCACCCCGTGCGCGGCGCGTTTGGCTTTCTTGGCGCCGGCCAGTTCGTTCATCGCGTCGAGCTGCATCTGCTGCATTTCGGCGAGCCGCGTCCACTGGCGGGAGATGAGGTAGTCGAGCTTTTCGTGGAGGTGGCGCACTTCGAGCTCGGCCTTGAGGTTGACGCGGTATTCGTTGAAGGAGCGCAGGCGGTCTTTCACCTCCTGGCGCTTCTGGCTCATCATGATGACCGGCGCCTGGACCGCGGCGATGCAGGAGAGCAAAAGGTTGAGCAGGATGAAGGGATAGGGGTCGAAGGCGCTGTTCAAGCCCTCGAACAGATTGATGCCGATCCACACCAGAAGCACGGTGGCGAAGGAGATCAGGAACCACCAGCTGCCGCCGAAGGCCGCCATATTGTCGGAGACGCGGTCGGGAAAGGTGCGGTGCTCCTCGAACTCCTCCTCCGAGTTTTCGGAAATGGTGTCCTGCTTGGCGATCGATTCCACCACCTGGCGGTCGAGTTCGGAGAATTCGCCGTGCTCCTGCTGCAGCAGCTCCTCCATGTAGCGCATGCGGTAGCGGCCGAGCTCCTCGCGGCTGACACGGGCGCCCCTGGGCAGGTCGGGGTGGTCGGCGCGGATGCGGTCGGCGAGACTCGGGCGCAAATCGTCGATGCGCACCAGATCGCGCTTGCGGAATTTGCGGCCCGAGATCGCCGAGGGCTTTCGCTTCGGCTTGATGCGCGACGCGCCGGGCGGGACCGGCTCGGAGTCAGGCACTTCGGGCGTGTCGAAATGCTCGTCCGAAATCCCGTGCAGGTCCGTGTCGGTGGTCGTCGCCTCGAAGTACTCGCCGCCGCTGTCGTTCTGGTTGTCGGCGGCCTTCTGCTCGGATGCCTTGGGAACGGTGCTCATGATGGGCTCCTGCTGTCGCGCTGCGGTTAGGATACGCCAAGGCGGCGGGGCAGTGCCACCATGGGTTTTCGCAGCCTATGCCATGCCTACCGCACGATTGCGTGACAACCGCAAGACAATAGCCGGCTGTGGGGTTTTGTTGCCTTCGCAAGCTGGCCGGCCTCCCGGCTTCGTCATCCACGGGCGTAGCAGCCGCGGAGCGGCGTCGCGAATACCCGAGGGTGACGAAGAGAGGGGCGTCGCCCCTCGCTCTACTGCTGTTCGGCGAACATCAGCCTGGTCTTTGCGGGATCCATCGTCGGCGACAGGCTGCGCTGGATCAGCGCCTCGACATGGTCGTTGCGCTGGCGGGCCGAGTCGGCGCCCATCACCACCACGATCAGCTGGCGGCCGTCGGCATCGTAGGAGGTGACGATGTTGAAGCCGGACGCCCTGATATAGCCGGTCTTGATGCCGTTCACGCCGCGCACCCGGCCGAGCATGTCATTGTGGCCGCGCACCAGCTTGCCGCGGAACATGAAGTCGCTTTCGGAGAAATAGTGGAAGTGCTGCGGAAAGCGCCGCTGCAGCGACATGCCGAGCACCGCCATGTCGCGCGCCGTGGTCATCTGGCCATCGTCCGGCAGGCCGGACGCATTGCGGAAGGTGGTGCTGGTCATGCC
>NZ_JAFKIC010000301.1 GCF_017306585.1 Mesorhizobium sp. | reverse complement strand
GCAATTGCCGGTCGCGCCGCTGCCGGCGGTGGACTACCCCGTCATCTCGGTGCAGGCGTCGCTGCCGGGCGCCAGTCCGCAAGTGGTGGCCAACACCGTCGCCAGTCCGCTGGAGCGGCATCTCGGCGAGATCGCCGACGTCAACGAAATGACATCGTCGAGCAGCGTCGGCAGCGCGCGCATAACACTGCAGTTCGGACTGGACCGAGACATCGACGGCGCGGCGCGCGACGTGCAGGCGGCGATCAACGCGGCGCGCGCCGACCTGCCGTCGAGCCTGCGTTCCAACCCGACCTATCGCAAGGTCAATCCTGCCGACGCGCCGATCCTCATCCTGTCGCTCACTTCCGATACGCTGTCCAAGGGCCAGCTCTTCGATGCCGCCAGCACCGTGCTGGCGCAGAAGCTCTCGCAGGTCGACGGTGTCGGCGAAGTGTCGGTCGGCGGCTCCTCGCTGCCCGCCGTGCGCGTCGAACTCAACCCGCAGGTGCTCTATAATTACGGGATCGGGCTCGAGGATGTGCGCGCAGCACTTGCTTCCGCCAACGCCCACAGCCCCAAGGGCGCCATCGATGCCGGCGACCAGCGCTACCAGATCTACGCCAACGACCAGGCCACGCAGGCCGATGCCTATCGCCCGCTGATCGTCGCCTATCGCAACGGCGCGCCGGTGCGATTGTCCGACGTTGGCCAGGTCAACGATTCGGTCGAAAACATCCGCAATGCCGGCCTCGCCAACGGCAAGCCGGGTGTGCTGATCATCATCAACCGTTCGCCCAACGCCAACATCATCGAAACGGTGGATCGGGTGAAGGCGCTGATGCCGACGCTGCGCGCCTCGATCTCGCCGGCCATCGACCTGTCGCTGGCGGTCGACCGCTCGACCACCATCCGCGCCTCGCTCGACGAGGTCGCGCAGACGCTGATGATCGCCATCGGCCTGGTGATCCTGGTCGTCTTCGCCTTCCTGCGCGACGTGCGCTCGGCGCTGGTGCCGATCGTTGCGGTGCCGGTGTCGCTGGTCGGCACGCTGGGCGTGATGTATCTGCTCGGCTTCAGCATCGACAATCTGTCGCTGATGGCGCTGACCGTGGCCACCGGCTTCGTCGTCGATGACGCCATCGTCGTGCTGGAGAACATTTCCCGTCACATGTCGGACGGCATGGGCCGCATCGAGGCGGCCATCAAGGGCGCGCAGGAAGTCGGCTTCACCGTGCTGTCGATGAGCGTGTCGCTGATCGCTGTCTTCATTCCCATCCTCTTGATGGGCGGCATCATCGGCCGCCTGTTCCGGGAATTCGCCGTCACATTGTCTGCGGCGATCCTGGTCTCGCTCGCCATCTCGCTCACCACCACGCCGATGATGTGCTCGATCCTGCTGCGCGGCGAAAGCAAGGGCGGGCACGGCCGACTCTATCGCCTCAGCGAACGCGTCTTCGAGGGCATGCTGAACTTCTATCGCCGCTCGCTCTCCTGGGCGCTGAACAATCCCCTGCTGATCATGGCGGTGCTGGCGGCGACGCTGTGCCTCAACTTCTATCTCTACGTCACCATTCCGAAAGGCTTCTTCCCGCAACAGGACACCGGACGGCTGACCGGCTCCATCCAGGCGGACCAGGCGACCTCGTTCCAGCTGATGTCGCAGAAGCTCAGCCAGTTCGCCGCCATCGTCAGCAAGGATCCCGCCGTCGACACCGCGGTCGGCTTCACCGGCGGCGGCCAGACCAACTCCGGCTTCATGTTCGTGTCGCTGAAGCCGCTGGCCGAGCGCAAAATCTCCGCCGACCAGGTGATCGGCCGGCTGCGGCGCGAGCTCGCCGTCGTGCCCGGCGCCACGCTGTTCCTGCAGGCCGTGCAGGACATACGCGTCGGCGGGCGCCAGTCGAACGCGCAGTACCAGTACACCTTGCAGGGCGACAGCTTCGACGAGCTCGCCGAATGGGCGCCGAAACTGGCGGCTGCGCTGCAGACCGAACCGAAGCTTACCGACGTCAACAGCGACCAGCAGAACAAGGGCCTGGAAGCCGACATCACCATCGACCGCGACACCGCAACGCGCCTCGGCGTATCGGCGAGCCAGGTGGACAACACGCTCTACGATGCTTTCGGCCAGCGCCAGGTGTCGACCATTTACGTGGCGCGCAACCAGTATCACGTCATCATGGAGGTCGCCCCGCAATACTGGCAGACCCCGGATGCGCTGAAGAATGTCTATGTCAGCACGTCGGGCGGCTCGGTCGGTGGCTCGCAGTCGAGCAACGCCGTCGCGGGCACTTTCGCGGCTTCCGGCCAGTCCGCCAGCGCGGCGTCGATCGCCGGGGATGCTGCGCGCAACCAGGCCAACAATTCCATCACCAGCACCGGCAGGACGGCGGCCTCGACCGGAGCGGCGGTCAGCACCGGCGCCGAAACCATGGTGCCGCTATCGGCGATCGCGCGTTACGGACCCGGCAGCACGCCGCTTTCGGTCAACCACCAGGGCCTGTTCGTCGCCACCACGCTGTCGTTCAACCTGGCGCCGGGCGTGGCGCTTAGCGAAGGTGTCGCCGCGATCAACGCGGCCGCCGACCGCATCGGCATGCCGACCACCATCCACGGCAGTTTCCAGGGCACGGCCAAGGTGTTCCAGGATTCGCTTTCCGACCAGCCGCTGCTCGTCCTTGCGGCGCTGCTGGCGGTCTATGTCGTGCTCGGCATTCTCTACGAAAGCTACGCGCACCCGCTGACCATTCTCTCCACCTTGCCATCGGCCGGCGTCGGCGCACTGCTGGCGCTGACACTGTTCAACACCGAGTTCTCGATCATGGCGCTGATCGGCATCATCCTGCTGATCGGCATCGTCAAGAAGAACGCCATCATGATGATAGACTTCGCGCTGGCCGCCGAGCGTGGCGAGAACAAATCGGCGCGCGACGCCATCTACCAGGCATGCCTGCTGCGCTTTCGGCCGATCATGATGACGACCATGGCGGCGCTGTTCGGCGCGGTGCCGCTGGCCATCGGCCTCGGCGAAGGAAGCGAACTGCGTCAGCCGCTGGGCATCGCCATCGTCGGCGGCCTGATCCTGAGCCAGATCCTGACCCTCTACACGACACCCGTCATCTACATCTATGTCGACCGTTTCGGCCAATGGGGCCGGCAATTGCGTTCACGGGCGCGCTACCCCTGGCAGCCGGGCGTGCAGCCAGGAGAGTGACGGCATGACAGGCAGGCGCTCCCTGGCGATCACGAACTGTCAACTTTGCGTTCCCCGCCGTGCCGCGATCCGCAACGTGCCTATATCCATGGTGCGGGCCACGAACCGCCGGCGATGACAGGATCATCGCGACGCGACGGGAGCGGATTTGCCCGCGATCGGAAAGCGATATGCATACCGCTTTTCCCGTTGAAGGGAGGCGCAGCCATGCGCAGTTTCATACCGAAGACCATCTTTATCGCATCACTTCTGGCGGCGGTGCCGTTGTCGAGTGCCTATGCCGTCCATCGCCATAGGGTCGAACCGGGCGGCATGTCCGTCGAGGACAGGGCCATCATGGATCAACTGCAGGGCGTGAAGCAGGGGATCGTCGAGGCGATGGATGCCAAGGCGATCACGCCCGCACAGGAGCACGATCTGATGATGCAGGCCGACAGCATCCATCTATCGGCCTCAAGCGGCGGCGCCTACCGGAGTCTGCTCGGCCAGATCGAGGACCTGGATCAGCAATTACAGCTCGATTCGGGCGGCGGCTTCTACATCGGCGACGGCGCCGACGGCGGCTACTATCCCAACGGCTGACGCTGGCTAGCCACGACCATACGGACACGCCTCCGACGACGATCCCCGGAGGCGCGCCCGATAGCCACATGATCCGGCAGGCGCGGTTGACGCCTGCCGGATCGCTCGCTAGCTTTCCGACCGGAACTGGTTCCGCCGCGAGGCGGATGAAAAGGGAACACGGTGAGGCCGGCACATCTGCCGATTCCGTGGCTGCCCCCGCAACTGTAACCGTTGAGCCATCTTCCTCGAAGCCACTGGTCGCGCGACCGGGAAGGCGGAAGAGCTGCGAAGACACGGAAGTCAGGAGACCTGCCCGTTCCCGTCACCCATGCACGAACACGGGGTGTGTTCATGCGCGGTCGCCCGTGGCGGTGACATTTGAAAAAGTGTTGCCGCATGCCGGGACGGTCGGGGAAGATGGACGTGCCAGGAAATCTGCCATTCGCTTTCTGCCTGCGGTTTTTCAGCAGAACCCGGGGCGATGTCGTTCGCCCTGCCAGATATTTTCGGGGGCAGACATGTATCAACGGACATTCACGGCCGGCGCGTTGGCGCTGGCATTGACAGGCATTGCCGACGCGCAGGAACAGACGGAACAGGACAAGGCAAGGACGCTCGACAGGATTCTCGTCACCGATGGCCGCACACCCATCGAACAGGAGAAATCCGGCCGCGCCTTCACCGTCATTACAGGCGAGCAACTGGAGAAGAACCAGGTGCGCTATGTCGCCGACGCATTGCGCCAAGTTCCCGGCTTTGCCGTATCGCGCACAGGTTCGTTCGGCGGCTTCACGCAGGTGCGCGTGCGCGGCGCCGAGGCGAACCATCTGCTGGTCATGATCGACGGCGTCGAGGTCTCGGAGACATCGAGCGGCGAGTTCGATTTCGGCAGCCTGCTGGTCGACGACATCGACCGCATCGAAATCCTGCGCGGCCCGCAAAGCGCCTTCTGGGGCTCGAACGCCACCGCCGGCGTCGTCAACATCATCACCAGACGCGGCGGGCGCGACGGCTTCAAGGTCGATGCGCGCACCGAGGGCGGCACGGACGGAACCTTCCTCGGCGGCGTTTCGCTGCGTGGTGGCGGCCAGAACTACGATGTCGCCCTGTCGGCCGCCTTCCGCCGTACCGACGGCTTCAACATCGCGGCCAACGGCAACGAGAAAGACGGCGACCGCAACACCACGCTGAACGGCAAATTCACCGTCGACCTGTCACCCGACCTCACGGTCGACGCCACGCTGCGCTACGTGAACCGCAGGAGCGACACCGATCCACAGGACTTCAGGTGGGGCAGCGGCACCTATGGGCAGGTTGTCGACGGTCCGGACTGGACGGCGACGCGCGAATTCTTCGGCTCGGTCGGCGCCAGCTATGTCTCGATGGACGGCGCGCTGACCCAGAAGGCCCGCTTCACCGGCAGCGACACGCATCGAGACAGCTTTTCGAGCCTCGCCACCTCCGACCCGAACACCTGGGACGACGGCAACCGCTACAAGGGCAGCTACCAGGCGAGCTACCAGTTCGACACGCCGACGATGCTGGACGCCCACCACCAGTTGACGGCCGGCTATGACTGGCAGCGCGAGACATTTGCGCCTTCGCATCTGACGCAGACCTTCAGCCGCCAAAGCAATTCCTTCGTCGGCGAATATCGCGGCGAATTCCTGCAACAGTTCTATGTAAATGCGGGCCTGCGCCGCGACCTCAACGACCGCTTCGAGGACGCCACCACATGGAGCCTCAGCGGCGCCTGGAAGGTACCGGACACCGCAACGCGCCTGCATGCCTCGGTCGGCACCGGCATCACCAACCCGACCTTCTACGAGCAGTTCGGCTATTATCCCGGCAGCTTCGTCGGCAACCCCAACCTCAAGCCGGAGGAAAGCACCGGCTTCGACATCGGCGTCGAACAGGGCTTCTTCAATGGCGGCCTGGTCGTCGATGTGACCTATTTCAATCAGGACCTGACCAACGAGATCTACACCAAGTTCGGTCCGGGGCCATTGTATCTATCGACCCCCGATAACCTTGGCGGGACCAGCAAGCGGCAGGGCATCGAACTGTCGGCAACGGTCGATCTGTTCAACGGCTTCTCGGCTACAGCGACTTATACCTATACCGACTCGACGGAGCAGAAGCAGGCTGGAGGTCCGCGCGAGGTTGAAGTGCGCCGCCCGAAACATTCCGGCTCGCTCAACGCCGCTTACCTCTTCGACGAGGACCGGGCCCGCGTCTTCGGCGAGGTGGTCTTCAACGGCAGGATGCTGGACAATTCGTTCTCCATGGCGGGAACGACGAGCGTCACGCTCGGCGCCTACACGGTCGTCAACGTGGGCGGCAGCTACAGGATCAACGAGCGCCTGGAAGCCTATGGCCGCATCGAAAACCTGTTCGACCAGCAGTATCAGGAAGTGTTCGGCTATAACACGCAGGGCCGAACCGCCTTCATCGGCCTGAAAGGAAGCTACTGACCGATGGCAGGAAGCCGACACCCTTCTTGCGCGCTCTGCGCGGGGACGGCGATCGCCGCCCTCGTGACGGCCTGTGTGCCCGCACTGGCCGCCGAGGCGCCGAAGCGGGTCGTCTCCATGAACCTGTGCACCGACGAGATGGCCATGCTGATCGCCGGCCCCGGCCAGCTTTACTCCGTCTCGTATCTCGCCAGCGACCCGGGTTCGTCGGTGCTGGCCGATCAGGCCGGCGCCTATTTGGTCAATCATGGTCTCGCCGAAGAGATCTTCCTCATGCAGCCCGATCTGGTCATTGCCGGCACCTACACGACCCGGACCACGGTCGCCCTGCTGCGGCGGCTCGGCTTCCGGGTCGAGGAATTCGCACCGGAAAATTCCTTCGACGATGTCAGGGCCAATCTGAAGCGCATGGGCGACATTCTCGGCCGGCAGCAACGCGCCGGCGAACTGGTCGCCGAACTCGATGCCGGCCTTGCCGGGCTCGAGGCAAACAAACCACCTGATAAGACCGTCGCGCTCTATTACGCCAACAGTTACACGTCGGGCTCGGGCACCCTCGCCGATGCCATCGTCAAGGCTGCCGGCCTGACCAATATCGGCGACACTTTAGGCCTGACCGGTACGGCGAAGCTGTCGCTCGAACTGCTCCTACTCGCCAATCCCGATATTATCGTCAATGGCGACAGCCATTACCCGAAGCCGGCTCTGGCACAGGAGAACTTCGTCCATCCCGCCTACCAGGCCCTGTCTGGCGAGAAGGTCGCCATACCGGGCAAATACACCATCTGCGGAGCGCCGTTCATGCTCGAGGCCGCCCGTATCCTCCAGGACGCGGCGCGCAAGCCGGAAGGTGCCGCGCCATGAGCGACCTCGCGCGCTACCGGCTGGTGCTGGCCGTTCTCGCTCTCGCGACCTTGATCCTCTTCCTGCTGTCGCTGACCGTCGGCCCGGCGGCGATCGGCTTCGGCGACAGCCTGTCGGCGCTGTTTTCCGAAAAACGCGACGCCATCGCGCTGATCATGCGGGAGATCCGTCTGCCGCGCGCCCTGCTTGGCCTGATGATCGGCGCGACGCTTGGCCTGTCAGGAGCGGTGCTTCAGGGCTGGCTGCGCAATCCGCTGGCCGAGCCCGGCCTGCTCGGCGTCAGCGCCTCGGCCTCGCTCGGCGCTGTGATCGCCATCTATTCCGGCCTGTCCGCCGCATTCGCGCTCGGCCTGCCGCTGGCCGCCCTTGCCGGCGCGGTGCTGGCGGTCCTCGTCGTGCAGGCGATGGCCGGCCTGCGCGGCGGCGCGCTCACCATCATCCTGTCGGGCGTCGCGGTCTCCGCTTTCGCCGGCGCCATGACCTCGCTGGCGCTCAACCTCTCGCCCAATCCGTTCGCCGCGCTGGAGATCATGTTCTGGATGCTGGGCTCCCTCACCGATCGTTCGATGACGCATGTGTGGCTCGCCGCTCCCTTCATGCTCGCCGGCTGGGCGATGCTGGCGAGCCTCGGCCGCTCGCTCGACGCGCTGACGCTCGGCAATGATGCCGCCGTCAGCATGGGCGTCGATGTCAGGCGCGTGCAGTTCCTGGCCGTGTTCGGCACCGCCGCCTCGGTCGGCGCCGCGACCGCGGTTGCCGGCGCCATCGGCTTCGTCGGTCTTGTCGTGCCGCACGTGCTGCGGCCGCTGGTCGGCGCCCGGCCCTCGCGCCTGCTCCCGGCCAGCGCGCTCGGCGGCGCCTCCATGCTGCTCGCGGCCGATATTCTGGTGCGGATCATCGCGCCGGGACGCGACCTCAAGCTCGGCGTGCTGACCGCGATCGTCGGCGCGCCGTTCTTCCTCTGGCTGGTCTACCGGACGCGGAGGCAACTGCCGTGAGCCTGCTTTCCGTTTCCGGCTTGTGTGTCTCGCTCGGCGGCAGGCCCGTGCTCAAGGGTGTGTCGCTGGACGTCGCGCCCGGCGAATTCGTCGGGCTGATCGGTCCCAACGGCGCCGGCAAGTCCACCTTGCTGCGCGCCGCGCTGGGCCTGGTGCGCGGCGACGGCCGCATCCTCATCAACGGCAACGAGACGCTCTCCATCCGCCAGCGCGCGAGGCACGCCGCCTATCTGCCCCAGGAACGCGACATCGCCTGGCCGGTGTCGGTCGAGATGCTGGTGTCGCTCGGCCGTGCACCCTACGGCACCGCCTTTTCGCGGCCGGACGCCGAGGACATGAAGGCAATCGATCGCGCCATGCAGCGCATGGAAATCTCCGCCTTTCGCGACCGGCCGGCGACGGAACTATCGGGCGGCGAAAAGGCCCGCGTGCTGATTGCCCGCGTGCTGGCGCAGGAGGCGCCGCTGCTTCTGGCCGACGAACCCACAGCCGGTCTCGACCCCTCGCATCAGATCGCCTCCATGCGGGTGTTCGCCGATCTCGCTTCTGAAGGCCGGGCGGTCGTCGCCTCCATGCACGATCTCGGCCTGGCGGCGCGCTGGTGCTCGCGCCTGATCCTGCTCGACCGGGGGATCATTATCGCTGATGGGCCGCCGCGCGCTGTTTTGACCGCCGGGCGGCTGCGCGCGATCTACGGCGTCGAGGCCTATCTCGGCGAAGCCATGGGCGGCATGGTGATCCAGCCCATGGACGTCGTCGCCGCCGACGCGGCGGATCACGAAGACAAGGAGTAGTCATGGGCGATCTCGAACATCTGCTGCGGCGACATCTGGCCGATTGGCGCACCGGCTGGAGCATGGGCAGCTTCGGCGCCATCGCCGAGTTCCATCAGGACGCCGACGAAGCCCCCGTCGTCGATGATCCGCGCAATCTGCTGCGCGCGACAAGGCGCGGCGCCATTCACATCGACCGCCGGAAGCTGGCTGGCATACGCGCCGTCGCCTACGAGACGGTGAGCCCCAAACGCCATCGCTGGAGCCAGGCCGTGTCGCTCTGCCTGTCCGACGCCCAGGCGCGGCGGTCGGCGCGTTCGGTGCTGACTGAACTCGGACCGGACGACGACGCCATTCGCGGCATCGACCGCACCGGCATCCTGTTCGACATGGGCCTGTCGCTGCCGCAATGCGATTTCTGCATCCGCACCAGCGATCCGAAGCTGCTCGCGGTACTGAGGGCCGGCCTTGGCCGCTCACTGTTCGAACACGACAATCCGGCCCTGATGGCGATCCTGGGCGCGCATCCGCACCGTGTCGCGCTGACCAATATCGGCCGCATCGAAGTCTATCAGAAGATCGGCGGTCCCGACACGGGCGGGGTCTCGCCGCCGGGGCCGCACACGCATCTCCTGCCGAAGCTGCTCAAGAGCGGCCGCACCCATTCGGCCAACACGCCCATTCCCGAACATCTCATGCCGCTCGGTTCGCTGCATCCGGGCAATCCGGTGATCGGCGCCATGGGCGAGGACTTGCCTTTCGACGATGGCCTGCATCGCGACTTCCAGGCCCTGCTCGATGGCTACGGCAATCCGGAAATCGTTGCGGTGAAGCGGCGCGTGACGGACGGACTGGCGAAAGGCGATGGGCCCGAAAGCTTCGACATGCCGGCCAACCGCTTCGCGCGCGCAGCCGTGCGCCTGGCGTTGCGCCAGCAGGCGCGGCTGGCCGAACATCTCGGCGACGTCGCGCTTGGTCAGGCGGTGGCTCGCTGGCAGAAGGTTCACGATCAAGGCGCCGATGCCGAGAACGAAGACGACGACGCCCCGGGACACTGATCCCCAGGCGCGCCTTACTGGATGGATGCGGCGCAGACAGCAGCGGTTTCCGCCAGGCTCTGGCAGAAGGCAGGACCATCGAGGCGTGGATCCTCGAGCAGCGTCTGCACATCCCCGCTGGCGGGCTGCCCGGTGAAGAACACCGGAGCCGGTCGCCCGGCACCGTGGCTGGCCGCGCTGTAGGCGACAACGCTGGCCGTATCGACCGAGGGCACGGCGTTGGCCGGTTGCACCACCAGATCGGCGCCGACATAGGTCAGCGCGTAATTGGCCGAGGCGGCAAGGCTGCCTTGTTCGATGGCATAGCTGCCCGGCGCGCTTGCCGTGGTTGCGTCAGTCGAGAGCGCACCGGTGAGCGTATCGGTGCCGACCAGTCCCAGCCCGCCGATCGTATAGGTCAGCGTCGGATTGGGCATGCCCTGCGCCCGGCTCTGCGCATCGGCCGTAACAGTGATGGCGCGCCTGCCGACTGTGAAATCGGCGCCGACATAGGTGATGGCGTAGTTGGCGTTGGCGGCATCGGTGAGCGTGCCCCGGCCGATCGCATAGGCGCCGGCATCCTCGCCGGCGGCACGATCGAGAGCGCCGACAAGGGCGGCGCCACTGCCAAGGCTCGACGTGGTGTAACCGTAGGACAACGGATCGGCGTTGCCATAGACCTTGCCCTGGCCGGCATCGGCCGTGACGGTGACCGAACGTTTTCCGATGCTGAAGCTCGTACCACCCACGAAGGTGATGTCGTAATTCGAATTGCTGGCGTTGGTCAGTGTGCCCTGGCCGATGGCATAACTGCCGACATCCTCGCCGCTTGCCCGACTAAGCGCTCCGACAAGCGCTGCGCCACTGCCGAGGCTCGATGTGGTATAGCCAAGGGATGACGGGTCGGTATCACCGTAGGTCTTGCCCTGCCCTGATGTAGCAGTGACCGTCACGGCGCGCTTGCCGATGCTGAAGGTCGAGCTGTCGAAGGTGATGTCGTAATTCGAATTGCTGGCGTTGGTCAGCGTTCCCTGGCCGATGGCGTAGCCGCCGACATCTTCGCCCGCTGCACGGTCCAGCACACCGACCAGCGCCACGCCGTTGCCCAGGCTGGTATAGCTGTAGCCCAGGGATGACGGGTCGGCATCGCCGTAGGTCTTGCCCTGCCCTGATGTAGCGGTGACCGTCACGGCGCGCTTGGCGATGTTGAAGGTCGAGCTGTCGAAGGTGATGTCGTAGTTCGAATTGTTGCCGTTGGTCAGTGTGCCCTGGCCGATGGCATAGCCGCCGACGTCTTCGCCCACGGCACGGTCCAGCGCACCGACAAGGGCGACACCGTTGCCAAGACCCGACGTGGTGTAGCCATAGGACGACGGATCGGCATTGCCATAGGTCTTGCCCTGGCCAGCCGTCGCTGTGACCGTCACGGCCCGCTTGCCGATGCTGAAGGTCGAGCTGTCGAAAGTGATGTCGTAGTTCGAATTGCTGGCGTTGGTCAGCGTTCCCTGGCCGATGGCGTAGCCGCCAACGTCCTCTCCCGATGCGCGGTCGAGCACACCGACCAGCGCCACGCCGCTACCCAGGCTGGTATAGCT
>NZ_JAFKIC010000300.1 GCF_017306585.1 Mesorhizobium sp. | reverse complement strand
CGGCTTCCAGATCCCCTCGGGCGTGATCGGCGACATCAAGATGGGCACCACGGTCGCCACCAATGCGCTGCTGGAGCGCAAGGGCGACCGCGTGCTTCTGCTGATCACCAAGGGATTTCGCGATGCGCTGAGGATCGCCTACCAGGCGCGCCCGGACATCTTCGCCAAGGAGATCATCCTTCCCGAACAACTCTACGAGCGCGTCATCGAGATCGACGAGCGCGTGCTTGCCGATGGCTGCGTGGAACGGCTGCTCGATATTGCTGCTTGCCGGCCGGCGATCGAGCAAGCCAGGGCCGACGGCATCGATGCCGTGGCCATCGTCTTCATGCATGCCTGGAAATATCCCGATCACGAGAAGGTGGTGGCAAAGGTCTGCCGCAAGCTCGGCTTCAGCCAGGTCTCGGTCAGCCACGAGGTCTCGCCGCTGATCAAACTGGTCGGCCGCGGCGACACGACCGTGGTCGATGCCTATCTGTCGCCGATCCTGTCGCGCTATGTGCAACGGGTGGCGGGAGAGTTGGGCGTCCTCTCCCCCCTTGAGGGGGAGACGGCCGCGAAGCGGCCAGAGGGGGTCCTCGCAGAAGGCACCACCAATATGTCGGGTCCGGTCGATCCGACCCCACCCGACGGCTTCGCCTGCACCCTCGCCTCAAGGGGGAGGGAATCCCCCCGCCTCATGTTCATGATGTCGTCCGGCGGGCTTACCGCCGCCGACATGTTCCAGGGCAAGGACGCGCTGCTGTCCGGCCCCGCCGGCGGTGTCGTCGGCATGGTCGAAACGGCGAAGCTCGCCGGCTTCGACAAGGTCATCGGCTTCGACATGGGCGGCACTTCCACCGATGTCGCCCACTATGACGGCGAGTATGAGCGCGCCTTCGACACCGAGGTTGCCGGCGTGCGCGTGCGCGCGCCGATGATGCGCATCCACACCGTCGCCGCCGGCGGTGGCTCGGTGCTGCACTACGAGGCCGGCCGCTTTCGCGCCGGCCCGGATTCCGCCGGTGCCAATCCCGGCCCCGCCGCCTACCGGCGCGGCGGGCCTTTGGCGGTCACCGACGCCAACGTCATGCTCGGCAAGCTGCAGCCCGATTTCTTCCCGGCGATCTTCGGTCCGGATCAGAACGAACGGCTCGACGCCGCGACGGTGCGCGCGAAATTCGCGGCTCTTGCCACTGAAATCGGAGACGGCCGCACGCCCGAAGCGGTCGCCGAAGGCTTCATCACCATTGCCGTCGAGAATATGGCCAACGCCATCAAGAAGATCTCCGTGCAGCGCGGCTACGACGTCACCGGATATCTCCTCAACTGCTTCGGCGGCGCCGGCGGCCAGCATGCCTGCCTGGTCGCCGACGCGCTCGGCATGGAAGCGGTGCTGATCCACCCCTTCTCAGGCCTGCTTTCGGCCTATGGCATTGGCCTCGCCTCGGTCTTCGCCTCGCGCCAGCAGGCGCTGCTCAAGCCGCTCGCCGAGGAATCAAGAACCGAGATCGACGGCCTCATTGCCACGTTGAGAACAGCCGTCATCGCCGAACTCGCGGCGCAAGGCATCGCCGGCGACGCGGTTACCACCAGGCCGGTGCTGCACATCCGTTATGACGGCACCGACACGACGCTGCCGGTGAATTTCGAGACCGGTTCGATCTTCCAGGCCAGGCGCGACTTCGAAATCGCCCACAAGGCGCAATTCGGCTTCGTTTATGACGACAAGCCGATGATCGTCGAGACGGTAGGCGTCGAAGGCGTCGAAATCAGCCAGGATAGCGCGGAAGCTCATGTGACTGCCGTGTCTCAGAGGATTGAAGCCGGCGCGTCTGGAACGCGACGTATCTACACCGAAGGCCGGTGGCAGGAAGCGGGCATCCATCGCCGCGAAAACCTGCGCCCATCCAATCTGGTCGCCGGCCCTGCTCTCATCATAGAGCCGAACCAGACCATTGTCGTGGAGCCCGGCTGGCAGGCCGAGATCACCAGCCTCAACCACATCGTGATGCGCCGCGCGCAACGCAAGACGCGCGCCGCCGCCCTCGGCACCAAAGCCGACCCGGTGATGCTGGAAGTCTTCAACAACCTCTTCATGTCGATCGCCGAGCAGATGGGCGTGACGCTGCAGAACACCGCCTATTCCGTCAACATCAAGGAAAGGCTGGATTTCTCCTGCGCCGTCTTCGACCGCACCGGTGCGCTTGTCGCCAACGCGCCGCACATGCCCGTGCATCTGGGCTCCATGGACCGCTCGGTCGAAACCATCATCCGCCTGAACTCCGGCGACATCCACCCGGGCGACGTCTTCGCCCTGAACGCGCCCTATAATGGCGGCACCCATCTGCCCGATATCACTGTTATAACGCCGGTGTTCGCAAGCGCCGACCTATTCTCCCCCCTTGAGGGGGAGATGGCCGCGAAGCGGTCAGAGGGGGTCCTCTCAGAAGGCACCGCAAGGACGTCGAGCACTGCCGCAGCGACCCCCTCCGGCGGCTTCGCCGCCACCTCCCCCTCAAGGGGGGAGGAAATCCTCTTCTACGTCGCCTCGCGCGGCCATCACGCCGATATTGGCGGCACCGCGCCCGGTTCCATGACGCCGCTTGCCACCACGGTCGACGAGGAAGGCGTGCTGTTCGACAATTTCCGCATCGTCGATCGCGGGAAATTCCGCGAGAAGGAATTGCAGGCGCTGCTCACCGACCACCCTTACCCCGCCCGCAATCCGCACCAGAACATCGCCGACCTCAAGGCGCAGATCGCCGCCAATGAGAAAGGCGTCGCCGAACTGCGCAAGATGGTCACGCATTTCGGCCTCGACGTCGTCGAGGCCTATATGGGCCATGTCCAGGACAATGCCGCTGAAAGCGTCCGCCGCGTGCTGGAGCGCCTGCCCGACACGTCGGCCTATGAATACCCGACAGATACCGGCCAGTTGATCAAGGTGAAGATCACGGTCGATCGGCAAAGGCGCGAGGCGACCGTCGATTTCACCGGCACCTCGCCGGTCATGAAGAACAACTTCAACGCGCCCGAGCCAGTCGCACGCGCCGCTGTACTCTATGCCTTCCGCGTCATGGTCGAGGACATGATCCCGATGAATGCCGGGTGCCTGAGGCCGATCAACATCGTCATCCCCGACGGTTCGATGTTGAAACCCGCCTACCCCGCGGCCGTTGTCGCCGGCAATGTCGAGACCTCGCAGCACGTCACCAACGCGCTGTTCGGCGCCATGGGCGCGATGGCCAATGCGCAAGGCACGATGAACAACCTGACCTTCGGCAACAGGAAATATCAATATTACGAGACGATCTGCTCCGGCTCGCCGGCCGGCCGGATGAATTCCGGCCGTGGCTTCGCCGGCACGTCCGGCGTCCATACCCACATGACCAATTCGCGCCTTACCGATCCGGAAGTGCTGGAACTGCGCTTCCCCGTTGTGCTGGAGGATTTCCACATCCGCGAGGGATCCGGCGGCAAGGGCCGCTGGAGTGCCGGCGACGGCACCAGACGCACCATACGCTTCCTCGAAAAGATGGAATGCGCCATCCTCTCCTCGCATCGCAACCGGCCGCCGCTGGGATTGGACGGTGGCGGCGACGGCGAGGTCGGCTCGACCAGGGTGCGCCGCAATGACGGCACGATCGACGTGCTGAAAGCCTGCGACCAGACAGTGCTTCAGGATGGCGAGGCCGTCATCGTGACCACACCGACGCCGGGAGGGTTTGGACGCGCCTGAGGAGGCTTCGAGAATTCGCTGCGGCGAGTCAGGTGACGTGGCTTTCGAGAACCGGAGCGGAGCGGACATTGAGTCCGTGAGCACCGGAAGCGCAGAAAGCCGCGTCAGATGACCGCCGCAGTAGAATTATCGATGCCTCCGGCTGTCACCGGCCTGTCATGACCCTGAGATACCCGCTTGCGCCAAAGCAAATGGGGAATCACTTTGTCATGACCGACGTCTCCTCGGATCTGGTTTTTCGCCGCGGCAAGGAAGTTGGAAAAGCCGTCTACCAGAACCGCGCGCTTTCGAAAGCCGGCATCTCCGAACGGCTCTTCGCCTTCCTGTTTTCCGGCCTCGTCTATCCGCAGATCTGGGAAGATCCCGATGTCGACATGGAGGCGATGCAGCTTGGCCAGGGCCACCGCATCGTGACCATCGCGTCGGGTGGCTGCAACATCCTCGCCTACCTCACCCGCTCGCCGGCCAGGATCGACGCCGTCGACCTCAATGCGGCGCACATCGCGCTGAACCGCATGAAGCTGGAGGCGGTACGCCGCCTGCCTTCCCAGGGCGACCTGTTCCGCTTCTTCGGCGCCGCCGACACCAGTCACAATTCTGAAGCCTACGACCGCTTCATCGCACCGCATCTCGATCCGGTCAGCCGCCATTACTGGGAGCGCCGCAACTGGCGCGGCCGCAGGCGCATCGGCGTCTTTGACCGCAATTTCTACCAGACCGGCCTGCTCGGCCTGTTCATCGCCATGGGCCACCGCACGGCGAAATTCTTCGGCGTCAACCCGGCCCGCATGATGGAAGCCAAAAACATCGGCGAACAGCGCCGCTTCTTCAACGAGGAGCTGGCTCCGGTCTTCGACAAGAAGCTCCTGAGATGGGCGACATCGCGCAAGGCCTCGCTGTTCGGCCTCGGCATTCCGCCGGCGCAGTACGATTCCCTGATCACGTCAGGTGATGGCTCCATGGCCAGCGTGCTGAAGGCCCGCCTGGAAAAGCTCGCCTGCGATTTCCCCCTGGAAAACAACTACTTCGCCTGGCAGGCCTTCGCCCGCCGCTATCCCGAGCCCGGCGAAGCCGCCCTGCCCGCCTATCTGGAAAAGCAGAACTACGAGACCATCCGCGGCAATGTCGACCGCGTGGCGATCCACCATGCCAATCTGATCGAGTTCCTGGCCGGCAAGGATGCCGGCACGGTCGACCGTTTCATCCTGCTCGACGCGCAGGACTGGATGACCGACGAGCAGCTCAACGCGCTGTGGTCGGAGATCACCCGCACGGCCTCGGCCGGCGCCCGCGTCATCTTCCGCACCGCCGCCGAGCCCAGCCTGCTGCCGGGCCGCGTCTCGACCTCGCTGCTCGACCAGTGGGATTACGAGAGCAATGCCTCGCGCGAGTTCTCGGCCCGCGACCGCTCCGCCATCTATGGCGGCTTCCACCTCTATGTGAAGCGCGCCGCATGAGCACGACGGAACTGCCGGCCAACCCCGAATTCAAGGCCAACCATGCCGAACTGATGGACGGCGTCTACCGCTGGCAGCGCCATATCTACGACCTGACCCGCAAATACTACCTGCTTGGCCGCGACCGGCTGATCGCGGGGCTGGATGTGCCTCCCGGCGGCACCGTACTTGAACTGGGCTGCGGCACCGGCCGCAACATCATCCTTGCCGCTCGGCGCTATCCCGATGCACGCTTCTTCGGCCTCGATATCTCGGCAGAAATGCTGGAAACGGCCGGCAAGGCGATCGCTCGCGACGGTCTGGCCGATCGCGTCGCGCTGGCCAGGGGCGACGCGACGGACTTCAACGCTCACGCGCTGTTCGGCCAAAGCAATTTCGACCGGGTCTTCGTATCCTATTCGCTGTCGATGATCCCGGGTTGGGAGAAGACCGTGTCGGCAGCACTGGCCTCGCTCGCGCCGGGCGGCTCGCTGCATATCGTCGACTTCGGCCAGCAGGAAGGCCTGCCGGGCTGGTTCCGGACCTTGCTGCGCGGCTGGCTGAGAAAATTCCACGTCACGCCGCGTGCGAACCTGCGCGAAGTCCTTGAATCGGAATCCGCGCGAACCGGCGCAACTCATCGTTTCCGCACACTTTATCGCGGCTATGCCTGGCTGGCGGTGCTCGGCCGCCAGTAGCTTGCGTCAGCCGGAGTGGGCCGATGCATTACCCGGATGCGTCACATCCCAGGGCGCGACCCAGTCGCCTTCGACGCGCAGCGCCACATTGGCGTCATCCTCGATGACCCGGCAGACCGTCATCTCGCCGGCGCCCGTGCCGTAACGTTCGCCCGCAAGCTTGAAACGGTCGTGGGTTGCCCTGGTCAGTTCGTTGCGCGTGCCGGTTTCCGTCATCAATTCCTCGATCAAGGCGAGATCCTTCAGGCAGAGCGCGATCGGGAATGACGGATCGTAGTGGCCGGCGAAGATCGACGGCACATCGTGCTGGAGCACGAAACTGTCCGCCGCTCCGCCTTTCATGACCCGCCACCAGACATCCGGTTCGAGGCCGGCGAGCTTGGCCGTCACCATCGCCTCGCCGATCGCCGCCGCGTGGATTTTCCAAAGCTGGTTGTTGACCAGCTTTGCGACATAGCCGTTGCCGTAAGGCCCGACGCGCCGCAACTCGCCCATCGCCTCGATCACCGGCCGCACGACCTCGACGTCGGCATCGTTGCCGCCGACGAACATCGGCATGTCGCCTCGGATGGCCGCGTCCACCGATCCGGTGACCGGCGCATCGACCGGACCGCCGCCCTTGGCCTGGAATTCACCGGCAAGCGCGCGCATCAGCTTCGGGCTGCTGGTCGTCATGTCGATCCAGTATTTGCCGGCGCACGCGGTGGTCAGGAATCCGTTCTCGCCCCTGACGACCTGCTCGATCTCCTTTGGCCCGAAAACCATCGTCACCACGACGTCGCTGCGGTCGAGCACGTCGGCAGGGCTGGTGCCCGGCGCGGCGCCGGCCGCCACCAGGGCCTCCATTGCCTGCGGCCGCACGTCGTAGACCACCATGTCGAAGCCCGCGCGCCGCACATTCAGCGCCGCGTTGCGTCCCATCGTGCCCAGGCCGATAAATCCGACGCTCATTGAATTCTGCCTCCATTCGATGGCGCGCAAACTTCGGCAGGCGGCGGCTTTTGACAAGCAAATTGTCCTTATCCGCGCGATAAGCCATGCTGATGCCGCCATGGACATAGAAGTTCGCCTGCTCAGAAGTTTCGTCGCCATCTACGAGCGCGGTTCGCTGTCGCGCGCGGCGGAAAAGCTCGCCTGCACGCAGGCCGCCATGAGTATGCGGCTGAAGATGCTGGAAACCGAGATCGGCGCGCCGCTGTTCATCCGCCATCACCACCGCATCGAGCCGACTTCGAAAGGCAGCGAGCTCTACGCCCGGGCGCTCAGGGTTCTGGCCGCCTATGACGAAATGATCTCGACCACACGCAGCCAGCGCCCACGCGCGAAAATTCGCATCGGCATGCCGGACGACTACGCGCTCGGCTTCCTATCGAGGGTCATGGCCAACATGCGCGAAACGATCGCCGACACCGAGTTCGAAATCGTCTGCGACCTCAGCGCGAAACTCGCGGCGGCGTTGCAACGGCAGGAAATCGACATCGCGCTGGTGACGTTGGCGTCGGGTCCCGCGGCCGCCAGGCACCGGATCATGACCCGGCTCAACTGGGTTCATCGGACAGATTTCCAACCAGATTCAAGCGGTTCGGTCGCGCTGGCCGCCTATCCCGAAGGATGTGTCTTTCGCCGCACCATGATCTCTGCGCTGGAGGCCTCGCAACGCAACTGGCGCGTCGCCGTGCAAAGCAGCAGTCAGGCCGGCATTCTCGCGGCGGTGCAGGCCGGAGTCGCGGTGACATCGATGGCCAAAGGCACGGCGCCGGCGGGCCTTGTCGAGATCACCGGTGACGATCGCCTGCCGGAACTCGAAGCCGTGCCGCTCTATCTGCTGGGCCGGCAGGGCCAGTCGGGGGCCGCCATACGCCAGGTCGAAGACCTCATCCTTGCCGAACTGGAAAATGCTCCTGCCTAATGCAGCGCCTTGATCAAGGCCCCCACCATCGCCTGCGGCCGGTAGCCCAGCTTGGCCGGGGTCAGGCCAAGCCGCACGATCACCAGCTGCTCTGACGGGATGATGGCGACGGTTTGGCCGTCGTGCCCCTCCATCCAGTAGGTGTCTTTCGGCAAACCCGCCGCCACACCTGCGCCCGGTTTCTCTTCGTCGCCCGGCGCCTCGATCCACAACTGGCCCTTGCCGTAGACCTTGGAGGCCGGCGCCGGTTCGCGCATCCAGTCCACGAAGCCGGTGGGCAGGATCTGGTTGCCGTTCCAGACCCCGCCTTGCAGCAGGAACTGGCCGAAGCGGGCCCAGTCATGGCCGGTGGCGTAGAGATAGGAGGAGCCAACGAACGTGCCCTGCTCGTCGGTCTCGAGCACGGCGCTGTTCATGCCGAGCGGCTGGAAGAGCGCGTTGCGCGGCCATGTCAGCGCCTTGGCCTTGTCGCCGACCGCGTCCTGCCAGAGCCGCGACAGCATCACCGCCGTGCCGCTCGAATAGGAAAACACCTTGCCAACCTCGGCCGCCAGCGGCTTGGATTCCGCGAAGCCCGCCATGTCGGGCTCGAGATAGAGCATGCGCGTGACGTCGGCGACGTCGCCATAATCCTCGTTGAATTCCAACCCGCTCGACATCGCCATCATGTCGGCAAGGCTGATCGCGGCCCGCCCGTCCGCCTTCCACGGCGAAAACAGGCCCTTGTTGTCGACCGCCATCTTGCCGTCCTTGACCAGCGTGCCGATGATGGCCGCGTTCACCGTCTTGGTCATCGACCAGCCGAGCAGCGGCGTCTTGTCGGAAAAGCCGTCGCCATAGCGTTCCGCGACGATGCGGCCGTTCTTCACCACCACGATCGCGCGCATGCCGGCGCCGGCCATGGCGTGATCCGCGACGATCCTGGCGACCTCGGGATTCTGCGAGGCATCGACCCGCTCGCCATCCGGCCACAACGCATCCTTGCTGGTCGCCGCCGGCTCGGCATAGAGCGCGGTGCGCCTTGCCTTGCCGACATCGCCATCCGGCACCGAGGCGCAGCCCAGCCCGTCGCGGGACACAGCGACGCTCTTGCCGAGGAAGCCGAGCAGGCCTGCCGATACCGTGCCCCGGTTCTTGTCGACCGAAACCCGCATCAGCCTGAGCAAGGGATGACCGGGCGCCTGAACGTCGACGGCCAGCACCTCGTTGGGGTCGCGACCGGCGATGAAGACGTTGGAACAGACGATCTTGGCCGAATAGCCGGAGCCGACGCGGATCAGCTCGGGCGGCGCGATATAGAGCCAGGCAAACAGCGCGGCGACCGCCAGCACGACCAGGCCAAGCAGCCATTTGACGATCTTGACGATGATCCGCATCCATTTCCTCCCAGGCTCTTGCCTGACCTTTATGTCATCGATTTGCCGCCATTGCTTCCGCAAAATCGGGGCTCCTGTCGAGCGCCATCAACGGATTATCAACCATGATCGGGGATCACAGGAGAATCAGGCGATGCTGTGGGGCGATCGCCTGGAGGGGGCCAGACCAACATCGGCCATCACTACACAGACCCATCAGCGACCGGCTGATTCCGGCTTGGAAGTTGCGATGCGCCGTCTTGCGGCCCTTTTCATGCTGACGCTGCTCGGCGCCTGCTCGACCGTGGACGATCTGTCACCGTCCGCCTCCGGCACTCCGACGGTGGCTGTGCGCGCGCCGCGCTTCGCCGATTCCAAGCCGCATGAATGGGACAGCGGCGCGCCGTGGAACTACGCCGTTCACGGCACCGACGTGTCCAAATACCAGACGTCCGTCGACTGGCCGACGGCCAGGGCGAGCGGCATTTCCTTCGCCTTCATCAAGGCGACCGAAGGCGGCGACCGCTTCGACGAGTATTTCAACGAGCATTGGGCGCGCACCAAGGCCGCAGGCGTACCGCGCGCGGCTTACCACTTCTTCTATTTCTGCACACCGGCCGCCCAGCAGGCGCGCTGGTTCATCCAGAACGTGCCTGTCGACCGCTCGTCCATGCCGCCGGTACTCGACATGGAGTGGAATCCCAAATCGCCGACCTGCCGCTTGCGTCCCGATCCAGCGACGGTCCGGGCGGAAATGACCACCTTCCTCGAAATCGTCGAGCGCCATTACGGCAAGAAGCCGATCATCTACACTTCGGTCGATTTCTTCGACGACAACCAACTGTCGACCTTCCGCGGTTATCCCTACTGGCTGCGCTCGGTGGCCGGCCACCCCCGCGAAAAATACGGCAGCCATCCCTTCACCTTCTGGCAATACACCGGAACCGGCATCGTTCCGGGCATGACAGGCAAGTCCGACATCAACGTCTTCAACGGCTCGGAAGCCGCCTGGAACAAGTGGCTGCGCCAGAACACCCGCTAGGCCGGTTCGACGGCTAAAAGGCCGGCTTCCACAACGGACTGTGACAGAAGACCCGTTGACACCGGGCCTGCCGCCTGCTTTTCGACACAGCCGGCGGTCAAGAGTGCAACCGCCGGTAATCCAGGGCGTTGAGCTTTCCGGATGAAGCACGACAAATTGCCCTTCTTCGTTTCGAAAGGAAGCTGATGCGACTGCGTTCCCAAGCCCTCGCGGCGCTGCTCTTGTGCGCCACGGCCTTGCCGGCGATGGCGCAGGAATGCGGCGGCGATTTCGAAACCTGGAAACAGGGCGTGGCGGCGGAAGCCAAGGCGGCCGGTGTCGGCGCTGTCGGTCTGGACGCGCTCGAAGACGCCACCTTGGATCCCCGGGCTTTGGCGCGCGACCGCGCCCAGGGCGTCTTCACCCAGACCTTCATCGAGTTCTCCAACCGCATGATCTCGGCCTACCGGCTGAAGCAGGGCGCGGCGAACATGAAGAAATACGCCGATGTCTTTGCCCGTGCCGACCAGCAATTCGGCGTCCAGGCCCCGGTCATCACCGCTTTCTGGGCGCTGGAGACGGATTTCGGCGCCGTGCAGGGCGACTTCCACACGCTGAGCGCGCTGCTGACACTGTCGCATGACTGCCGCCGCCCGCAGCTCTTCCGCCAGCAGTTGGTGCCGCTGCTGGAACTGATCGATCGCGGCGTGCTGCCGGCCGACGTCAAGGGCGCCTGGGCGGGCGAGATCGGCCAGACCCAGATCCTGCCGTCGGACTACCTCGCCAGGGGCGTCGACGGCGACGGCGACGGCAAGGTCGACCTCAGAAACAGTGTACCCGACGTGATCATGACGACGGCCAACAAGGTGCTTTCGCGCGGCTGGAAGCGCGACGAGCCCTGGATCCAGGAGGTGCGTGTGCCCGACGACATGCCGTGGGACCAGACCGGCCGCACCAACAAACTGCCGCTGACGCAGTGGGCCCAGTGGGGCGTCACCAACCGCGATGGCTCGCCGCTGGTCGACAAGGGCCTCAAGGCCGGCCTGGCGCTGCCCATGGGCCGCAAGGGCCCGGCCTTCCTGACCTACGACAATTTCGACGTCTACCTCGAATGGAACCAGTCCTTCACCTATGCGCTGACGGCCGCCAACCTGGCCGCGCGGCTCGCCGGCGCGCCGCCGCTCGACCCGCGCAATCCCGAACCCGGCCTCAACAACGACCAGATGAAAGAGCTGCAGACCAAGCTCGAAGCCAAGGGTTACGACGTCGGCACGGTCGACGGCATTCTGGGCACCAACACCCGCGAAGCGATCCGCAAGGAGCAGATGCGGCTTGGATTGCCGGTGGATGGGTGGCCGACGCCGGAGTTGTTGGGGAAATTGTAGGCAGTAGGGCAGTAGGGCAGTAGGGCAGTAGGGCAGTAGGGCAGTA
>NZ_JAFKIC010000299.1 GCF_017306585.1 Mesorhizobium sp. | reverse complement strand
CGGCTTTCGCCAGTCACCAAGATTGCTAAGGGAGAACCGGCGGCGAAGCTGCCAATCTCCCCCCTTGAGGGGGAGATGTCCGGCAGGACAGAGAGGGGCGCCCGGGCTCGATATTTCAATCGGTCTCACAGCAGCGCCTCCAGCAATCCGGCAGCTTTCTCCGGCCCGTTCTGCGCCTGCATCTGGGCGGACGTTTTGGCGAGCTTGGCCTTCATCTTCGGGTCGGTCAGGCAGGTCTCGATCTTCGCGACCAGCTCGGCGTCGGTCCAGTCGTAGCGCGGCATGCCGAAGCCGTGGCCGGTTTCCTCGACGCGGGTGGCGTTGTCGTGCCCGTCCCAGACATAGGGCATGATGATGGCCGGCTTGCCGAAATAGAGGCACTCGGTGAACGAGTTGTTGCCGCCATGGTGGATGACGGCGTCGACCTGCGGAATGACCGAAGGCTGCGGAAACCAGCTGTCGACGATGACGTTGCCGGGCACGTCGGTATACTGGTCCTTGTAGCCGCCGACATTGACCAGAGCGCGGTAGCGCGTCTTGCCGAGCGTGGCGATGATGCGTTTCAGAAGGTCGACGTCGCCGGCGCCGAGACTGCCGAACGAGACATAGAGCAGAGGACCGTCATTGTTCTCGGCGAAGGTCGGTACCGTGAACGGCTTCTCCTGGCGCACGCAACCTTCGAGATACTGGAACCTGGCCGGATCGAGCGGATGGCGGCGCTTGAACTTGGCGGCTTCCGGATAGAGCAGCAGATTCAGGTAGGGCGAGGCCTCGAAGAACTGACCGATCGGATAGGGCGCCTCGTTGTTGTCCCTGAGGAACGCGTTGAAGTCGTCGTGGATCGGCTTGATCACAGCGTTGAAATGGTCGCGATAGCGCTTGTGGCCGGCATGGTCGTTCTCGCCGCAACCAGAGAGATGCGGCGGGATATCCTCGTCCTCGATCTCGTTTTCCGAACAGGAGATGACCCGCACCCACGGCTTGCCGAACTGCTTGATCGCCGGGAACAGGATGACGTTGTCGACGCAGATCACGTCCGGCTTGATTGCCGCTAGTACGCGCGGCAGATCCTTCTGCGCCCACTTGGCGCTGTCGACGATCGCGGTCCAGCAATCCTTCACGTAGTTGTCGATCTGATCGTAAGGCGACTTGCGGAAGTTGGGGATGTGGCCATTGATGAAGTCCTCCCAGAACTTGGCCATCTGCTCGGGCGGCATCGGCTCGGAGAGGTTCACCGGATGGGCCTCGAAACCATAGCCCCTGTAGACCTCGAGAAAGCCGGGGTCGGACAGGAACACGGCCTTGTGGCCGCGCGCTTCGACCGCCTGCGCGATGCCGACGGAATTGAGCGCCGGGCCGTAGGCGGCCTCCGGGAAAAACGCGATCGTCTTCTGCGCCATCAGGCTTGTCCTCCAATCATTCCTTGAAAATTCTGACATCGGCGGCGTCCCAGCCGAGCTCGACCTTGTCGCCGGACGAGACCGGCCGGCGGTCGGCGGCATCAGCGGTGACCCGCACCAGAAACGGCTTTGGCGAGAGCGGTGTGCGGACATGCAGCTGCAGATCGAGCCCCTGATAGGCCAGCGCCTCGACCGTGCCGGTGGTGCGGTTGGCGGTCTCGGCCGGCGGGAAGAGCCGGATGCGCTCGGGGCGCACCGACGCCACGGCCGCTTGGCCCGCCGTCAACTCCGTGGGAAGCTTGCCGGCGATACGCGTGCCGTTCGTCGCCGCGACGCCATCCGCGGTGGCCTTGCCCGGGACAAAGTTCATGACGCCGATGAAGTCGGCGACGAAACGGTCGGCGGGATGTTCGTAAACCGCGTGCGGCGTGTCGCATTGCAGGAGTTTGCCGTCCTTCAGCACCGCCATGCGGTCGGCCATGACCAGCGATTCTTCCTGGTCGTGGGTGACGATGACGAAGGTGATGCCGACTTCGTGCTGCAAGCGCTTCAACTCCAACTGCATGGCGCCGCGCAGTTTCTTGTCGAGCGCGCCGAGCGGTTCGTCGAGCAGCAGCAGTCGGGGCCGCTTGACCAGCGCGCGGGCGAGCGCGACGCGCTGCTTCTGGCCACCCGAGAGCTGGTCCGGCTTGCGGTCGGCGAAGGGCACCAGTTCGGTCGTCGCCAGGATGGCATCGACGCGCGAGCGGATTTCGGCCGAGGGCAGACGCTCCATCTCCAGCCCGTAGGAGACGTTGGCGCGCACGCTCATATGTGGGAACAGCGCGTAGGACTGGAACATCAGGTTGACCGGCCGCTTGTTGGGCGGGGTCCTGGCGATGTCCTTGCCGTCGAGCAGGATGCGGCCGTCGCTCGGCGTCTCGAAGCCGGCCAGCATGCGCAGCAGCGTGGTCTTGCCGCAGCCGGAAGGCCCAAGCAGCGCGAAGAATTCATTTTCGCGGATGTCGAGCGAGATGCCGTCGACGGCGGTGACGCGGCCGAAATTCTTCGACACCTGATCGATGGCAAGCAGGGTGCGCGGTTCGCTCATTGGCCGATCACTCCCCGGTTGAGCCGTTGCGACAGGGTCAGCGCGGTGATCGAGACCGCCATGACGATGGTGGCCAGCGCATTGATCTCGGGCGTGATGCCGAAGCGGATCATGGCGTAGATCTGCATTGGCAGCGTGGTCGAGGCGCGGCCCGCGCCCGCCGTGAAGAAGGCGATGATGAATTCGTCCACCGAGAGCGTGAAGGCGAGCAGCGCGCCCGCGATCACCGCCGGCGCGATGACCGGCAAGGTGACGCGCCGGAAGGTGGTGATGGCGGAAGCGCCGAGATCGGCGGAAGCCTCGACGATCGACCAGTCGAAGCTCTTCAGCCTTGCCCGCACGACCGAACAGACGAAGGCGAGGTTGAACACGACATGGGCGAGAATGATGGTGTGCAGGCCCATGGTGAGGTTGATCATGGAGAAGAACGACAGCAGCGCGATGGCGAGCACGATGTCGGGGATGATCATCGGCGCGAAGATCAGCGCTTCCAGCCCCTTGCCGTACTGGCGGCGCATCTCGACGCCGATCGCCAGCAGCGTGCCGAGCAGCGTGGCGATCGCCGTTGAAACCAGCGCCACGATCAGCGTGTTGAGCGCGGCCGACAGGATGGCGGAGTTGTGGGCCAGCGAGGCGTACCATTTCAGCGAAAAGCCGGACCATGCCGTCGGCAGACCGCCCTCGTTGAAGGAGAGCGCCACCAGCACGGTGATCGGGATGTAGAGGAAGGCGAAGACGAGGGTAAGCACGAGCCAGAGTGCGCGCCGCGTAGCGGGTGAACGCTCAGCCATCGGCGCCTCCCGTCTGGGCGGAGCGTCCCGCGGCGCGATTGGCGGCGAGCGCCTGCGCCATCAGCACCAGCAGCATGATGGCGATCAGGGCCATGGCCAGCGCCGCGCCGAACGGCCAGTCGTTGGCGGTCAGGAACTGGTCGTAGACGAGATTGCCGATCATCTGGAACCGGCCGCCGCCGAGCAGGGCCGGCGTGACGAAATTGCCGATCGACAGCACGAAGACGAAGACCGCGCCGGCAGCGATGCCGGGCACGGTCAGCGGCAGGATAACGCGGCGAAACGTGGTGGCGGCCGAGGCGCCGAGGTCGCGCGAGGCTTCAGCGAGCTCGGGATTGAGCCGCGACAGCGGCGCGTAGCAGGCGAGGATGACGAAGGGCAGGTAGTTGTAGACCAGGCCGGCGATGACGGCGCCCTCGGTGTAAAGCATGGAGGGCGGCTCGCCGGTATAGCCGAGCCAGCGCAGGAGCTGGGTGATCAAACCCTCGCGGTTGAGCAGCACGATCCAGGCATAGGTGCGGATCAGATAGTTCGACCAGAACGGCAGTACGGCGAAGAACAGGAAAACCGGCTGCCACCGGCGCGGAGCGGCCGCGATGGCATAGGCGGCGGCATAGCCGACCACTACCGCGATCAGGGTAGCGGTGCCGGCGATACGCGCCGATTTCAGGAAGATGCCGGCATAGAGCGGGTCGAAGACCAGCCCGAAATTCTCCAGCGTGAAGGTGTAGTCGATGCCGCCATAGATGCCGCGCCTGAAGAAGGCGAGCGCCAGCACCAGCGCGCAGGGCACCACCATCAGCGCGGTCAGCCAGACCAGCGCCGGGGCCATCAGCAGGGAGGAGCGGGAGGGTCGTGTCACGCCGCGCCTCCGCTGGTGCCCAGCAGGCTCCCCCTCACCCGGATTGCCAACCGAATTGCGAAGCGCAATTCGGGGCAATCCGACCTCTCCCCGAGGGGAGAGGAGGTGGCAGACGCTGGCGCCTTTCTCTTCTCCCCCACGGGGAGAAGGTGGCCGCGAAGCGGCCGGATGAGGGGGCGCTGCGCCGGCGATTGGCGAAAAGCGGCAAGCCAGTGAATCTCCCCCCTCGAGGGGGAGATGGCGGGCAGGCCAGAGGGGGGCGCGACGGAACGCAAACTTGCTTCCAGCAATCGATCTTACTGCGCGGCCTTGATCTCGCTGACGATCTTGGAATAGTCGCGCTGGGCCTCGCCGACGTCGCGCAGCTGCTCGAACTTGACGAGATCGGCCACCGGCATCGCCATGTTGGGGAATTTCGCCAGGAAGTCGGCCGGCAGGCTCTCCATCGCCGGCTTGTTCGGCACCTTGTAGTCGATGTTCTGTGCCGCCCAGGCGTGGTTCTTGGCGTCGAGCATGAAGTTGACGAACTTGAAGGCGTCGTCCTTGTGCTCCGAGGCCTTCATCACCACCATCGTGTCGACCCAGAGATCGGAGCCTTCCTTGGGGATGACGTATTTGATCTCGGGCTTTTCGGCGATGCCGTAGTTGCACCAGCCGTCCCAGGCCTGCACCATCAACGCCTCGCCGGAAACCAGCTTGGAGTAGAAGGTGGTGTCGTCATAGGCGAGCAGCGTCTTCTTGGCCGAGATCAGCAGGTCCTTGACCTCGGCGAGCTTGGCCGGGTCGGTCTCGTTGACGGAAAAGCCCTTGTCGAGCTGGCCGGCGGCGAGCAGCCAGCGATCGGTCGCCAGCATGGTGGTCTTGCCCTTCAATTCGTCGGAGGGCGCCAGCAGATCGCTCCAGCTGGTGGGGGCTGTCTTCACCAGGTCGGAGCGATAGCACAGGCCGGTCGTGCCCCAGGTATAGGGCACCGAGAAGGTGTTGCCGACATCGTGCGGAAGCTTGGTCGCCTCAGGATAGAGGTTGGCGAGGTTGGGGATCTTGGCGTGATCCATCGGCTCGGTCAGGCCGAGCTTGTTCAGAACCTCGGCGAAGGGCGAGGACACGAAGACCACATCGTAGCCCTTGCCGCCGGCGGCAATGAGCTTGCCCATGATCTCCTCATTGGTGGCATGCACCACCACCTCGCCGGAGACGCCGGTCGCGGCCTTGAAGGAGGCCATGGCGTCGGGCGCCATGTAGCCGTCCCAGTTGGAGATGACGAGATCGGCGGCGATCGCCGGCGCCGACAGCGCCAGGGCAAGGCCGAGAGCGATTGAGGATACGCTGAGCGCTCGGCGCCGCGGACTGGTAGCGGTCATGGCAGACTCCCATTCGAATTGATCGTCGAATTCTGTGCTGGACCCCGCGCGGCATGTTCCGCGCCGTCGATCCTGTTCCCTCGGTCTTTTTGTCGCCGATTGCATACACAGTACTATTGCAGAAAAAAGTACGTCAATCCATAATTTGCCGGCTGGCTGTGGAATCTGGCCGATTGCGTCCATCGGGCCGATCGGTCAACCATGCAGGCGGCATCCGCTCACGAGATCAGTCATGCAAGCCGCAGCCCGACGTCCTCGCACCAACCATCTCGACCTGGCCCAGCGCATCCTGGACGTGGCGCGCCAGCGCGGCTTCGCGCCGGGCGCGCGCCTGCCGGAGCAGCAGATCGCGTCGCTCTGCAATGTTTCGCGCACGCCAGTGCGGGCAGCGCTTGGGCTGTTGGCCGAGCAGGGCGTGGTGCGCTGGGAGGCCGAGACCGGCTATGTCATGGCCATCGACCTTGCCGCGCAGCCGGCGATATCGGCCGAACTGCCCGCCGCCGAGGAGGACGAGCTTGCCGAGGCGATCCTGCGCGACCGGTCGGCGCGGCGCCTCGACCAGACGGTGACCGTCGCCGGGCTGATGCGGCGCTATAATGCCGAGCGCAAGACGGTACTAAAATCTCTTAACAAACTGACGGAAGAAAACCTGCTCGACCGCGCGCCCGGCCAATCCTGGCTGTTCCGGCGCGCGCCCGACGATCCCGAAGCGCAGGGCGAAAGCTACGAGTTCCGGCTGTTGCTGGAGCCGGCGGCGATCCTGGCGCCGGGGTTCCGGCTGGACGGCGCGCGCGCCGCCGCGCTGCGCCAGGGCATGGAGGCGCTGTCCGCGCTGCCCGATGCCGCCTTCGACACGCGCGAGTTCCAGCGGCTCGACATCGATTTCCACGGCATGATCGCCGAAGGCTCCGCCAACCGGTTCGTCGCCGACGCATTGTCCGATCACCTGCGGTTGCGCCGCCTGCCGGGCATCTATGCCGGGATCAACGTCTACAGGCTCAAGCAATCGCTGCTGGAACATCTGAACATACTCGACCATCTCGAAAGCCGGCAGTATGAGGTGGCTGCCGATCTGCTTCGCATTCACCTGCGCCTCTCGCGCAGCCAGCGACCGCAAGCGGCCAGCCGCGGCGCGCCCGCGCTGTTCGGCATGATCAGCCGGCCCGAATGAAGAGGGATTAATTGACGCGTAGAGCGAGCCCGACCATCGCGCTGTTTCCCGAAGCCAGTTTCGGGGCGGCGTTGAATTGCGTCGGCATCGCGCAGGCCTTGCGTGAGCGCGGCGCGCGGCCGGTCTTCATCTGCCACGCCGGTTTCTCCGGCGTCTTTGCCGACTACGGGTTCCAGGAATACCAGCTGCCGACCGACGAACCGTTGAGCGACAGCGAGCGCCAGAGCTACTGGCAGGCGTTCGTGCGCCGGCACCTGCCGCATTTCCGGCTGAGCCCGATCGACCAGCTCGAAACCTATGTCGCACCGACCTGGCAGGCGATCGTAGATACGGCGGTCAATGCCGAGGCGCCGCTGCGCCAGTTGCTGGCGCGGCTGAAGCCCGACGCCGTCGTGCTCGACAACGTCATCATGTTCCCGGCGATCGCGGCGGCCGGCTGCCCGTGGGTGCGCGTCGTCTCGTGTGCCGAGACCGAACTGCCGGACGCCGAGGTGCCGCCTTATCTGTCAGGCCTTGGCGCCGACGATCCGCAACGTGCGGCGTTCGAGGCCCGTTACCTCTCGGCCTCCGCCCCGGCGCATGACCGCTTCAACCGGTTTCGCGCCGATTGCGGGCTGGCTCCGCTATCCAAGGGCCTTTTCCTGGAAGCCTCGCCCGACCTCAATCTGCTGTTGACACCATCGATCGTGCGCCGCGAGCGCGCCGCACCGCTCGACCCCCGGCGCTTCGTCTATCTCGAGGGCTGCGTGCGCTCGGAAGGACCGTTCGAGGTGCCGGTGTTCCCGCGCAATGGCGGGCCGCTGGTCTATGTCAGCTTCGGCAGTCTCGGCGCCATGGATGTCGGCCTGATCGAGCGCATGCTTTCCGTCTTCGACAAGATACCGGCGCGGTTCATCGTCAATGTCGGCGGCCTGCGCGACGCCTACCGCGCGGTGCCGGACAATGTCTATCTCGACGCCTGGTTTCCGCAGCCCTCGGTGGTGGCGAAGTCGGACCTGTTCATCCACCATGGCGGCAACAACAGCTTCTGCGAGGCGCTGCGTTTCGGCGTGCCGTCGCTGATCATGCCCTATTGCTGGGACGGACACGACAATGCGCAACGCGCCGGGGAGACCGGTGTCGGCGACCATATCGGCCGTGACGGCTGGACAGAAGGAGTATTGGAGAGAGCCATTGTCGGCCTGCTGGCCGATGACGCCATGCGCGCCCGCCTCAAGGACAATGCAGCCCGGATGGCGCTGAAGCCTGGAACGGAAATGGCCGCGCAAGCCATACTCTCTCTGATACGGACCTGAACGAAATGCTCGATAAAAACACGAATACGATCGCCAACAATCCCAAGGCCTGGCTGACGCAGCACGGCATCAGCGAAGTCGAGTGCCTGGTGCCCGACATGAACGGCGTGCTGCGCGGCAAGGCGCTGCCGACGACCAAATTCCTCAAGGCGCTGGAAGACCGCGCGCTCTATCTGCCGAGCAGCGCCTTCCTGGTCAGCATAGACGGCCGCTATTCCGGTTCCATAGACGAAGGTTTTGCCTATTCCGACCCGGACATGCGCATGGTGCCTGACGTCTCGACGCTGTGCCTGGCGCCCGGCGCCGGGGCGGGGAAGGCCTATGTCTTCGCCGATGCCTTCCACATGGACGGCAGGCCCTGGATGGCCTCGCCTCGCCATGTGCTGCGCGCCGTGCTCGATCTCTATCGCCAGCGCGGCTGGCGCGCGGTGGTGGCGCCGGAGGTCGAATTCTATCTCACCGCGCACAATCCCGATCCGGACAGGCCGCTGACCGCGCCGGTCGGCGCCAATGGCCGCGCCGAGGCCGTGCAGCACCCCTACGACATGGTGGCGCTGGAGGAATTCGAGCCGGTCATCCGGCGCGTTTATGACTATGCCGCCGCCGCCGGCCTGCCGCTCGACACGCTGATCCACGAATCCGGACCGGGCCAACTCGAGATCAACCTCCTGCATGGCGACGCGCTGCCGCTCGCCGACCAGGTGCTTTTGTTCAAGCGGCTGACGCGGCAGGCCGCGCAGCAGTCCGGCATGCATGCGACCTTCATGGCCAAGCCGATCGCGGCGCAGGCGGGAAGCTCCATGCATCTGCACATGTCCGTTGTGAACGAGGCCGGCAACCCGCTTTTCGCCAGCACCGACGATGCCGATACCGAGATGTTCGACCACTTCATCGGCGGCCTGCAGAAATACGTTCCCGAAATCATGCCGCTGTTCGCGCCGAACGTGAATTCCTACCGCCGCATCCGGCCCAACCACAGCGCGCCGGCCAATATCGAATGGTCGCATGACAACCGCTCCTGCGGCCTGCGGGTGCCGGCCGGCGGGCGCATGGCGCGGCGGGTCGAGAACCGGCTGCCGGGCGCGGATTGCAACCCCTATCTGGCCATCGCCGGTTCGCTGCTTGCCGGCTATCTCGGCGTCGAACAGAAGCTGGCGCGCTCGGCGGAAGCTTCGGGCAATGCCTACAAGATCAGGAGCACGCTGCCGAAAACCATGGAGGAGGCGCTCGACCGTTTCGAGGCCTGCGAGCCGGTTCGAAAACTGCTCGGCGAAGATTTTTTCCAGACCTATCTGCGCGTCAAGAGCGTCGAGCTCGACCTGTTCCAGAGCGTGGTGACGAGCTGGGAACGCGACCACCTCCTGCTGAAGGTGTGATCATGGCCGCTTCAACGGGTTTCAATTCCGGTCTCGATATCGGCAAATCCTATTATGTCGCCACCGCCAATCCGGCGCCCGACCATGCGGCGCTCGCCGGCGACGTCGAAGCCGACCTGGTGGTCGTCGGCGGCGGCTGCACTGGCCTTTCGGCGGCGCTTCATGCCGCCGAGCGCGGACTGAAGGTCGTGCTGCTCGAAGGCGGCAAGATCGGCTGGGGCGCATCAGGTCGCAATGGCGGCCAGATGATCCCGGGCCTGCGCAAGGGCGCCAAGGGGCTGGTCAAGCTCTACGGGCCGGAGCGGGCCAAGGTGCTGTTCGATCTTGCCTTCGAAGCGCGCGGCCTGGTGCTCGACATCATCGAGCGCCACAAGATCGATTGCGATCTCAGGCTCACCGGGCATCTGGTCGGCGCGGTCAACGGCTCCGACCTCAGGGATCTCGAGGACGAGGCCAAATGCCTTGAAAGCGTGATGAAGTTCCGCGAGGTCGAGATCCTGTCGGCGGCGGATGCGCGGGCCAAGGTCGACACGCCCTATCACGGCGCCATGTATGAGCCGCTTGGCGGCCACATGCATCCGTTGAACTACACGCTCGGCCTTGCCCGCGCGGCGGTCGCGGCCGGCGTCGTCATCCATGAAAATTCGGTTGCGGTGAAGCTGGAGCGCGAGCCGTCGATCCGCGTTTCGACGGCCAAGGGCTCGGTGCGGGCCAAGCACGTGGTGCTGGCGGGAGATGCGCTTCTCCATGGGCTGGAGCCGCGCGTCAACAGCCGCATCATGCCTGTCGGCAACTACATCGTCGCCACCGAGCCGCTGGAAGGCGCGCGCAATGTCATCCCGGCCAATGTCGCGGTCTCCGACACGCGCTTCGTCGTCAACTATTACCGCATGTCGGCGGATGGCCGGCTGCTGTTCGGCGGCGGCGAGCGTTACACGCCGTCACCGCCAGCCGATATCGCCGGCTTCGTGCGGCCGCATATGGAAGGGACGTTTCCGCAGCTCAAGGGTTGCCGCATCGATCATGCCTGGGGCGGGCTGGTCTCGGTGACGACATCCAGGCTGCCGCATGTCGGGCACTATGGCGAGGTCTATTTCGCGCATGGCTATTCCGGCAAGGGCGTCATCCTGTCGACACTGTCGGGCAAGCTGCTGGCCGAGGCGATCATGGGGGATTCGTCACGGCTCGACCTGTTCTCGACGCTGACGCCGCTGCCGTTCCCCGGCGGCACCGCGCTGCGCGGTCCGCTCTATGTGCTCGGCATGTTGTGGTACGCGATGCGGGACCGCATCAAGCATTGAAAGGTGGCGGCGCACGCAATTCTTGTGATGTCGGCGGAACAGGCCCCCTCTCTGTCCTGCCGGACATCTCCCCCTCAAGGGGGGAGATTGGCAGCTTCGTCGCTTCGCTCACTCCTGCAACGTTGGAGATTGACGAAGGCCGAAACGACAGCTGATCTCCCCCCTTGAGGGGGAGATGCCCGGCAGGGCAGAGAGGGGGGCCGGCCCGCTGACGTCGAAAACAATCGGCTCCCCTCAAACCACAAAGAAATCCTCAACCCTGCGCCTCGCCTCCAGCAACGCCGGCAGGATTTCCCGTTCCATGTCGGAAACCGAAAACCGTGCCGACTGGGTCGAGACGTTGATCGCCGCGACCGTGCGTTGCGCGCGGTCGCGGATCGGCACGGCGATGGAGCGCAGGCCGAGTTCCAGCTCCTCGTCGACGATGGCGAAACCGTCGGCCCTGGCCTTGCCGATGGCGCCGGCCAGCAGCCCGACATCGGTGATCGTCTTCGGCGTCCGCTTCTCGATGGTCGCCCGGCTAAGGAATGCGTCCAATTCTTCCTGCGCCAGACCCGCGAGCAGCATGCGGCCCATGGAGGTGCAATAGGCCGGAAGCCTCGTGCCGACATCCAGCGACACGCTGAGGATGCGGCGGCCGGGAATACGGGCGACGTAGACGACATCCTGGCCCGACAGGATCGCCGCCGAACAGGCTTCGTTCAGCTGCGCGGCGACGGCGCGCATGATCGGGGCGGCGAAGCTCCACAGCGAGGTTCCGCCGAGCCAGGTTCGGGCGACGGTCAGGAGACGCGTCGACAGCGAAAACACGCGGCCTTCCTGCGTCGCATAGCCGGTGGCCGTGAGCGTCAGCAGGAAGCGGCGGGCGCCGGCTCGGGTCAGGCCGGCTTCCTCGGCCATCTCGGTCAAGGTCATGCCCTGGGGATGCCGGG
>NZ_JAFKIC010000298.1 GCF_017306585.1 Mesorhizobium sp. | reverse complement strand
GCGACTGGGGTCACAAGGGCGATCGATCCCCCTCAAAACCGACCCCAATATGCCACAACGTCCTGCGCTACGACAAGCCTAAAAGTTCAAGTGATTCAACGGTTAGGAGCGTGATCGAGCGTGATGGAAATAGGTTGAGTGGGATGGTTATGGACCAGGATGATCGCCGTGGCCGATAGTTCGAGCGCCCGCTTGACCACTTCCCTGGGGTAGACGGGCGTGTGGTCGACCGTGCCCGTCTGCTGGACCTCGTCGGCGATGAGTGCGTTCTTCTTGTCGAGGAACAGGATACGGAACTGCTCGCGGGTCTCGAACGCCATCGCGGCGCGGCAATAGGCAAGGAGTTGCGTCCAGGACGAAAGCACCTCGCGGCCATGCACCTCGCCATGCGCCATGCGCTGCGCGGTCGCCGCGACAACCTTCAGGTCGAGCGCCACCGCCGGCCCTATGCCCTTGACCTCCTGCAGCAGGGCGATCGGCGCGCCGAGCACTTCGGCGAACGTGCCGAAGCGCGCCAGCAACGCTTTTGCGACAGGCTTGGTGTCGGCGCGCGGGATCAGCCGGAAAAGCAGAAGTTCCAGAAGCTCGTAGTCAGGCAGTGCGCCCGGACCCGCCGAGGCAAAGCGATCGCGCAGGCGATCGCGATGGCCGAGATAGTGTGGCTTTTCGACAGGAGCCAGCCTTGCATTCGCGACTGACGGGACTGGCACCTCGGAGAAGAAGCTCCGCTCATCGTCGTCGCCAGCGCTCTCCATCTGCCTCCCCACAACAGCCATTCACTCGGGCAGGGATGCCCGAGACGTCAAAATACTAAGCGGGCAGGCCGGGCCGGTCGAGCTTCCTGGGCGAGAGCGTGAAAATCTCGCAGCCGGTGTCGGTCACGCCGACCGTATGCTCATACTGAGCCGACAGAGAGCGGTCACGCGTCACCGCGGTCCAGCCGTCGGACAGGACTTTCACGTGCGGGCGGCCGAGATTGATCATCGGCTCGATGGTGAAGATCATACCGGGCCGCATCTCGACGCCTTCGCTGGCGTTGCCGTAGTGCAGGATGTTCGGAGCGTCGTGGAACAACTGGCCGACGCCATGGCCGCAGAAGTCGCGCACCACCGAGCAGCGTTCGGCTTCGGCATAGGTCTGGATGGCCGCTCCGATGGCGCCGGTGCGCGCGCCCGGGCGAACCGCCGCTATGCCGCGCATCAGGCATTCATGGGTCACCTCGAGCAGGCGTTCGGCCGCCCGCTTGATGGTGCCGACCGGATACATGCGCGAGGAATCGCCGTGCCAGCCGTCGAGGATGAAGGTGACGTCGATGTTGACGATATCGCCATCCTTCAGCGGCTTGTTGTCGGGAATGCCGTGACACACGACATGATTGATCGAGGTGCAGGACGACTTCGTGTAGCCGCGATAGTTGAGCGTCGCCGGCAGCGCGCCGTGATCCATGCCGAACTCGAAGACGAAGCGGTCGATCGTGTCGGTGGTGACGCCGGGACCGACCATCGGCACCAGTTCGTCCAGGCAGCGGGCCGTCAGCTCGCACGCCTTGCGCATGCCGGCAAACCCTTCCTCGCCATAAAGGCGGATCTGGCCGGTGTTTCTGAGGGGAGCCGTCGCGGCGTCTAGATAGGTTACCATTTTGTCCGTGTGGAAGGCAGGTTTGTCCGTGTGGAAGGCAGGGCGCTGCCCATGCATGAAAATCTCCACCAGATTTGGCACTTGGGGGCAAAAGGTTCAAGGAAGAACTGCCTGATGGAGCCGCTGCCGGCGCGATATTCGTCTCGCTGGCGCGATATTTTACCGGTTTTGCATGGGTTTGCTTCCCTTTCCGCCGACCATGCGTTACGGGCGGGTATGTCTTGGGGATCACTCCCGTTCCGCACGGCCAGGAGCGCTCGATCGCTTGATGCGCCGTTAACGGCAGCCTGCTCATGTCTGATGGGCCTGGTGCTGCTGGCAATGCTGTGCCTTGGCCGCCCTGATGTGCCGGCCTTCGCCGACTCCGCGCGTGGCGGCGCCAGCGTCGGCCTGGAGCGGTCCGGCGAAGTCGCTGCGCTGCTGCGCGTCACCAACAAGGCGCAAGCGCTGGAAGCGCGCGCCACCCGGCCTGTGATAGCCAAGTTTGCCGGCGGCCATCCGGCCCTGCCGGCTCCGCAAGCTGATTTCTTCTGGTTCGCTCCGACGTCCGCGGCAGTGTCCGCTGTCGGACACGCAATGGCCTCCGCACCTGCAGCGAGCGCCAATCAGCCACGTGCGCCGCCGTTCACCCAGGCCTGAGCGGTCCGGGACCGCAAGCTTCACCTTCATTCAATTTTGTCCGCGTCGCGATCCGTGCGGCGGCCCTCGGCCGCGCATGGACGGCGTGGCATTTCCGGATCATTTCAATGCAACGTATCAAGACCTTCAAAAGCCTGTCCCGTGCGGCGGCGGCAGCCTCCTTTCTGTCAGTCCAGTCGTTTATCTGTATCGGCACCGTCTACTGGGCGGTGGCCGAAACGCTCTATCTGTCGGGAACTGGAGCGCTTGTCCTTGGCGCCTTGTTCGCGCTGCCGACGGCCTATGTTTTGGTCCTGGTGGTGCGTATGGCCTTCGAGGCTGAGACGGACCCGGCCAACCAATAAATGTCCCTGCGGCAGATCACGGAAGTTCTGTCGGACCTCTGCCGACAGGCTTTCTTGATCCGCTGTGGCAAAAACACTGTTTCCGCAGTGCCGACACATTTGCGAGGCACTAACGACCCAAAGCAACTTTTGGCGACGAACGGCGTTGCTTGTGCGACGCCGGTTCGGGAGATGTCGGATGGACAGACTGCAATTCGAAGTGCCGGTGCGCATTGCACCAGGCCCAGGCCTGCCGGTGGAGGAGATTTACAGCGTCGAGCAGGCGCTGGATTTTCTCCAGGACCGGTCGGGGCACCGGCAGGGGCCGATGTACCAGAAGGCCTTCAACGCCTGCTTCGGCGCCACTGTGGACGTGGTCAAGACCGAGGATGCCTGCCGCGCGTTCACGGCGTTCTGCCGTGTTGCCGGGCTGATCGCCAACGATATGATGACGCCGCGCAAGCGTGGCGACGAGGCCCGGGCGCTGCACAACTGAGGATTGCATCACCTGCCCGGATGAACAGATCTTGCCGTTGCCCGCATAATGGCGCGCGCGGTGGCGCGTCCCTTTCGGCGTTAAGCTTCCGTTTCCACCTTCGCGGCTACGTCATTGCTCGTTGGGCAATGGTTGATTCGTTGCGTCAGGGTCAGGGTTTGGAAGATGTCCCCAGAAAAAGTCCGTGCGTTCCCGATCGACCGTCAGGTATTCTTGGTCAGGGAAGTTGCTGCCAAGCTCGGCAACTTGCATGGCGAGTCCGCCACTTCGTTCTGGAAGGCCAAAGCGGCGGAATTGCTCGATCTGGTAGTCGGGTCAGGTAAGGACAGAGCGTCAGCCAATGATGAAGTGCGCAGGTTTTTCCTGGCCGTACAGCAAGAGCTTTTGGCTGGATTCCTCGTCGAGCCCGCGCCGGTTCTTTCTGCTTGAAGCAAGTTTGCCATAGAAGTTTACGCCACTTACTCTAATAGTGCGTAATCGCATGATGGTTACTGGCGTTTCTGTGTTGGCGCCACAACATCATCCCTAAATTACATCACCTCAATTCTCGGGAGTGCTCTCTCGCGGCCGCAATCTGATAGGTTGCATTAGCGGGGGATGATTCGTGTCGGATGGCGCGAGTCGGGGGGGTGATGATGGCTCGTGTTTGGGAGAGAGCGGTCGGGTCTGGCGGTGGTTCAGCGCGGTTGAAGCTGAAACTTTTCGGCATTGCAGGGTTTGCGGCAATAGCATCCGTTGTTGTGGCGGCCGCGCTGCTCTTCGGCTCGACTGGTCCTGCGGGAGCGACCTGCACGGGGCCAAGTGGTGGCGTCGAAAACTGTGCTGGTCCTGGAACGCAATCGGATATCAGCTACAGCCCGCCCGTCACGACACTCAACGTCAACACGCTGACGATCGACCCCAGCCGGATATCGCTGACCGGCACGGGGGCGGCGCCGCAGCCGCCAGCGGATGGCGTCCAGCACTATACCTGCAGCAGCAGTGATCCAGCGCTCTGCACGATCACCCCAGCTACGCCTGCCAGTGACGGTCATCCTGCCACGGCCGAGAGCTGCGCAGGAACGGCTTGTGTCGCACCCCCGGCAAAGGCAGCCGGCGGACCGTCGGGCACTTCCGGCCCGACACTTGAGGTCAACTACAATCAGCCGACAGCCGACACCAATGTACCTGGTAGCGGCGCGGTGATCGCGACCGGCACCATTGGCGTGCTCGGAGCCTCGAATGGCAGTCGCGGCGGCGGTGGCAGCGACGGCTATGTCTTCTCCGATGGTGGCGATGGCCACAATGGTGCCGATGGTGGCGCTGTCACCGTCAATGTCAACGGCGCCGTCCAGACGGACAACAGTTGCTCGTCGACCTCGCCTTGCCCCAGCGCCGGCATCGTGGCGAGCAGCGTTGGCGGCGATGGTGGTAATGGCGGCAGCGCTTACGGCATTACAGGCAGCGCGGGTCATGGCGGACTGGGTGGTGTCGGTGGCAGCGCCACGGTCAATTTCACCGACGGCAGCGTCGAAACTCTTGGGGATTATTCCGCCGGGGTCGTCGCCATAAGCCAGGGCGGCCATGGCGGTAATGGCGGCGGCGGCGGCAGCCTCGTCTTTAACCCCGGCGGCGGCAACGCGGCTGGCAGTGGCGGCAACGCCAATGTCGTCACTGGTGCCGGCACGACGATCACCACTCAGGGCGTTTACTCGCACGGCATCGTCGCCCAATCAATTGGCGGCGGCGGCGGCGGGAGTTCCGGCGGTTTCGGCCTGTTCTCCTCCTCCGGCGGCAGTGGCGGCAACGGCGGCAATGGCGGCATCGTCACCGTCACCAACAACGGCAATGTCACGACTTGGGGCAACAATTCGCAAGGCATTCTCGCCCAGACGATCGGCGGTGGTGGTGGCGACGGCGGCTCGAACTTCGGCCTGTTCGCCTCGGGCGGCAGCGGCAGTCTCGGCGGCAATGGTGGCCCTGCCAATGTCGTGACGGTTGGCGTCACCAATTCCGGCGCGATCGTCACCCACGGCCAGCAATCGAACGGTATCCTGGCGCAGTCAATCGGTGGCGGCGGCGGCAATGGCGGCAATTCGGGCGGTCTCGTGTCGCTTGGCGGCAACGGCGCCTCGACCACCAATGGCGGCATCGTCGAGGTGACGAACACCGCAGCCGGCTCGATCAGCACCGACGGCAAGCAATCGTCCGGTATCTTCGCGCAGTCTATCGGCGGCGGCGGCGGCAATGGCGGCACCTCGGGCGGCATATTCTCCGCTGGCGGCAAGGGTGGCGCCGGCGGTAATGGTGCCCGGGTTACCGTGACCAATGCCGGCGATATCGAAACCGGGAAAAATGGTGCCGCTTCAGTCAATTCCGCTGGTATTTTCGCTCAATCCGTCGGTGGCGGCGGCGGCAATGGCGGTGGCGCATTCTCCGGCGGCCTCGGCTTCAGTGTCGCGCTGGGCGGCTCCGGCGGCAATGGCGGTACGTCCGGCGCGGTCGAAGTGCTGCGCGACGCCAACGATACCGCTTATTCGATCATCACTCATGGCGACCAGTCGGATGCGGTTTTTGCTCAATCGATCGGTGGTGGCGGCGGCAACGGCGGATTTTCAGTTTCCGCCGCGGCCGGCGCGCTTGCGCTCGCCATGGGCGGGGCCGCCGGCCAGGCAAGCGACGGTAACACCGTAACGGTAGAGACCGCCGGCTCGCTGACCACTTATGGTCAGGGGTCGCGAGGCATTTTCGCCCAGTCGATCGGCGGTACCGGCGGCAATGGCGGCGCGGCGATCGCCGTTGCGGTCAACGCAACTGGAACATTCGCGGCGGCAATCGGCATTGGCGGTAATGGTGGCAAGGGCGGTGCAGGCAAGCTCGTCACCGTGTCGAGCCTCAGCGATATCTCGACGGCCGGGGACAATGCCGGCGGTATCGTTGCCCAATCGGTCGGCGGCGGCGGCGGCAATGGCGGCTATTCGATCGGCGGTGCTATCGGCGGCGCGGTCGGTATTGCCGTCAATATCGGTGGCCAGGGTGCCGGCGGCGGTGCCGGTGGAGACGTCATTGTCGGCAGCTCAGGATCGATCCACACAAAGGGCGATAATTCAACCGGCATCCTTGCGCAGTCGGTTGGTGGCGGCGGCGGCAATGGCGGCTTCACCATCGGGGCGGCTCTTGGCGGCGGGGCGGCGAGCGTCGGCCTAGGCGGCTCGGGCGCCGACGGCAGCAATGCCGGCAACGTCACGGTCAATGCCGACGGCGCCGGCCATTCGGTCGCCACCAGCTACAACGGTATCTGGAACCTCGTCACCGAAGGCAAGAACGCGGTCGGCATCCAGGCCGAAAGCATTGGCGGCGGTGGCGGCAATGGCGGCTTCTCCGGAAACCTCGCGGCGGGCGGCGTTGTCGGCGTCGGTGTCAGTCTTGGCGGTACCGGCGGGGGCGGCGGCGACGCCGGAACGGCAACCGTCAACAACGGTAAGAAGGTCGCTGGCGTCGTCACCCAGAACAACATCCTGACGATAGATGACAATTCGACCGGTATCCTGGCGCAATCGATCGGCGGCGGCGGCGGCAATGGCGGCTTCGCCGTGACGCTCAGCGTCTCCGGTTCCTACGAAGGCGCCGGTGGCGCGGCAGCGGTTTCGGTGGGCGGCAGCGGCGCCACCGGTGGCGTCGGCAAGGATGTCTTCGTCACCAGTTATGGCAACATCGCCACCTACGGCAAACAGGCCGACGGCATCCTGGCGCAGTCGATCGGCGGCGGCGGCGGCAATGGCGGCTTCAGCGTGGCCGGAACGTTCACCACCGGGGCGCTCGGTGCTTCCGTGGCGGTTGGCGGCAGCGGCGGTTCTGGACAAAGTGCGGGCGAGGTGACGGTGACCTCGACCGGCAATATCCAGACCCATGGCGACCAGTCGATGGGCATCCTCGCGCAATCGGTGGGCGGCGGCGGCGGCAATGGCGGCTTTGCGGGCGCCGGCGCGATCACGCTGCAGGGCGTCAGTGCCGCGGTAGGGCTTGGCGGCAGTGGCGCCGGTGGCGGCAGCGCTGAAACCGTCCGCGTCACCTCGACGGGCGACATCACCACCTATGGCGACCAGTCGATCGGCATCCTGGCGCAATCCGTCGGCGGCGGCGGGGGCAATGGCGGGTCGACCGTTTCGCTCGCTCTGGCCAAAGACGCCGGCGTCGGCGTAGCACTTGGCGGCAATGGCGGCGCGGCCGGCAACGGCCTCGATGTCACCGTCATTTCGACGGGCAATATTTCGACTGGCGCCGGCTTCACCTCGGGCGGCACTCGCGGCACCGGCGCCGCAGGCATCCTGGCGCAATCGGTCGGCGGCGGCGGCGGCAATGGCGGATTCGCGGGCACGCTTGGCGGCGGCAGGTCGATCGCCGTCGGCGTCGCGTTCGGTGGCAGCGGTGCCGGCGGCGGCAGCGCCGACATCGTCAAGGTGACCAGCACCGGCAACATCTCGACCAATTTCGACAATTCTTCCGGCATCGTCGCCCAGTCGATCGGCGGCGGCGGCGGCAATGGCGGCTTCAGCGTTGCCGTCACCGGCGCTCTCGGTGATCCCGACGCCGCGACGGCGTCGGTTGCGATCGGCGGCAAGGGTGGCGTCGGCGGCATCGGCAAGGATGTCACCGTCACGAGCTCAGGCACGATCACCACGACAGGTAAATTCTCCAACGGCATCCTGGCACAGTCGATCGGCGGTGGCGGCGGCAATGGCGGCTTTGCCGTCTCCGGCTCGGCGACAACAGGTAACGCGGGTATCGGCGTTGGTGTCGGCGGCTCCGGTGCCGGCGGATCGACTGCCGGCAAGGTGATCGTCAACAGCTACAGCCTTGTCGACTCCAGCGGCAACCCCGTGCTGCAGGCGCCGCCTGCCAACACCGTGTCGATATGGACCCAAGGTGACAATTCTTCCGGCATCTTCGCGCAGTCTGTCGGCGGCGGCGGCGGCTCGGGCGGCTTTGCCGGCAGCCTTGGCGTCGGGCTCGGCGGTGGCGGCCTGGGTGTCAGCATCGGCGGCGGCGCAGGCTCCGGCTCGAATGCCGAGACGGTGACCGTAACCAGCTACAACAACATCCTGACCGCAGGAAAGGACTCCTTCGGCATCCTGGCGCAGTCCGTCGGCGGCGGCGGCGGCAATGGCGGCTTTGCGATCGCCTTGAGCGGCAGCCAGAACGGCATGGCGGGCAGCGTGGCTGTTGGCGGCAAGGGCTCGAGCGGCGGCAATGCCGAGGTCGTCACCGTTACCAGCACCGGCAACATAAAGACCACTGGCGATGGATCCCATGCGATCTTCGCGCAATCGGTGGGTGGCGGTGGCGGCAATGGCGGTTTCGCGGTTTCGGGGACCTTGTCGGAAGGAGCCAGCCTCGGCATCGGTATCGGCGGCAATGGCGACAATGGCGGCGACGCCAAGTCGGTCACGGTCACTTCGACCGGCGACCTCAGAACCGAAGGTTTGAAGGCCGATGGCATACTGGCGCAGTCGATTGGCGGCGGCGGCGGCAATGGCGGCTTCACCGGGGTGCTGTCGATCGCTTTGGATGGCGGCGCGGTCGGCGTCGGTGTCGGCGGCACCGGCAAGGGCGGCGGCGATGCCAACACCGTCACGGTCACCTCGACGGGCAACATCGTCACCCTCAAGAACGGCTCGAACGGCATTCTGGCGCAGTCGGTCGGCGGCGGTGGCGGCAATGGAGGAGCCGCCGTGACCGCAACCGGCGCCGGAAAGCAGGCAAGTGCCGCCGTGTCGGTTGGCGGCGGCGGTGGTGGTGGCGGCATCTCCCAACTGGTCACGGTCAACAATTTCGGCACGATAGACACGTCGGGCGATAAGGCCAACGGTATCCTGGCTCAGTCGATTGGTGGCGGCGGCGGCACTGGCGGCTTCGCGATCGCCGGCGATCTGCAGGTGGACGGCGCCGGCGGCGCCAGCGTTGCGGTCGGCGGTGGCGGCGGCACGGGCCAGGATGGCGGCGCGGTCGTCGTCAACAGCAATGTCGGCACCACGCTCACCAACAACATCGCGACCATTCATACCGTCGGTGGCGATTCCAACGGCATCTTCGCGCAGTCGGTCGGCGGCGGCGGTGGCGATGGCGGCTTCTCCGGCGCGATTACGGTAACCGGCCAGAACGCCAAGGCCTCGGTCGGTGTTTCCATCGGCGGTTCGGGCGCCGGTTCCGGCGACGGCAAGACCGTCAATGTTACGTCGGTCGACAACATATTGACCGAGGGCGCCGGCGCGAACGGCATCCTGGCGCAGTCTGTCGGCGGCGGCGGCGGCAATGGCGGCTTCGCCTTTGCCGCGACGATCAAGGGCTCGCTCGGCAAGAACCAGAGCAAGAACGGCGCGGTATCGGTCTCGCTGGGTGGCGGCGCCGGGTCCGGCGGCGACGCCGAGAAGGTCACCGTGGATTCCACCGGCATCATCCAGACCGGCGGCAACCAGGCTTTCGGCGTGCTGGCGCAGTCGATCGGCGGTGGCGGCGGCAATGGTGGCCTGAGCGTCGCGGCTGCTCTCAATCTCGGCGAGGCCGGTAATCAGATCACCGTCGCGGTCGGCGGCGAGGGCGGTGGCGGCGGCATGGGCGGCGAGGTCGAGTTGACGCGCCATGGCGCGACGATCACCACGGGTGACAAGTCCGTCGGCCTTTTCGCGCAGTCGGTCGGTGGCAGCGGCGGCAATGGCGGCATGGCTATATCAGGCGCGATCGCGGGTACCGACGCCAAGACGCTGTCGGCGAGCGTTGGCGGCTTCGGCGGCGCCGGGACCAACAGCGGCAAGGTGACGATCGACAACACCGGCGCGATTTCGACCTACGGCCTCGAATCTCACGCCATCCAGGCACAGTCGATCGGCGGCGGCGGCGGCAATGGCGGCATGGCGATCTCGGCTGCCGTCGGTTCGCTCGGCACCGGGTCCAACTTCAATGTCGGCGTCAGCGTCGGCGGCCTGGGCGGCGACGCCGGTTTCGCGGGCGATGTCTTCGTCACCAATCACGGCCTGCTGCAGACCGGCCTGCTTGCAGCCGGCCAGACGGTCACCAATGGCGACGGCGCCTATGGCATCTTTGCCCAGTCGATCGGCGGCGGCGGCGGTTCAGGCGGCAATGCCATCACCGGACTGCTTGGCCTCAACGGCAACAATGAGGGCACCCAGGTCAATGTCAGCGTCGCCGTCGGCGGCGCGGCCGGCAACGGCAACCACGGCGGCAACGTCACCATCCGGCAATATGGCGGCATCGAAACCAATGGCATGGGCGCCTTCGGCATCCTGGCGCAGTCGATCGGCGGCGGTGGCGGCACCGGCGGCCGCGCCAATTCGATCTCGCTTGAGCTCGGCGCGCGTTGCACGCTGGCAAAAGTCTGCGAGCCGGCCGGCGGCAAACCGAACTGGAACCTGCAGGCCACGGTCGGCGGCGGGGGCGGAACCGGCAATGACGGCCAGACCGTCGATGTCGGCAACTATGATTTCATCACCACCAATGGCGACAAGTCGTCGGGCATCGTGGCGCAGTCGATCGGCGGCGGCGGCGGTATCGGTGGCGATGCTTACATGGGCACCGGCGGCCTTTTCACCATACCCTATGTGCCGGTCGATCCGACGCTTCTCCTGAAGCCGCTCGGCACCGGCAGCCTGACGCGCTCCGGCGCGGTCGCCATCGGCGGCAACGGAGCCGGCGGCGGCAATGGCGGCACGGTCATCGTCACCAACGAAGGCGTGATCACCACAAATGGTACGAAGTCGGATGGCATCCACGCCCAGTCGATCGGCGGCGGCGGCGGCGATGGCGGCGATGGCCAGGCCGGCGCGCTCGGCACCGTCGGGATAGGCGGCCAGGGCAAGGCTGCTGGCAATGGCGGCTCGGTCACCGTGACCAACGGCAAGACCGATTTGAGCCAGGCCACCTTCACCACGATCGAGACCTTCGGCACGTCGCCGACACCGCCAGCGGACGGGGCACCGAGTGCCGATCCCGAACAGGGATATTCCGCGGGCATCTTCGCCCAGTCGGTCGGCGGCGGCGGCGGTACCGGTGGCGGTGCCGGCGGCCTGCTGTCGCTCGGCGGCTCCGGCAAGGCGGGCGGCACAGGCGGCCTCGTCACCGTCAACAACTACGGCGGTATCGTCACGCATGCCGATGATTCCGTTGGTATTTTCGCTCAGTCGATCGGCGGCGGCGGTGGTGCTGGCGGTACACTCGGCATCAGTGCGATCGCTGTCGGCGGCTCCGGTGGCGCAAGCGGTTCGGGCGGTGATGTCATAGTCACCAACAATGCCGTGGTCATAACGCACGGCATCGATTCCTATGCCATCCAGGCGCAGTCGGTCGGTGGCGGTGGTGGCTCCGGCGGCGGCAAGAATGGTGGGATTACAGGCTCGATCCCGGCGCTGGTCTCGATCGGCGGCAGTGGCGGCTCGTCCGGCATCGGTGGTGTCGTGACCGTTACCAACAACAATAGCCTGCACACATATGGGGCCGGCGCGGACGGCATCAACGCCCAATCGATCGGCGGTGGTGGCGGTTCCGGTGGACGCGCGATCGGCTTTATC
>NZ_JAFKIC010000297.1 GCF_017306585.1 Mesorhizobium sp. | reverse complement strand
CGGACGAGCCGCCTATGATGACTGTGTGTTCGATCCTGTCGGTCATGAATTCCGCTCCTGGGATTCTTGCGTCTTCGATTCTGGGGAGGCCGGCCCGACGAGGTCGAGGCTCAGCTCCCGCAATTTCTGTCTTGCCCCGGCGTCATAGGCCTGGGCATCGGCGCGGGATTCGCGCAGGCCGTCGAAATAGAGGCCGCTGCGTCCTTCAAGCGCGGGCGAGGCGGCAAGGTTGAGGATGGCGTCGGCGCCGGTCTCGACCGAGCTCCAGGGTGTCACGTCGGCCTGTCGCACCATGGTGGTGTCCATGTAACTCGCCGGATGCAGCGCGTTGATGGTGACGCCGCTGCCTTTCAGCTGTTCGGCCAGGTCGATGGTGAACAGGATTTGCGCCAGCTTGCTCTGGCAGTAGGCACGAACGCCGCTGTAGCCGTGGGCCAGCATGACATCGGCGAAGTCGATCGCCTGCTGGCCGGCCGAGGCGACATTGACGATCCGCGCCGGCGCGCTCGCCTTGAGCAGTGGCAAAAGTTCCGAGGTCAGCAGGAAGCCGGCGAGATAATTGACGGCAAAGCGCAATTCGTAGCCATCGGCGCTGACTTGCCTCCCGGCATTCTGGCCCGAAGTGCCGACGCCGGCATTGTTGATGAGGATGTCGAGCCGATCCGTTCGGGCACGTACGGCGTCGGCAAGGCGGCGAACCTCGGCCAGCGAGGCGAGGTCGGCGGCGAGGAATTCCGCCTTGCCGCCGGCGGCTTCGATTTCGGCGACCGCTGCCTTGCCACGCGCGGCATCGCGGCCGTGTACCAGCACGCGGGCGCCGGCTGCACCGAGCCGTTGCGCCACGACCCGGCCGACGCCGTCGGTCGAGCCGGTGATGAGGATTGTCTTGTCTTTCAGGTCCATGTCTTTCAGGTCCATGTCAGGAGCCTCCATTTCGTTGCTCCTGGCTGAAGATGGGACGGCAGGGGAACCGCAAACAGTTCAAACTTTATCCTGGTATCAGTACTGCTATAATAGCGGCCATGGACGCTTCCCTTCTCTCAGCCGAGGACAGCCGCCGGCGCGAGCTTGGCGCCTTCCTGCGCTCGCGCCGCGAAAGGCTGTCGCCGCAGACCGCCGGCATCGCCTGCGGTGCGAGGCGGCGCACGCCCGGCCTGCGCCGCGAGGAGGTGGCGATGGTTGCCGGCGTCGGCACCACCTGGTACACCTGGCTGGAGCAGGGCAGGGACGTGCGGCCTTCGGTGGAAGTGTTGACGGCGCTTTGCGAGGCGCTGCGCCTCGACGCCGCCGAGAAGCGGCATCTGTTCACGCTCGCCGGCCGCCAGCAGCCCGAACGCCGGCGCATCGGGCAGGCAAAGGTCGAAGGACCCTTGCTGCACATGCTGCAGAGCCTTGTGCTGCAGCCCGCCTATGTCGTCGGCCCGCGCTGGGACGTGCTGGCCTGGAATGACGCGGCGGTCGCCATTTTCGGCGATTACGGCCTGCTGGAGGGCGATGCCCGCAACATCATCCATGGCGTGTTCACCGATCCGAAGCGACGCCATCTGCTGGTCGACTGGGAGCAATTGGCGCGCGCCACGCTTGCCGCGTTCCGCGCCGAAAGCGCAAAATATACGGGCGACGCCGATTTCGAGCGGCTGATCGCGCTGATGATGCGCTCAAGTCCCGAGTTTCGCGAATGGTGGCCGCAGCGCGATGTGGTTCATCGGCTCTCCGGCCAGAAGCATTTGCGCCACCCGATCGCCGGTGCGATGACTTTCGAGCATATGAGCCTGTCGATCGACGACGGCTCGGACATGAAGCTGATCGTCTACACGCCGCTTGCCGAACAGAACTCGGTTGCGAAGTTGCGAGAGCTGCTGGATGCGCTGCCGGGAGAGCGGCGCAGCGCTTGACGTTGGCGCGTTCTGTGGCGAAGCACCCTCGGCTTCGTCATCCCTGGGCGGAGCAGCCGCGAAGCGGCGTCGCGGAGACCCTGGGATCCATTCCGTGACCTCTCGCATAGGGTGCTGCGGCGCAGAATTTTGGGCCGTCGCGAAGCGTTGAGGTCGCGGCATGGATTCTAGGGTCTGCGCCGCGTCGCTCCGCTCCTTGCTTCGCCCTAGAATGACGAAGTGATGATCGTCTTAGCCAATCCCCATGGTCTGCGGAACACTACCCCTTCGGCTTCAGCCCATCGAGAAACAACTGCTCCAGAAACCGTGCCGCGTCCTCGAAGCGGCCGTCGCCGCCGCGGTTGGGGCCGAGCACCGCGCGGACCTGGACGTCGAAATCGGCATAGTGCTGGGTGGTTGCCCAGATCGAGAAGATCAGGTGCCAGGGGTCGGTCCGGGCGATCTTGCCGGCGCGCATCCAACCCTTGATGACCGCCGCTTTCTCATCGACGAGCGTTTTCAATTCGCCGGCCAGCAGCGGCATGATGCGCGGCGCGCCTTGCAGGATCTCATTGGCGAACAGCCGGCTCTCGCGCGGGAAATCCCGTGCCATTTCAAGCTTGCGCCTGATGTAGCTCCGGAGCTCGGTCAGCGGATCGCCGATGTCGTCGAGTTCCCTGAGCGGCGCCAGCCAGGTGTCGAGCAGCCGCTGCATCAACGTCTCGTGAATGTCTTCCTTGCGGCGGAAATAATAGAGCAGGTTCGGCTTGGACATGCCGGCCGCTTCGGCGATCTGGTCGATGGTGGAGCCACGAAAGCCGTTGGTGGAGAACACTTCGAGCGCCGCCTCCAGGATCAGCTCGCGCTTTTCCTGCTGGATGCGGGTGCGGCGAGGGGCCTCCGTGCCGGTGTTCACCTTTGCCAGCCGCCGCATTGATCATTCTCTGGACCAATTCGCTGGACCAGTTTTTCCCCAGCCTGTGGAACGCGCTTCCAGTGCGGCATTTCCGCTAGTAATCCCTTGACCGCCGACAGGGCGGTGCTAACGTTTGTCCAATCGGTCAAAAATTTGCGTAGCATGAAAGCGCGGCAAAGACCAAGCGTTGGACGCACCGAAACAGGTTACAAGGGGAAGTCTTGGTCATGTCCAACCGGCTGAAAGTCACGCCGAACGATCTCAGCGCATTCTGGATGCCGTTCACGGCAAACCGGCAGTTCAAGCAGGCGCCGCGCATGTTCGTGTCCGCCAAGGACATGCACTACACGACGAGCGACGGCCGCAAGGTGCTGGACGGCACCGCGGGTCTCTGGTGCGTCAATGCAGGCCATTGCCGTCCCAAGATCACCGAGGCGATCCAGCATCAGGCCGCCGAACTCGACTACGCGCCTGCCTTCCAGATGGGCCATCCGATCGTGTTCGAGCTGGCCAACCGGCTGGTCGACATCGCGCCCAAGGGCATGGACCATGTCTTCTTCACCAATTCCGGCTCGGAATCGGTCGAGACGGCGCTGAAAATGGCGATCGCTTATCATCGCGTGAAGGGTGAGGGCTCGCGCACCCGCCTCATCGGCCGTGAGCGCGGCTATCACGGCGTCAATTTCGGCGGCATCTCGGTCGGCGGCATCGTTTCCAACCGCAAGATGTTCGGCACGCTGCTCGGCGGCGTCGACCATCTGCCGCACACACACCTGCCGGAGAAGAACGCCTTCTCCAAGGGTGTGCCTGAACATGGCGCGGAACTCGCCAACGAACTCGAACGTCTCGTCACCTTGCATGACGCATCTACCATTGCGGCTGTCATCGTCGAGCCGGTCGCCGGCTCCACCGGCGTCATCCTGCCGCCGAAGGGCTATTTGCAGAAACTGCGCGAAATCTGCACCAAGCACGGCATCCTGTTGATTTTCGACGAGGTCATCACCGGTTTCGGCCGTCTCGGCGCGCCGTTCGCGGCCGATTATTTCGGCGTCACGCCCGATATCATGACCACCGCCAAGGGTGTCTCCAACGGCGTCATCCCGATGGGCGCGGTGTTCGTGAAGAAGGAAATCCACGACGCCTTCATGACCGGCCCCGAACACATGATCGAGTTCTTCCACGGCTACACCTATTCGGGCAATCCGATCGCCTGCGCCGCCGCGCTCGGCACGCTCGACACCTACAAGGAAGAGGGCCTTCTGACGCGCGGCGAGGAGCTGGCTCCCTATTGGGAAGACGCGCTGCATTCGCTGAAGGGCGAGCCGCATGTCATCGACATCAGGAATATCGGCCTGATCGGCGCGATCGAGCTGGCGCCGATCGCCGGCAGCCCGACCAAGCGTGCCTTCTCGGCCTTCGTGAAGGCGTTCGAGCGCGGCGCGCTGATCCGCACCACCGGCGACATCATCGCACTGTCGCCGCCGCTGATCATCACCAAGGGACAGATCAACGAGCTGATCGATCATGTGCGCGATGTGCTGAGGTCGATAGATTGACAAACCAGGCGCGGATACCCCTCCCCCTCGAGGGGGAGGGGGACGTCGCGCAATTGGAGAGACTTTGAATGGCCGCACCCGGCGAGAATCTGCGAATCAATTCCGACCGTTTGTGGGATTCGCTGATGGAGATGGCGAAGATCGGCCCCGGCATCGCCGGCGGCAACAACCGCCAAACGGTGACCGACGAGGACGGCGAGGGAAGGCGCCTGTTCAAGCGCTGGTGCGATGCCGCGGGGCTCGCAATGGGCGTCGACGAGATGGGCACCATGTTTGCCCGCCGCGAAGGCACCGATCCCAGCCTGCCGCCGGTCTATGTCGGCAGCCATCTCGATACGCAGCCGACCGGCGGCAAATATGACGGTGTGCTCGGCGTTCTCGGCGGGCTGGAGATCGTGCGCTCGCTGAACGACCTCGGCATCAAGACCAAACATCCGATCGTCGTCACCAACTGGACCAACGAGGAAGGCGCCCGCTTCGCGCCGGCGATGATGGCGTCGGGCGTGTTCGCCGGCGTGCTGGACCAGGCCGACGTCTATGAACACACCGACAAGAACGGCAAGAAGTTCGGCGAGGAACTGGAGCGTATCGGCTGGAAGGGTTCGGAGAAGGTAGGCGACCGCAAGATCCATGCCTTTTTCGAACTGCATATCGAGCAGGGGCCGATCCTCGAGGACGAGGACATCGATATCGGCGTGGTCACCCACGGCCAGGGCCTGAAATGGCTGCAGGTGACATTGACCGGCAAGGAAGCCCACACCGGCTCGACGCCGATGCCAAAGCGCCGCAATGCCGGGCTCGGCATGGCGCGGGTGATCGAACTGGTGCACGAGATCGCCATGGACTACCAGCCCGACGCCGTCGGCGCGATCGGCCATATGGAGGTCTATCCCAACTCGCGCAACATCATTGCCGGGCGCACCGTCTTCACCATCGACATCCGCTCGCCGGAGAAGGAGGTGCTCGACGCCATGGATGGCCGCATCCGCGAGGGCATCGACACGATCTGCGACGCGCTGGACATCAAGTACAAGATCGAACAGGTCGGCCATTTCGATCCCGTCACGTTCGACAAGGGCTGCGTCAAGGCAATCCGCGATGCCGCCGAGCGGCTTGGCTATACGCACCGCAACATCGTCTCGGGCGCCGGCCACGACGCCTGCTGGATCAACCGCGTCGCGCCCACCGCCATGGTGATGTGCCCCTGCGTCGACGGGCTGAGCCACAACGAAGCCGAGGAGATCACCAAGGAATGGGCGGCGGCCGGCGCCGACGTGCTGTTCCACGCGGTGGTGGACACGGCGGGGATTGTGGAGTGAGGAGGTTGGGCGGCACCAGACGGATTCTTACGAAGAGGGACCCCCACCCTAGCCCTCCCCACAAGGGGGAGGGAACTTCTCTCAGCGCTGATCCGCGGCTAATTACCAACGCTTGGTGCGCCAAGGCTGTAGACCGGAGTGCGCGGCAGCGTTCCCTCCCCCTTGTGGGGAGGGTTAGGGTGGGGGTCCCTCTTCGCAAAAAATTCTTGTGCGATTTCTCCGCCGCTGCGGGAAGAGATTGAGGGGTGGAGGTACTCGTCTTGGCGCCGACCGCAATCGAGCCAATTGCCATAAAGCGTGCCAGGGCCTTGCGTCGAAACATGACGGAAGGCGAGCGTAAGCTTTGGTTCGAGTTGAAGGAATTTCGTCGGCTCTACGGCATACATGCGAGAAAGCAGGCTCCGATCGGGCCTTACATCGTGGACTTCGTCCTGCATGAGAAGAAACTCGTTATCGAAGTGGACGGAGAGCATCACTTCATGCCGGAGCAAATGGAGAAGGATCGGCAACGCGATGCATGGCTTGGCCAACAGGGCTATCATGTGCTGCGGTTCACGACTGGAGATTTGGCAAATTCTTTCGATGGTTGCATCGAGGAGATATTGAGAGAAGTTGGAGCCATGTAGCGGGCTTCGGCGCTGCGATTGATCTGAACTCTGCTGAAACGCTCGCCAAGAAGCGCGAAGAGAACAAGGGAACAAGAAAATGACCAAAGTCATCAAGAACGGCACCGTCGTCACCGCTGATCGCAGTTGGAAGGCCGATGTGCTGTTCAGCCACGGCAAGATCGTCGCCATCGGCTCGGACCTGCATGGCGATCACGAGTTCGATGCCACCGGCTGCTATGTGATGCCGGGCGGCATCGACCCGCACACCCATCTCGAAATGCCGTTCATGGGCACCTATTCGGCTGACGATTTCGAATCCGGCACGCGGGCAGCGCTTGCCGGCGGCACCACCATGGTGGTGGATTTCTGCCTGCCGGCGCCGCAGCAGTCGCTGCTCGAAGCCTTGCAGATGTGGGACAACAAGACTTCCAAGGCCTCCTGCGACTATTCCTTCCACATGGCGATCACCTGGTGGGGCAAGCAGGTGTTCGACGAGATGGCCACGGTGGTCGACAAGGGCATAACCTCGTTCAAACACTTCATGGCCTACAAGGGCGCGCTGATGGTGGACGACGACGAGATGTACGCGTCGTTCCAGCGCTGCGCCGACCTTGGCGCGCTGCCGCTGGTGCATGCCGAGAACGGCGACGTGGTCGCGGCACTCTCCCAGAAGCTGCTTGCCGCCGGCAATAACGGCCCCGAGGGCCACGCCTATTCGCGCCCGCCGGAAGTGGAGGGCGAGGCGACCAACCGCGCCATCATGATCGCCGACATGGCCGGCGTGCCGCTCTATGTCGTGCATGTCTCCTGCGAGCAGAGCCACGAGGCGATCCGCCGCGCGCGCCAGAAAGGCATGCGTGTGTTCGGCGAGCCGCTGATCCAGCACCTGACGCTCGACGAGACCGAATATTTCAACAAGGACTGGGACCATGCCGCGCGCCGCGTCATGAGCCCGCCCTTCCGCAACAAGCTGCACCAGGATTCACTCTGGGCCGGCCTGCAGGCCGGATCGCTGCAGGTGGTGGCGACCGATCATTGCGCCTTCACCACGGAGCAGAAGCGCTTCGGCGTCGGCAATTTCACCAAGATCCCCAACGGCACGGGCGGTCTCGAGGATCGCATGCCGGTGCTGTGGACCAGGGGCGTCAACACCGGGCGCCTGACCATGAACGAGTTCGTCGCGGTGACCTCGACCAACATCGCGAAAATCCTGAACATGTATCCGAGGAAGGGCGCCATCGTCGAAGGCGCGGATGCCGACATCATCGTGTGGGATCCCAAGCGCAAGAAGACGATCGCCGCCAAGAAGCAGCAGTCGGTCATCGACTACAACGTGTTCGAGGGCGTCGAGGTGACCGGCCTGCCGCGCTTCGTGTTCTCGCGCGGCGAACTGTCGATCGAGGAAGCCGAGGTCAAGGCCAAGCCCGGCCATGGCGCGTTCGTCGGCCGCGAGCCGAACGCGGCGGTCAACCGGGCGCTGTCGACCTGGAAGGAGATCACCGCGCCGCGCAAGGTGGAGCGGACTGGCATTCCAGCGACGGGGGTCTGAGATGCGTTTTTTGGGATTTCTTCTCGGCGCGGTGCTGGCTCTTGCTGCCGGTCACGCATCGGCGGCCGCTATCGACCTTTCCAAACCCTATGGCGACAAATATGGCTGCATCAACAAGAATGGCCAGGAAGTCGCCGCCGACCAGATGCTGCTTCTGACCGACAAGGAACTGATCACGGCGGCGAGCGCCTGCACGTTCACCGAGACGAAGGCGCAGGCCGACGGTTCGCTCGTAATCAAGGCGGAGTGCGAGGCCGAGGGCGAGGATGGCAAGTCGCCAGCCACCTTCACCATCAAGCGCAGCGCCAAGAACGCCAAGAAACTGTCCGTTGTGGATGAAGACGGCAATGTGATGGGCGAAGTCTCCCGGTGCAAATGACGGCGAGAGCCCACCCACTCACATCAGGCGACCAGCGCGTCCAGTTCCGGCAGCAGGACGACGCTTTCCTGTTCGTTGGGGTCGGTTCGGGCGATGACCGCCGAGGAGGGGGCGTCGCTGAGATTGGCCGGCAGGTGCGGCACGCCGGCCGGAATGTAGAAGAGGTCGCCGGCCTTGACGACGATGTGATGCTCCAGCCTCTCGCCATACCAGGTATGGACTTCGCCGGAGAGAACGTAGATCGCGGTTTCGTGGTTTTCATGCAGATGCGCCTTGGCGCGCGCGCCGGGCGGCATGGTGAGCACATGCATGCAGATGCCGGACGAGCCGACCGACTCGGTGGCGATGCCGGCGAAATAGGTCAAACCCTGCTTGCCTTCATAAGTGCTTTCAGGGCGGATAAGATGACATGTCGGTTTGGGCGACATCGGGGAAACTCCGGGCGTCGGGCTGACAGGACAGGACCAATGGGACGGGGCGAGTGGAAAACAACATCGCGATAAAAGCAATCGGAATCCGGCCGGCGTGGCAGCGGCGGGAACAGGCAGGCCTCTGCCGATGACGGGAACCTCGCCAGCCGTCGTCGCGGCAAGCAAACTTGGTCTCACCTTCCAGACGAATGACGGCCCGGTACAGGCGCTGTCCAATGTCGACCTCACCATCGGAAAAGGCGAGTTCGTCTCCTTCATCGGTCCTTCGGGCTGCGGCAAGACCACGCTCCTGCGCGTCATCGCCGATCTGGAGAAGCCGACCTCGGGAACCATCTCTGTCAACGGCATGACGGCGGAGCAGGCGCGCGAGAAACGCGCCTATGGCTACGTCTTCCAGGCGGCCGCGCTGTTTCCATGGCGCACCATCGAGCGCAATGTCGCGCTGCCTCTGGAGATCATGGGCCTGTCGAGGGCAGAGCAGGCCGAGCGCATCAAGCGAACGCTCGACCTCGTCAACCTCAGGGGATTCGAGAAGAAATATCCCTGGCAGCTTTCCGGCGGCATGCAGCAGCGCGCCTCGATCGCGCGTGCGCTGGCCTTCGACGCCGACCTGCTCCTGATGGACGAGCCGTTCGGCGCTTTGGACGAGATCGTGCGCGATCACCTCAACGAGCAATTGCTGCAGTTGTGGGCGCGCACCAACAAGACAATCTGCTTCGTCACCCACTCCATTCCGGAAGCCGTGTATCTGTCGACACGCATCGTCGTCATGTCGCCGAGGCCGGGCCGCGTCAGCGACATCATCGAATCGACGCTGCCCAGGGAGCGGCCGCTCGACATACGCGAATCGCCGGAGTTTCTGGCGATCGCCGCGCGCGTGCGCGATGGGCTGCGGGCAGGGCACAGCTATGACGATTGAGGCGGTGTGCCGCATAGGCGATGACGAGGCCGCCCCTACCTTCGTCATCCTAGGGCGGAGTAGCCGCGGAGCGGCGTACGCAGACCGAGCGGCCACCCATCCTTTCGTCATCCTAGGGCGGAGCAAGGAGCGAAGCGACGCGGCGCAGACCCTAGGATCCATGCCGTTACCTCGACGCTCCGCAGCAGTGCAGAATATGGCACCCTTTGCGCGAAGACGGCTGGAGGCCATTCTGCTCCGTTTTGACCCCTCGACCAAAGTCACGGAATGGATCCTAGGGTCTACGCAAGCCGCTTCGCGCTTGCTCCGCCCTAGGATGACGAAAAACGGGTATGGCCGCCCTGTCCTGAAGGGGGCTCGCTAGATGGACACCTTCCGCTCCAAGATCATCCCCGTCACCACCATCCTCGCCGCCGTGGTCGTGCTCTGGTACGTCTTCGCCGTCATCCTCAACGCGCCATTTCAGCGCGATCTCGACCAGCGCTCCAACGCGACACCGGGCACGATGGAGTTCATCGGCAAGACGCTGTCGCAGCCAAAGCCGACCATGCCGGCGCCGCATCAGGTGGCGGTGAATTTCTTCGAGAACACCTTTTTGCGGCCAATCAATTCGAACCGCAGCCTCGTCTACAATGCCTGGATAACGCTGTCCTCGACACTGCTGGGCTTCGCCTTCGGCACCGCGCTCGGCATCGTCATCGCGGTGGGCATCGTGCATGTCGCGACGCTCGACCGCAGCCTGATGCCCTGGATCATCGCCTCGCAGACCATTCCGATCCTGGCGGTGGCGCCGATGATCATCGTCGTGCTGGCGGCGGTGGGCATCACCGGTCTGATCCCGAAGGCGATGATTTCCACCTATCTGTCGTTCTTTCCTGTGACGGTCGGCATGGTGAAGGGCCTGCGTTCGCCCGAACTCATGCATCTCGATCTGATGCACACCTACAATGCCAGCCGCGCGCAAACTTTCTGGAAGCTGCGCGTGCCGGCCTCGGTGCCGTTCCTGTTCACTTCGATGAAGGTCGCGGTGGCGGCGAGCCTTGTCGGCGCCATTGTCGGCGAGCTGCCCACGGGCGCCGTCGCCGGCATCGGCGCCAAGCTTCTGGCGGGCGCCTATTACAGCCAGTCGATCGATATCTGGTCGGCGCTGGTGGCGGGCTCGATCGTGGCGGCGCTGCTGGTCATGGTGGTGGGCGTTGCCGGCCGCCTCGTCGACCGCGCCATGGGCGGGAGGCCGGCATGAACTGGCTGAAACCCTCCTGGCAAGCGGTGCTGGCGATCCTGCTGTGTGTGATCGCGATTGTGCTCGGCGCAATGTCGAAGCCCGAAGCGGCGGCACTTGCCGGCCCAAATGCGAGCATCGCCTATCCCTATCTAGGAACGAAGGCGCTGATGATCTCCGTCGCCGTGGTGGCGGCGCTGGTCTCGATGACCAGGATCGCTCCCCTGGCGGAAGCGCTGGTGCTGTTCATCGGCGCCCATCTCACCGCCTGGCTGCTGATCTCGGGCATCGCCGGCTTCGAAGGCACCGCGCTGGCGCCGTATTTCCTGCTGCTTGCCGCGGCCTGGCTGCTTGGGTGGCGCTGCGTGGCCGTCCTGTCGGCACTTCGCCCGGCCGGCAAGGCAATGCGGACGGCCTTGCGTCTGGTCATCCCCGCCATCTTCGGCGCCTGGATCCTGATCATCTGGGAGGCGGTGACGCGCGGCGCCGGCATTCCCTTCATCCTCCTGCCGCCGCCAAGCGCGATCGGCGCGCGTATCGCCAACTCCCTGCCGATCCTCGGCGCCGATGTGCGGCAGACCATCCTCAAGGCGGTGCTGTTCGGCTACATCGCGGGCAGCGGCGCCGGCTTCATCACGGCGATCCTCGCAGACCGCGTACCGTTCCTGCGGCGCGGGCTGCTGCCGATCGGCAACATGGTCTCGGCGCTGCCGATCATCGGCGTGGCGCCTATCATGGTCATGTGGTTCGGTTTCGACTGGCAGTCCAAGGCGGCGGTGGTCATCATCATGACCTTCTTCCCGATGCTGGTGAACACGGTCGCCGGGCTCGCGGCGTCGGGCCATATGGAACGTGACCTGATGCGCACCTACGCTTCCGGCTACTGGCCGACACTGATCAAGCTCAGGCTGCCGGCGGCCGCGCCCTTCATCTTCAACGCGCTGAAGATCAACTCGCCGCTGGCGCTGATCGGCGCCATCGTCGCCGAGTTCTTCGGCACGCCGGTCGTGGGCATGGGAT
>NZ_JAFKIC010000296.1 GCF_017306585.1 Mesorhizobium sp. | reverse complement strand
GAAGGCGGTCGCCAACGGCGTCGCGCCCTCCGATGCCGACGTACACCAGGCTACGCGCGATTCGGTGCGCGCCATCATGATGATCCGCGCCTACCGCATGCGCGGACACCTGCATGCCAATCGCGATCCGCTCGGCATCGCCAAGCCGCTCGAGGATTACAACGAGCTGTCGCCGGAGAATTACGGCTTCACCGAAGCCGATTACGACCGGCCGATCTTCCTCGACAATGTGCTGGGGCTGGAATTCGGCACCATCCGGCAGATGCTGGAAATCCTGACCCGCACCTATTGCTCGACGCTGGGCGTCGAGTTCATGCACATTTCCGACCCCGAGGAGAAGGCCTGGATCCAGGCCCGCATCGAGGGCGCGGACAAGGAAATCTCGTTTACCGCGACCGGCAAGAAGGCGATCCTGCAGAAGCTGGTCGAGGCGGAAGGCTTCGAGCAGTTCATCGACGTCAAGTACAAGGGCACCAAGCGTTTCGGCCTCGACGGCGGTGAATCGCTGATCCCGGCGCTGGAACAGATCGTCAAGCGCGGCGGCCAGCTCGGCCTGAAGGAAATCGTGCTCGGCATGGCCCATCGCGGCCGCCTCAACGTGCTCTCGCAGGTGATGGCCAAGCCGCATCGCGCCATCTTCCACGAATTCAAGGGCGGCTCGGCGGCTCCCGACGAGGTCGAGGGCTCGGGCGACGTGAAGTACCATCTCGGCGCCTCGTCGGACCGCGAGTTCGACGGCAACAAGGTGCACCTGTCTCTGACCGCCAACCCGTCGCATCTGGAAATCGTCGATCCGGTGGTGATGGGCAAGGCGCGCGCCAAGCAGGACTATCTGTTCGCGCGCGGCCGCGAGGAGATCGTGCCGCTGGAGGAACGCGCCAAGGTGCTGCCGCTCTTGCTGCACGGCGACGCCGCCTTTGCCGGCCAGGGCGTGATCGCCGAAATCCTCGGCCTGTCGGGCCTGCGCGGCCATCGCGTCGCGGGCACGCTGCATTTCATCATCAACAACCAGATCGGCTTCACGACAAATCCGCGCTTCTCAAGGTCCTCGCCCTATCCGTCCGACGTTGCCAAGATGATCGAGGCGCCGATCTTCCACGTCAACGGCGACGATCCGGAAGCCGTGGTGCACGCCACCAAGGTGGCGATCGAATTCCGCATGAAGTTCCACAAGCCTGTTGTGGTCGACATGTTCTGCTACCGCCGCTTCGGCCACAATGAAGGCGACGAGCCTGCCTTCACGCAGCCGCTGATGTACCGCAACATCCGCACCCACAAGACGACGGTGCAGATCTATGGCGACCGGTTGATCGCCGAAGGCCACATCACCCAGGCCGAGCTCGACAAGCTCAAGGCCGACTGGCGCGCGCATCTGGAATCGGAATGGGAGATCGGCCAGCACTACAAGCCCAACAAGGCCGACTGGCTGGATGGGGCGTGGTCAGGCCTGCGCACCGCCGACAACCAGGACGAACAGCGGCGCGGCAAGACCGCCGTGCCGGTGAAGACGCTCAAGGAAATCGGCAAGAAGCTGACCGAGGTGCCGAAGGACTTCGAGGCGCACAAGACGATCATCCGCTTCCTGGAAAACCGCCGCGAGGCAATCGAATCCGGCGAAGGCATCGACTGGTCGACAGCCGAGGCACTGGCCTTCGGCGCCATTCTGCTCGACGGCAATCCGATCCGCCTGTCGGGGCAGGATTCCGAACGCGGCACCTTCTCGCAGCGCCATTCCGTGCTCTACGACCAGCGCGACGAGACCCGCTACATTCCGCTCAACAATCTGTCGGCGGCGCAGGCGGGCTACGAAGTCATCAACTCGATGCTGTCGGAAGAGGCGGTGCTGGGCTTCGAATATGGCTACAGCCTGGCCGAGCCGAAGGCGCTGACGCTGTGGGAAGCGCAGTTCGGCGACTTCGCCAACGGCGCCCAGGTGGTGTTCGACCAGTTCATCTCGTCGGGCGAGCGCAAGTGGCTCAGAATGTCGGGCCTGGTCTGTCTTCTGCCGCATGGCTATGAGGGCCAGGGGCCGGAGCATTCCTCGGCACGGCTGGAGCGCTTCCTGCAGCTTTGCGCGGAAGACAATATGCAGGTGGCGAACTGCACCACGCCGGCGAACTACTTCCACATATTGCGCCGGCAGCTGAAGCGCGACTTCCGCAAGCCGCTGATCCTGATGACCCCGAAGTCGCTGCTGCGTCACAAGCGGGCGGTGTCGACGCTGCCGGAAATCTCGGGCGAAAGCTCGTTCCACCGGCTCCTGTGGGACGATGCGCAGCTCCTGCCGAACCAGGCGATCAAGCTGACCAAGGATTCCAAGATCCGCCGCGTCGTGCTGTGCTCTGGCAAGGTCTATTACGATCTCTACGAAGAGCGCGAGAAGCGCGGCATCAACGACATCTACCTGCTGCGCGTCGAACAGCTCTATCCGTTCCCGGCCAAGGCGCTGATCACCGAACTGTCACGCTTCCGCAACGCGGAGATGGTGTGGTGCCAGGAGGAGCCCAAGAACATGGGCGCCTGGTCGTTCATCGACCCCTATCTGGAGTGGGTGCTGGCGCATATCGACGCCAAGCATCAGCGCGTGCGCTACACCGGCCGGCCGGCGGCCGCGTCGCCGGCGACCGGGCTGATGTCCAAGCACCTTGCCCAGCTCGCCGCCCTGCTCGAAGACGCGCTCGGCGAATAAAAGCTGAATTGGGCGAACAAAGAAAACAGAACGAAAGAAAACGGACAGGCACAATGGCTACCGAAATCCGCGTTCCAACTCTCGGCGAATCCGTCACCGAGGCGACCATCGGCAAGTGGTTCAAGAAGGTTGGCGATGCCATTGCCGTCGACGAGCCGCTGGTCGAACTCGAAACCGACAAGGTGACGGTGGAGGTGCCTGCCGCTGCTGCCGGCACGCTGAGTGAAATCACCGCCAAGGAAGGCGAGACGGTCGGCGTCGGCGCGCTTCTGGGGTCCATTTCGGCCGGCGGCGCCGCCGCGGCGCCCAAGCCCCAGGCCGTGGCGCAGGCATCCAGCCCGGAAGCCGCCCACACCACGAAGCAGGCGGCGGCCGAAACCGCCAAGATCGCCGGCGACGGCCCGGTCGAGCCGCGCACCATGCCGCCGGCACCGGCGGCCGCCAAGCTGATCGCCGAGAACAACCTCTCCGTCGACCAGCTTGCCGGATCGGGCAAGCGCGGCCAGGTGCTGAAGGGCGACGTGCTGGACGCCATTTCCAAGGGCGCACCATCGCAGCCCGCGGAAACGCCGAAGGCCGCTCCGGCCCCGGTCGCGGTTCGTGCGCCGTCGTCGGGCGACGACGCGGTGCGCGAGGAGCGTGTCCGCATGACCAAGCTGCGCCAGACCATCGCGCGCCGGCTCAAGGAGGCGCAGTCGACCGCCGCCATGCTCACCACCTTCAACGAGGTGGACATGTCGGCTGTCATGGCGCTGCGGACCAAGTACAAGGACGTGTTCGAGAAGAAGCATGGCGTCAAGCTCGGTTTCATGGGCTTCTTCACCAAGGCGGTCACGCACGCGCTGAAGGAGATCCCGGCGGTCAATGCCGAGATCGACGGCACCGACATCATCTACAAGAATTTTGCTCATGTCGGCGTCGCCGTCGGCACGGAAAAAGGCCTCGTCGTGCCGGTGGTTCGCGATGCCGACCAGATGTCGATCGCCGAGATCGAGAAGGAGATCGGACGTCTGGGCCTCGCCGCGCGTGACGGCAAGCTCTCGGTTGCCGACATGCAGGGCGGCACGTTCACGATTTCCAACGGCGGCGTCTACGGCTCGCTGATGTCGACGCCGATCCTCAACGCGCCGCAGTCGGGCATTCTGGGCATGCACAAGATCCAGGATCGGCCCGTCGTGGTCGGCGGCCAGATCGTCATCCGGCCGATGATGTACCTGGCGCTCAGCTACGATCACCGCATCGTCGACGGCAAGGAAGCCGTGACCTTCCTGGTGCGCGTCAAGGACAGCCTGGAGGATCCGGAACGGCTGGTGCTCGATCTGTGATCGGGCCGATCGGGTCATGAGCGGCCGGCTGGATGCCATACGCCGATTTTTTCGGCGTGGACGCGCCTGGCTTGTCTACGATTTGCCCGTGATCGCTTCGCCTGTAGATTGGGATGCTTCTGAAATTAGCAACAATCTCGGCGTGGTTGCTCTCAGCGATGCCGAGATGGCAAAGCGGGAGATCACTGCTACCGTGATCGGCGAGCTTGAGCTTCCGACCGGGGAAATCGTCGCCTGCGATCCGCTGATTACCGGGCTGGAACGGCCTGCGTTCAGCCGCAAGGTTAGGCCGGGACGCTACCCGGTCACCATGCTTGAGGCGCAAGGGCATGTTGCCGTAGCGATCTTGCGGTTTGGCCACGGCTCACCAATGCATTGGGAATTGGCCACCTTCGCTAGCGATCGCCCACCGGTCTATAAGTCAGAGTTCTTTGAATTTATCGTCGATGACGCTGTTGCATCATTCATGGACAAGTCGGTTCTGACGTTAATGTCCGACACCGAAGAGCTCGACGACTATCTTGCAGATGTTGTGTACTCTCTCGACAGATTTGGCATGGACAATCCGATTGAAGGAAATCCGGTGAATGTCGCTATGTGCCACACCGGCTACGGTGATGGAGCTTATCGCTCCTTCTGGGGATTGGACGCATCCGGCGAGCCACTGCTCCTGATGACCGACTTCGAAGTGCTCGAAAACGCTGACGGCCGCAAAAGCAACCAGGCGAACTGATGGCAAACGTCACCTCGCTTACGATTGGATGTCTCGCCGGATCGTTGGCTGCGAGTTCTCTCGCCCATGCCGCCTGTCCGATCGAGCTCGCCGTCTATGGCGATGCGCAGAGCGGCAGCGAGATCGACTTCACGCCGACCGGCACCTCCGCCACCGTCACCAACACGTTCCGGCTCATCCTCGACAACAATGTGGTGCTGAACGGCATCGTCGTGTGGACCGCTGACGTCTCGCGGCCGAACGGCACGCTGATGTACAAATGCCCGGAAGGCGACGTGACGGGCGAAGAGCTTGCCGCCTGCACGCTGTGGAGCGGCGTCATCTACACCTCCGACGACAAGGGCAGCGCCGGCCTGCTGCCGGCGGAAGGCGTCGAAGCGCCGAAGACACTGATCCTGCCCGATCTCGGGCCGGTGCTGCGGCAGTCCAAGGCCTATGGCGCCGGCGGCTTCTCGAAAGTGCCGTCGGACATGTTCGCGATGAAGGGATGCCAGGAATGAGCACTGCGCGAAAGGTGCTGCTGGTCACCGGCGGTAGCCGGGGCATCGGCGCCGCCATCTGCCGGCTCGGCGCCAAGGCCGGCTATCGACTGGGGATCAACTATGCCGCGAACAAGGCCGCCGCCGACGCGCTGGTCGCCGACATCAAGGCCGATGGTGGCGAAGCCATCGCTGTCAGGGGCGATGTCGGCAAGGAGACCGATATCGTCGCCATGTTCGGCGCCGTCGACCGCGCCTATGGCCGGCTCGACGCTTTCGTCAACAATGCCGGCATCGTCGACGTCAAGGCACGCGTCGACGAGATGGATGTCGCGCGGCTGGAGCGCATGATGCGTATCAACGTGATCGGATCGTTCCTCTGCGCGCGCGAGGCGGTCAAGCGCATGTCCACGCGCCATGGCGGCAAGGGCGGGGCAATCGTCAACATCTCGTCGGCGGCTGCGATGATCGGCTCGCCGGGCGAATATGTCGACTATGCCGCATCCAAGGGCGCCATCGACACTTTCACCATCGGGCTTGCCCGTGAGTTGGCGCTGGAAGGCATCCGCGTCAATGCGGTGCGGCCCGGCATCATCGACACCGAGATCCATGCGTCGGGCGGACAGCCGGACAGGATCGACCGGTTCCGCGACCTGCTGCCGATGAAAAGGGCGGGCACGGCGGATGAAGTCGCCGGTGCTGTCCTCTATCTCCTGTCCGACGCCGCGTCCTATACGACCGGCGCGATCCTAAATGTCAGCGGCGGCCGCTGAGCCCCAAGCAAAGGAAAACGAACATGGCTTATGACGTCGTTATCATCGGCTCGGGACCGGGCGGTTATGTCTGCGCCATCAAGGCGGCGCAGCTCGGGCTCAAGGTCGCGGTGGTCGAGAAGAATGCCACCTTCGGCGGCACCTGCCTCAACATCGGCTGCATCCCGTCCAAGGCGCTGCTTTACGCCTCCGAGATGTTCGCGGAGGCCGGCCATTCCTTCGACACGCTGGGTGTCGAGATACCGGCGCCGAAGCTCAATCTGAAGAAGATGCTGGCGCACAAGGATGCAACGGTGGCGTCCAACGTCAACGGCGTCGCCTTCCTGTTCAAGAAGAACAAGATCGACAGTTTCCGGGGCACCGGCAAGGTGATCGCCGCCGGCAAGGTCTCGGTCACCGGCGAGGACGGCAAGGTCGAGGAGATCGAGACGAAGAACATCGTCATCGCCACCGGCTCGGATGTCGCCGGCATTCCTGGCGTCAAGGTCGATTTCGACGAGAAGGTCATCGTCTCTTCGACCGGCGCGCTGTCGCTGGAAAAGGTGCCCGGCCGCCTCGTCGTGGTCGGCGGCGGCGTCATCGGGCTCGAACTCGGCTCGGTCTGGGCCCGTCTCGGCGCCAAGGTCACGGTGGTCGAATTCCTCGACACCATCCTGGGCGGCATGGATGGCGAGGTCTCCAAGCAGTTCCAGCGGCTGCTGTCCAAGCAGGGCTTCGAGTTCAAGCTCGGCGCCAAGGTCACCGGCGTCGCCAAGGCCAAGAAGGGCGCTTCCGTCACCTTCGAACCGGTGAAGGGTGGCGCCGCCGAGACCATCGAGGCCGACGTGGTGCTGATCGCCACCGGCCGCCGCGCCTTCTCGGGCAGCCTCGGCCTGAAGGAGGCGGGCGTCGAGGTCGACGAGCGCGGCCGGGTCAAGACCGATGGCCATCTCAGAACCAATGTGCCCGGCATCTACGCCATCGGCGACGTCATCGCCGGGCCTATGCTGGCCCACAAGGCCGAGGACGAGGGCGTGGCGGTGGCCGAGACCATCGCCGGCCAGGCCGGCCATGTGAATTACGAGGTCATTCCGAGCGTCGTCTACACCAGTCCCGAGATTGCCTCCGTCGGCAAGACCGAGGAGGAACTCAAGAAGGCCGGCATCGACTACAAGGTCGGGAAATTCCCGTTCACCGCCAATGGCCGGGCCCGGGCCATGCTGCACACGGACGGTTTCGTGAAGATCCTGGCCGACAAGGCGAGCGACCGCGTGCTTGGCGTCCATATCGTCGGCTTTGGCGCCGGCGAGATGATCCACGAGGCGGCGGTGCTGATGGAATTCGGCGGCTCGTCGGAAGACCTTGCCCGCACCTGCCACGCGCATCCGACCATGTCGGAAGCGGTGAAGGAAGCGGCGCTGGCAACGTTCTTCAAGCCGATCCACATCTAGGGTGTATAGATATTCAGGTGATGCCGGCCTGCGAACGTCGATTTTCTGCGCTTCCCTGATCCTACTGCGTGGCCGCAGTAGGATCGTGCTCACGGACCTAAAGTCCGCTGCGCTCCGGTTCTCGAAACTCACCATTCTCGGCTCGGCCTGACCTGAATCTCAAAACACCCTGTGCGTTGCGCAAAAGAAAACGGCCCGCTTTTCAGCGGGCCGTTTCGTATCCGGTATCGAGCCGGTCAGTTGGCCGGTGCTGGCGCCGGAGCAGGCGCGGGGGCCGGAGCAGGAGCAGGAGCCGGCGCGGGTGCTGGGGCAGGTGCCGGAACGGGCGCAGGGGCTGGAGCCGGTGCAGGCGCGGGTGCAGGCGCCGGAGTGGCTGGCTTCATCGGTTCAGCCGGTGCGGGCGCTGGCGCCGGTGTGCTGGCTGCCGGCGGTTCGGCCGGCGCGGGATGTTCGCCGCCGCCTCTTCCGAAAACATAGTACGCGACTACAGCCAGGATCACGACGACCAGGGCGATCAGCCAAGGGCTGCCGCCGCCACCACCTGGCCTGGGGGTGTCGTCTGATGGATTCGCCATAAAAGTTCCCTCCGTGGATGAAAATGATCAATCAACAGCCCTCAACGCGCAAGCGTTGAATGGGTTTCACGCTAGGAAGGGAAAACGCCGAAAACACGGCGTGTGTGGCCCTTCACTGCCATCCGACTCAATTGACGGCGGTGACAGTATAGCCGGCTTTGCGAAAATCCTCGACCAGTCCTTCGGGCCCGGGCAGGTGCAGCGCGCCGACGGCCATGAAGGCATTGCCCTTGGCCAGGATCGGCCCGGCATGATCGGCCATCACCTTGTTGCGGCTGGTGATCATCGTTTCCTCGAAGGCCGCGTAGCCGGAGGGATCGTTCTGCTCGTCGGGCATCGCGGTGCGAAACAGCGGCCAGAACATGCCGGTGTCGCCGCGCTGGTAGAGCACGATCATGGTCTCGTTGATGTCGTTGACCTTGTCGCCGAGCTTCAGCGTATCGACCAGGCCCTTCATGTGAAAGGCAAGAGGCAGCGAGGCCATGGCGCGCAGCTGGCTCTCGGCCGTTTCCAGGCCCTCGACCGGCTTGCCGGCGGCCTTGGCGCTTTCGGCGAGCTTCACGTCGAGCACGGGGGCTCCGCCCGACTGGCGGGCGAGTTCGCAAGCCGGCAGCGCCATCATGGCCGACAGCATCCAGGGCTTCATCTTGGCGACCGTCGCCGGCGGGATGCCACGGGCATCGAGCGCGGCGTTCATCGCCTTGGCCTCGTCGGGCGACAGCAATGAGGACAGCGTGGTGGAGTCCGTGAACATCATCAGGTCCGGCTCCTTCAGCATCGCGGTCATCATCTTCTGCTTGTCGAGCACGTCGGTGGTCTCGATGATGAGCGTGCCGGCCGCGTCGAAGGCCTTCTGCGCCGACGCGGGAAGCGTGGTGACGCGCGTGTCGGTCATGTGCATGGTGCCGAACAGGTAGGAAGGCTGTTCGCCGGGCTTTTCGAGCTTCCACAGCAGGCCCTTGCCGTTAAGGGTCGCGGCTGCTTCCGCCTCGATCTTGCTGTAGGTCGCGGGGCTGCTCTTCTGCAGGGCCGACAGCATGTCGGCGCCGGTGCAGGTCGGCACTTCCGCATGCGCCCTGCCGGCCGCGAACAGAAGAACGGCCAGAAACGACAGGAAAAACAGGATGTTCAGCGCGACAAGCAGCTTCAGCGAGACGGAAGCGGCACGGTCGGCGATGGCGATGACGCGTTTCATACCGGCTTTCTAGCGGCGAAAAGCGGCAAAACGGTTAATTGGCGGCGCGAAATTGAAGGTGTTCACGCCCTCGGATGCGCTGCTTCGTAAATTTCAAGCAGTCTTGCGGTGTCGACGCCGGTATAGACCTGGGTCGTCGACAGGCTGGCGTGACCCAGCAGTTCCTGGATGGTGCGCAGGTCGCCGCCTCGGCCAAGCAGATGCGTGGCGAAGGAATGGCGTAGCGCGTGCGGCGTCGCGGTGTCGGGCAGGTTGAGCGCGGAACGCAGCTTGACCATGTCGCGCTGGACGATGGCCGGATTGAGCGGGCCGCCGCGCGCGCCGCGAAACAGCAGACCTTTCGGGTCGAGATGATAGGGGCAGAGCCGACGGTATTCGGCGACCGCCTTCAGCGCCACCGGCAGCACCGGCACCAGCCGGGTCTTGCCGCCCTTGCCGGTGATGCGCAGCACGGTGTCGGCGTCGGAGGCGAGATCCGCACCGACGAGGCCGAGCGCCTCGGAAATGCGCAGGCCGGAGCCGTAGAGCAGCGTCAGCACGGCAGCGTTCCTGGCGGCGATCCAGGGTTCTTCCGCCAGCTGGCCTTCGATGGAAACGACCTGCCTGGCGTCGCCCGCCGTCAGTGGCTTGGGCAGGGATTTGGGCTGGCGCGGCGCGCGCAGCGCGGCGGCACCAGCGGCATTGGCGAGGCCGCGCCGCTCGAGGAAACGCAGCAGCGAGCGGATGCCGGCCAGTCCCCGGCCGAGCGTGCGGGCGCCGACCCCGTCATTGCGGCGCGCGGCGAGGAAGCCGCGCAAATCGGCGGGGCGCAGGTTGGCGATGTCTGAAATGCCTGCCGGCCCGCCGCAATGGCCGGTCAGAAAATGCAGGAACTGCCTGGTGTCGCGCTCATAGGCCTCGACCGTTTCGGGCGACAGCCGCCGCTCGCGCGCCAGCATCTTCAGCCAGCTTTCGCGCGCCGCCTGAAGGTCGGGCTTTGCCGGGATGAGGAATTCCTGCATGGCGTTTGTTCCGGTTCGCCCGGTATTGTCGGGCAGCCGGGTTAGGAAGCGGTGAAGAGGCCTCTGGCATTGAAATGAAGCCGGGCTGGGGTTAGGAGACCGTTGCTTGATGCGGGTCACAAACCTTGGTGATTGGCTGAGATGCCTGACCCGTCGTCATCCTGGGGCGAAGCAGGAGCGGAGCGACGTCGCGGAGACCCCGGGATCCATGCCGTGACCTGCGAGCGTTGCTGCGGTAGAGATTAACATTTGCGGCGGACAAGACCCGTGCACCTTTCTGAACTGTCGTGTCTTCTGGTCACCGTAACGGAATGGATCCTCGGGTCTGCGCAGCCGCTTCGCGGCTGCTCCGCCCGTGGATGACGAAGGTAAGAGCCGATGTCGAAGCCGCAAAACCCTGTCCAGATGGCCGTGATCGGCGCCGCCCACGGCATCAAGGGTGAACTGAGGGTCAAGACCTTCACCGGCGATCCGCTGGCGCTGGCCGACTACGGGCCGCTCTATGCCAGGGATGGCCGGACCTTCCAGATCACCGACATCAGGCCGGCCAACACTGTGGTCGTGGTCCGCTTCAAAGGTGTCAGTGACCGCAACGCCGCTGAGGCGCTCGCCGGCACCGAACTGTTCGTCGATCGCTCGATGCTGCCGGACGATGGCGAGGAGGACGAATTCTACCATGCCGACCTGATCGGGCTCGAGGTGCGGGACGATACCGGCGCCGTGCTGGGCAAGGTGGTCGCGGTGCACAATTTCGGCGGTGGCGATATCCTCGATGTCACGCTCTCCGGGCGCAAGGGCGTGCTGATCCCGTTCACGCAGGCCGCCGTTCCCGCCGTGTCGGTCGCCGAGGGTTTTGTCCGTGTCGATCCGGTGGCGGCCGGGCTGGTCGAGGACGAGGACGGCGAAGCGCCGCGCGAGGACGACTTCGATCCGAAGGGCAGGCCGCGCGGCCCGCGCGATGCCGGAGGCAACCGGTGAGTTTTTCGGCCAGCGTGCTGACGCTCTATCCCGAGATGTTTCCGGGCGCGCTCGGCCTGTCGCTGGCCGGGCGGGCGCTGGAAGCGGGCACGTGGTCGCTTCAGGCAATCCAGATCCGCGACTTCACCACCGACAAACATCGTACGGTCGACGATACGCCGGCCGGCGGCGGCGCCGGCATGGTGATGCGCGCCGATGTGCTGGCCAGGGCGATCGACCATGCTTCGCCTCTGGGTGATCCGCGCCCCAGGCTGCTGATGAGCCCGCGCGGAAAACCGTTGACGCAGGTGCGCGTGCGCGAACTCGCCGCCGGGCCGGGCGCGGTCATCCTGTGCGGGCGTTTCGAGGGTGTCGACCAGCGGCTGATCGAGGCGCGTGGCCTGGAGGAAGTCTCGATCGGCGATTTCATCCTGTCGGGCGGCGAGCCGGCGGCGCTCGTGCTGCTCGACGCCGTGGTGCGGCTGCTGCCCGGCGTGATGGGCAATGCGGTGTCGGGCGAGGAAGAGAGCTTTGAGAACGGCCTGCTCGAACACCCGCATTATACGCGGCCACAGGAATTCGAGGGCCGCGAGATTCCCGAGGTGCTGATCTCGGGCAATCACAAGAAGATCGCCGCCTGGCGGCGGGAGCAGTCGGAAGGGCTGACCAAGGAGCGGCGGCCCGATCTTCTCGGTACTCAGCCCTTGGTGAAGTAGTAAAACGCCAGGAACAGCCCGACCGCGATGACGAAGCCGCGCACGGCGTTTTGCGGCACGCGCCTGGCGATCCAGACGCCGGCATAGCCGCCGAGCGCGCCGCCGGGGATCATGACGATGGCCTGCGGCCAGGCGACGACGCCGCCCCAGACGAAGACCAGGATGGCGATGG
>NZ_JAFKIC010000295.1 GCF_017306585.1 Mesorhizobium sp. | reverse complement strand
CCTCTGTCCTGCCGGACCTCTCCCCCGTCGAGGGGGAGATTGGCGGTTTGCGCGCCCCACTCAATCCTGCAGCATTGGCGATTGGCGAAAGCCGACGCGACGGCTGATCTCCCCCCAAGTGGGGGAGATGTCCGGCAGGACAGAGGGGGGCGCTGTCCCGCCAGCCTATCAGCCTACTTTCCTGCTAGCGCCTTCTCCAGCGCCGCCACCCCTTTCACAATCGCCGTCTGCTCCCCCGCATTCAGCCTCTCCAGCAACTCCCTTTCAAAAGCCTTCGCCAGCGGCACCATCTCGCGATAGGCCGCAAGCCCAACCTTTGTCAGCGCAAGGTGCTCGACCCGGCGGTCCATCTCATCCGGCGTGCGCGTCAGCCAGCGCCGGCGTTCCAACTCGGCCACGGCGCGCGACACCTTGGTCTTGTGCATGGCCGATTGCTCGCCGAGCTCCGTAGCCGTCATCGTGCCGCGTTCGCCGAGGCCTGACAGCGTGCGCCATTCCGGCCGCGTCAGGCCATGGCGTTCCCTGTAAATGCGCGAGAACTCGCGGCTGACGGTGTCGGCAAGCCGGTAGAGCCGGTAGGGCAGGAAGCTTTCAAGCTCGAGGAATTCCGGTTCCATGGGCGCACCACTGAAGCTGATCAGCCGTTGATAGTTACATTTTCGATGGTTACAAATGAAACCAGTTTGGTCAATCCGGGAGGACGCGATGGCCTTTTCCTATATGCCGGGCTTCGGCAACGACTTCGAAACCGAGACACTGCCCGGCTCGTTGCCGCAGGGGCGCAACTCGCCACAGCGGCCCGCCTATGGCCTCTACGCCGAGCAGCTTTCCGGTTCACCCTTCACCGCTCCGCGTGGCACCAATGAGCGCTCCTGGCTCTATCGCATCAGGCCGAGCGTCAAGCATACCGGCCGCTTCAAGCCAGCGAGCTACCCCTTGTGGAAGAGCGCGCCCAATGTCGGCGACCACGAGCTGGCGCTTGGGCAATATCGCTGGAACCCGGTGCCCATGCCGAAGGAACCGACCGATTTCATCCGGGGTATGCGCACCATCACCACGGCCGGCGACGTGCTCGGCCAGACCGGCATGGCGGCTCATGTCTATGTCGCGAACCAGTCCATGGCCGACGACCATTTCTTCAACGCCGACGGCGAGTTGCTTGTCGTGCCGCAGGTCGGCGCCTTGCGTTTCGTCACCGAGATGGGCGTCATCGAGATCAGGCCCGGCGAGATTGCCGTCTTGCCGCGCGGCCTCGTCTTCAAGGTTGAACTGATCGACAAGGAAGTGCGCGGCTATGTCTGCGAGAACTACGGCGCCAAGCTGACCTTGCCCGACCGCGGCCCGATCGGCGCCAACTGCCTGGCCAATCCGCGCGATTTCAAGACGCCTTGCGCCTGGTTCGAGGAGAAGGAGACGCCATGCCGGTTGACGGTGAAATGGTGCGGAAGCTTCCATGTCACCGAACTCGGCCATTCGCCGCTCGACGTGGTCGCCTGGCACGGCAACTACGCGCCCTACAAATATGATCTGGCGACCTTTTCGCCGGTCGGCGCGCTCCTATTCGACCATCCTGATCCGTCGATCTTCACCGTGCTGACGGCGCCGAGCGGCGAGGAGGGCACCGCCAACATCGACTTCGTCATCTTCCCGCCGCGCTGGCTGGTCGCCGAAGACACGTTCCGCCCGCCCTGGTACCACCGCAACATCATGAGTGAGTTCATGGGCCTGATCCACGGCCAGTACGACGCCAAGGAGGAAGGCTTTGTTCCCGGCGGCATCAGCCTGCACAATCTCATGCTGGCTCATGGGCCGGATGCGTCTGGTTTCGAAAAAGCCTCGCGCGCCGAGCTGAAACCGGTCAAGCTCGACAATACCATGGCCTTCATGTTCGAGACGCGATACCCGCAGATGCTGACCCGCTACGGCGCCGAACTCGAAACCCGGCAGGACAACTACATCGACTGCTGGGCGGATCTGAAGAAACGTTTCAACGGCACACCCGAGGGCGATTGGTCTTGAGCGCCGTCTCCACGCCGGACCGGTTGGTGCTTCTCGGTTCGAAGGGCGGCCCGGCGTTGCGGCCGGGCGGACCGTGGCCGAGTTCGTCGCTGCTTGAGATCGGCGGGCGAGCCATCGTTGTCGATTGCGGCCTGGGTGTCACGCGCGGGTTGGTCGATGCCGGCATCAGCCTGAAAGATCTCGACCTTATCTTCATCACGCATCTGCATTCGGATCATGTGCTGGAACTTGGACCGCTGATCCACACCGCCTGGACCGCGGGTCTGGCAACGTCGGTCAGCGTGTTCGGTCCGCCCGGAACCGGCCACTATTGGCACCGGTTTTGTCAGGCAATGGAGTTCGATATCGAGATCCGCATCGTCGACGAAGGCCGGCCCGATATTCGTGAGCTCGTTTCGATCAGTGAATTCGGCGAGGGGCAGATGCTTGAGCAGCGCGGCCTGAAAGTCTCGGCGCTGCGTGTCGATCACCCGCCGGTGACCGACTGCTTTGCCCTGCGCTTCGAGCATGGCGCGAAAGGCGTGGTCTTTTCCGCCGATACGGCCCTCTTTCCGCCGCTGGCCGATTTCGCCCACGGCGCCGACATTCTCGTGCACGAAGCCATGCTGGAAGAGGGCATCGAACGGCTCGTGGCGCGAACAGGCAACGGCGCGCGGCTCAGAGAACACCTTCTCGCCAGCCACAGCTTCGCCGAAGATGCCGGCCGTATCGCCAGCGATGCCGGTGTGAAAAGGCTTGTGCTCAATCACCTTATCCCCGCCGACGACGCCGGGATCGGCGAGGCCGACTGGACCGCCGCTGTCAGGAAAACATGGGCCGGCGACTTGACGATCGCCTGCGACGGTCTTGTTGTGGAGTTAAGCGGCGCCAAGGCCGCACAAGGAGAGGAAACCGCATGAAGCTTGCCACCCTGAAGGATGGGACGCGTGATGGAAAGCTCGTCATCGTCTCGCGCGACCTGACGCAGTACACCGATGCCTCGTTCCTGGCGCGCACGCTGCAGGCAGCTCTCGATGACTGGCGCCGGATTTCGCCGCATCTCGCGACGATAGCGGAATCGCTGGAGAACAATGCGCTGCCGTCCTCCCGCTTTCATGAGCACGACGCCCATTCGCCGCTGCCGCGCGCCTATCAATGGGCGGACGGGTCGGCCTATGTGAACCATGTCGAACTGGTGCGCAAAGCGCGCGGCGTCGAGATGCCCGCGAGCTTCTGGACTGATCCGTTGATCTACCAGGGTGGCTCCGACTCCTTCATTCCGCCGCGCGATCCGATCCGCATGGCCGACGAGGCTTTCGGCATCGATATGGAGGCGGAGGTTGCCGTCATCGTCGACGATGTGCCGATGGGTGCTAGCCTTGACGAGGCACGTGCGGCGATCCGGCTGGTCATGTTGGTCAACGATGTCACCTTGCGCGCGCTTACCGGGCCGGAACTGGCCAAGGGATTCGGCTTCTTTCAGTCGAAGCCGTCATCGGCTTTCTCGCCCGTCGCGGTCACCCCCGATGAACTGGGCGATGCCTGGGATGGCGGCAAGCTCAGCCTGCCGCTGCTTGCCGATCTCAACGGCAAGCCCTTCGGCCGCGCCAATGCCGGCATCGACATGACTTTCGATTTCCCGGCGCTGATTGCCCACGCCGCGAAGACGCGGCCGCTTGTCGCCGGCACCATTGTCGGTTCCGGCACCGTTTCCAACAAGCTCGACGGCGGTCCCGGCAAGCCTGTCGCGGCAGGCGGCGCCGGCTATTCCTGCATCGCCGAACTTCGGATGATCGAGACGATCGAAGGTGGCGAGCCTAAGACCTCGTTCCTGCGCTTCGGCGACACGGTGCGCATCGAGATGAAGGACAAGGCCGGGCATTCGATCTTTGGCGCCATTGAGCAGAAGGTCGAGAAACACGAGGGATAGCGGGAGGAGCCGCAAATGGCGGGCGAGACGCTCTATCTGCTGGCCGGTGTCTGGGCGATCGCCATTCTGGCGGTCTTTGTCATGGCGATCCGGCTGAGCTACCGCATCGAGGCGCGTTCGCCTGACTTGACCAACCGCGGCGGCTTCCCCCGCAAGGCGATGTTGTTCCACACTGTTGCTAACCTGAAAGTCGCCCGAGACGAAGAAACCCAAGCAATGCGGCGGCGCATGAACGGACTGCTATTGATCGTTCTCGCCGGCTTTGTGATTATGGCGGCGGGCATTGGCCCGGCCGGCAGGATAGGCTCATGACCCTTCTCGATCATCTGCGCCGCATGGCGCGCAACAGCCTCTGGTCGAACGACCGGCTCTACCGTGCCGTGCTTGCCTTGAAGCCCGGTGAGTTCGAGGCTGAGCGCACGAGCTTCTTTCCGTCGATCAGGGAAACGCTCAACCACATCCTGGCGGTCGACCATCTCTACCTCGATTTTCTTGAAGAAGGCGGCGTCGGCGCTTCTGCCTATGACGACTTCGTACCGTTCGCGGATGCAGCGGGCCTAGCGGAGGCACAATTGGAATTCGACCGCCGCCTGATTGCCTTCTGCGATGGCCTGTCGGAAGCCGACCTCGACCGCCGCGTCATCACCGACCGGCGCGAGGATGGCATGATCCCCGAGCGCATCGGCGACATTCTCGCCCATGTCTTCCTCCACGATATCCATCATCGCGGCCAGGTTCACGCCATGCTGTCGGGCACATCGGTCGCACCGCCGCAACTGGATGAATTCCTGCTCGATTACGATGCGAAATTCAGGAAGGCCGAGATCCAACGATTGAGGCTGGAAAGCTAGGCGAGTGCAACATCATAGCGGGCGAAGTGCGTATCTGACGTCAGGATAGTCAAGTTCTCCGCCCGTGCCTGTGCTATCAACAACCTGTCGAACGGATCACCATGATGGGCGGGTAGATCACTGACCGCATGCGCGTGCCGGAACGTGACAGCGAGCTCTTGAAATCGCATCCTTGGAAGTAGTGCCGGCAAGTCTTCTGGAGTGCTCAGTTTGCCGATCGAACGTTTGATGGCTATTTCCCAAATGCTTGCCGCACTCGCGAAAACCACTGCTTCCGAAGCCAGGATGGCGCGGTGGTGCTCGCTGAGACGCCGATCGTCCGAAATCGACCAGAGGATGATATGGGTGTCGGCGAGAAACGGGCCGGCTGTCATTTAACGTACTCGTCCCATTCTGGACCGAGCTCGTCAAAATCATCCGCAATCCAGATCTTGCCCTTCAATGCGCCGATCCGCGGCAAGGGTTCGGCTACCGCCGGTGGAACGATCCGGGCTGCCACTTTGCCGTGGCGCGTCAGCACGATCTCCTCGCCGGCTTCCGCGCGGCTGACGAGTTCCGAAAATTTGGCTTTGGCCTCTGCAATGGAAATATTCATGGCACGATCCTTTATGACCATAATTTAGGTCATAAAAGATCGTGCCGCAAGAAGGTGGTTCGGCGGGCCTTATTCCGCCGCCTGAACCTTGATGACGCCGCGCTTGATCTGATCCTGCTCGATGGATTCGAAAAGAGCGCGAAAATTGCCCTCGCCGAAGCCCTCGTCACCCTTGCGCTGGATGAATTCGAAGAAGATCGGCCCGATCACGGTTTTCGAGAAGATCTGCAGCAGAATCTTGGTCATGCCGCCGTCGACCACGCCTTCGCCGTCGATGAGAATGCCGTGCTTCTTCATCCGTTCGATCGGCTCGTCATGGCCGTTCACCCGGTCATAGGACATGTCGTAATAGGTTTCCGGCGGGCCGGGCATGAACTTAAGGCCGTTCTCGGCGAGCTTGTCGGTGGCGGCGTAGATTTCGTCCGTGCCGACCGCGATGTGCTGGATGCCCTCGCCATTGTACTTCTTCAGATACTCGGCGATCTGGCTGGTCTCGTCCTTGGATTCGTTGAGCGGGATGCGGATCTTGCCGCAAGGCGAGGTGATGGCCCGGCTGACGAGGCCGGTGATCCTGCCGTCGATATCGAAGAAATGGATCTGCTTGAAGCCGAACAGATTGCGATAGAAATCCCACCATTTGTCCATCTGGCCGCGATAGACATTGTGCGTCAGGTGATCGAGGAAATAGAAACCGACGCCTTGCGGACGCGGGTCGCGCGCGCCGAGCCACTCGAACTCGGCGTCATAGGCCGAGCCCTTCTTGCCGTATGCGTCGATGAAATAGAGCAGCGAGCCACCGATGCCGACGATCGCGGGAACGTCGAGCGCCTTGTCGTTGCCTTCGTAGGGTGTGGCGCCTTTTGAGACGGCATGATCGAAAGCATGCTTGGCGTCGACAACGCGCCACGCCATCGAGGCGGCGCAAGGGCCGTGCTTCTCGACGAATTTCATCGCATGCGAGCCGGGCTCCGCGTTGACGACGTAGTTGATGTCGCCCTGACGCCAGACGGTGATGTCCTTGGTGCGGTGCTTCGCCACCGCGACATAGCCCATGCGCGTGAACAGTTCGGCGAGCTTCTGCGGTTCCGGATGCGCGAACTCGACGAATTCGAAGCCGTCGGTGCCGGCCGGGTTTTCCTTGCTGATCCTGGCGGGCGGGGCGTCGTGCGGGAAGGGACCCATGATATTCCTCCGAAATCTCATCTGGCCTGAATAGACCATCTGACGCCATCATAGCGCGGAGCCGCTGCATGGTGCTTGCATTCAAACGCTTGAAATGATCATCTCATGCGCAAAGCGCGCGCAATTGGAGCCAAAATCATGGATGAAACGCGCATCGATCAGTTTGACCGCAAGATAATGGCGCTTCTGCAGGGGGACGCGCGGCTTACCAACAACGATCTTTCGGAGCGCGTGAACCTGTCGGCGTCGCAATGTTCGCGCCGCCGCCAGCGGCTGGAGGAAGACGGCTACATCAAAGGCTATCGGGCGGTGCTCGACCGAGACCGGCTCGGTTTCTCGCTGGTCAACGTCATCTCGGTGACGCTCGCCACACACAACCGCGATAACGCCCGCCGCTTCGGCGAACTGGTGGCGCGGTTGCCCGAGGTACAGGAAGCGCACGCGCTGACCGGCGAGATGGACTACATCCTGAAAGTGGTGACGCCCGACCTCAAATCATTGTCGGAGTTCGTCAACGGCGTGCTCCTGCCACACGAATCCGTGCAGCATGTGAAGACGGCGATCGTGCTGGAGACGCTGAAGGAGACCGGCGCGCTGCCGATTTAGTCTTGGGACCTTTTGGATACGCTGGCAGGACAGAGGGGGCGCGAAGGAACGCCAACCTTACCAGTTTGCCGACCGCGCTTGGCCGTTACCCCCGCTGCTGCTGGATCAGCCCATAAAGATTGGTGCAGCGCGCGCCGGAGCGGCAGTACGCAAACACCGGGCCTTCCAGTTCGTCCAGCGCCTCGGCCTGGTCATCGACGTTTTCTTGCGTGATCTGGCCGCTGATGACCGGGATATAGCGGAAGGCGAGGCCGGCGGCTTCGACCGCCGACCCGATGCTCTTGGCCGAAGGCTGGCCCGGCTGCTCGTCATCAGGGCGGTTGCAGATGACGCTCTTGAAGCCGGCGGCCTTGATGGCCGCGACATCCTCGGCCTGAATCTGGCCGGAGACCGAATAGTCCTCGCTAATTTCACGGTATTCCATGGCGGCATCCTCACAAACTGATTTGGCGGGAGTCTTGCCACTCCTCGCCCGTGCCGGCAATCCGCGCTGACCGAAATCGTTCAGCGCGGATGGAAGTTTCAGCCGAAGAGCCGACTCAAGCCGCCCAGGCAGGGAAGGGATCTGGCAGGCCGCGCCACAGTTCGGGCCGGAAATCCTCGGCCTCGACCAGGCAGTCATCCAGTTCGGCGCGGATTTTCGCTTCGTTCATCGGCTCGCAGCCGATGAAGACCAGCTCCTGCCGGCGGTCGCCCCAGACGGGGTCGAGATAGGGCTTCATGCTATCGCGCCATTCGGCATGATCGGGCCAACGGTCTTGCGGTACGGCCGCCCACCACAGGCCGCGCTTTTCTGTACGCACCAGCGCTCCGGCATGGCTCATCTCGCCGACATGGCGCGGCCGCGTAGCCAGCCAGAAGAAACCTTTCGCCCGCACCACACCCGGCCATGCCTTGTCGATGAAGGCCTGGAAACTTGCGGGCTCGAACGGTTTTCGCGCCCTGTAGACGAAGGAGCGGATGCCGTATTCCTCGGTCTCGGGGATATGATCGCGAAAACCGTTGAGCTCCTTGAACCAGAGCGGGTTCTGCTGCGCCTTGTCGAAGTCGAAACGGCCGGTGGCGAGCACCTTGTCGAGCGCCACCTTGCCGAAATCCACTTCGACGATTTCGGCATCGGGATTGAGCGCCCGTACGATCAGCCTCGCCATGTCGCGCTGGTGAGCGCTGGCGGCACCGATCTTGTTCAACACCACGACATCGGCGAATTCGATCTGCTCGACCAGAAGGTCGACCAAGGCGCGGTTGTCCTGTTCGCCGAGCGACTGGCCGCGCTGGCTCAGGAAATCCGACGAGGAATAATCCTTGAGCAGGTTGAGCGCGTCGACAACCGTCACCATCGTATCGAGGCGGGCGACATCGGACAGGCTATTCCCGTGCTCGTCGCGGAAGTCGAAGGTCGCGGCGACGGGCAGGGGCTCGGAAATGCCGGTGGATTCGATCAGCAGATAGTCGAAACGGCCCTGTTCGGCCAGCGCGCGCACCTCCTTCAGCAGGTCGTCGCGCAATGTGCAGCAGATGCAGCCATTCGACATCTCCACCAGCTTTTCGTCGGTGCGCGACAGGTCGGCGCCGTCGCGCACCAGCTCGGCGTCGATGTTGATCTCGCTCATATCGTTGACGATGACAGCGACGCGGCGGCCTTCACGGTTCGACAGGATATGGTTGAGCAGCGTCGTCTTGCCGGCGCCGAGGAAGCCGGACAGCACCGTGACGGGAAGGCGTTTTAAGGCGGACATTGATTTCATATTTTATTCCATCTGTAATGTTATCTCATAACAAAGATGAGCCAGAAAAAGGCGGAGGCCGGCTCCGCCTTTCGGGGATCGGCTCCGCTCAACTCCCGACGATCGCGCCTTTGATCTGCCGGATGTTGTTGTGCATCATGTCGATATAGGTCGAACCCGGGCCGTCGGGCTGCGACAGCGCGTCCGAGTACAGCGTGCCGCCCACCTTGATGCCGGTTTCGCTGGCAATCTGCTCGATCAGCCGCGGGTTGGTAATGTTTTCCACGAAGATTGCTGCAGCCTTGTCCTGCTTGACCTGTTCGACCAGCTTGGCGACGTCGGCCGCGGACGGTTCGGAATCGGTCGAGATGCCTTGCGGGGCCAGGAAAGTCAGGCCGTATTCGTGTTCGAAATAACCGAAGGCATCATGCGAGGTGATGACGACGCGCTTGGCCTGCGGGATCGACTGGATCGCAGCCTTTACCTCGATTTCGAGTGCGTCGAGCTTCTTCGTGTAGGCCGCGGCATTTGTCTGGTAGGAGACACAGCCTTCGGAATCGGCCGCGCAGAACGCCTCGGCGATGTTCTTCACATAGATCTTGGCATTGGCGATCGATTGGAAGGCATGCGGATCCGTGACGGTCTTGCCGCCGCCGGTACCGGCGCCCTCGGCCGCGTCGGCATCGGCGAATTCAGGCTTGAAATCGATCGGCGTCACGCCCTTGGTCAGGGTGATGATCGAGGCCTTGGTGGCGCTGGCGTCGACCAGCCGCTGCAGGAACCCTTCGAAATGCAGGCCGTTGACCAGCACGACATCGGCTTTGGCCATGGCCACCGCGTCGGCCGGGCTCGGCTCGTAGACATGGGCGTCGCCGTCCGGGCCAACGATTGTGGTGATCGCGACGCGATCGCCGCCGACATTTTTGGCGAAATCGGCAATGACGGTGAAGCTGGCGACCACCTTCAGCGGCGCGGCCAACGCGGTTGATGCGCCAAAGCCGGTTAATGTTATAACGCTCATCGCCAGGGCGGCGCCAAATGATTTGAGCATAGATGGTTCTCCTTCTAGGGGCGGGGGATCAGGCCGTTCTGTGACGGTGATGGATGATGCGCGCGCGCAGGACGCCGCGCGTGCCGAACAGGATCGAGGCGAAGTAGACGACGCCGGCCGACAGGATGATGGCCGGGCCGGACGGCAGCGAGGCGTGATAGGACAACAGCAGGCCGGCGATGCAGGAGGCAAAGCCGATCAGCACCGCCAGGGCGCACATCGGCTCGACCCGCACCGTCCAGAAACGGGCCGCCGCCGCCGGCAGCATCATCAGCCCGACGGACAGCAGCGTGCCGAGCGCCTGGAAGCCGCCGACGAGGTTGAGCACGACGAGGCCGAGGAAGATGAAATGCACGGGGCTGCCCATGCGGCTGACCGAGCGCAGGAAAAGCGGGTCCAGGCATTCGGCGACCAGCGCGCGCCAGAAGATGGCGAGGCTGACCAGCGTTACAGCGACGATGCCGCCGATCAATGTCAGCGCCTCATTGTTGAGTGCAAGCACCGTGCCGAACAGCACATGCATCAGATCGACACTGGAGCCGCGTATCGACACCATTAGCACGCCGATCGCCAGCGAAATCAGATAGAAGGCCGCCATCGAGGCGTCCTCACGCTGGATGGTGAAGCGCGAGACGGCGCCGGCGCCGAGCGCGACGATGACGCCGGCGATCAGGCCGCCAATGGTCATCGGCAGGATTTCCAGCCCGTAGAACAGGAACCCGGCGGCCGCACCCGGCAGGATCGCATGCGCCATCGCGTCGCCGGAAAGGCTCATGCGCCGCAGCATCAGGAAAACGCCGATCGGGCAGGCGCCAAGCGACAGCATCAGCGAGCCGAACAGCGCGCGTTGCATGAAGGCGAAATCGGCAAAGGGCGCGATGAAAAGACCGTAGAGCGCTTCCATCAGGCAGCCCTCGGCCCGTGGTCATGGTCGTGATGATGCCCATGCGCATGGCCATGGCTGTCATCGTGTCCGTGATCATGGCTGTCGGGTTCGCACCAGGGCGCGTTTTCTTCCCAAGCTTCATGGAACCGGCGTGCGCGCAGAAGGTTTTCCGGCTTCAGCGTCTCCCTGGTCTCGCCCCAGGCGATCGGCTGGCGGGCCAACAGCAAGGTTTCGGGAAAATTCTGCCGCACCAGATCGAGGTCGTGGACCACGACCATGATGGTGCGCTCCTCGCCATGCCAACGCTTGATCAGCGCAATGAGGTCGCCGACCGTCTTGGCGTCAACCGCGTTGAACGGTTCGTCGAGCAGGATCAGGTCGGCGTCCTGCAACAGCACACGGGCAAACAGCGTCCGCTGCAACTGGCCGCCCGACAGCGTGTCGATCGGCCGCTTCTCAAACCCACCGAGGCCGACCGCCATCAGCGCCTTGCTGACCGCGGCGCGATCCTCGGCGGTATAGCGGCCCAGCATGCCGCGCTTCGGCCAGAGGCCGAGTGAAACCAGATCGACAACCCGGGCGGGAAAGGAGCGGTCGAGTTCCGATTGCTGCGGCAGGTAGGCGGTGCGCACGCCAGGAGCGCGAACGACTTCGCCGGCCATCGGCTTCAGAACGCCGACGATGCCTTTCATCAGTGTCGACTTGCCGGACCCATTGGCCCCAACCACTGCCGTCAGCGAGCCCTTGCGGATGGCGCCATTGAGATGATGGATCGCGGGATGGCTGTTGTAGCCGAGCGTCAGGTCGCGGAAGGTCAGGCTTGCATTGGTCATCAGGCGTTCAGGGCCGTCCGCGAAATTCAGGGGTCTTGTCGATATGTGATGTTATTACATTAGTCAACACGGCCTGTCGGCGGAAATGTGTCACATCGGGTCAACTCGCCGTGTATGCCAATGAATCGACGTCGGCGCGCCGAGGCCAGACAATTGGCTCAATTGGTTTCGTGTCCGCCGGCCTTGCCCCGGGCCGGCTTGGACTCTAAAGAGGCGCGACCCCTCGAACCAAGGAACCTACCATGAGCATTCGTCGCATCGATGTTGGCCCGCGCATGAGCCAGATCGTCATCCACGGCAACACCGTCTACCTGGCCGGCCAGGTCGGCGAGCCCGGCGGCAACGTCGCCTCGCAGACGCGCGATGTCCTGAAGACCATCGACGAATTGCTGGCCCAGGCTGGCACCGACA
>NZ_JAFKIC010000294.1 GCF_017306585.1 Mesorhizobium sp. | reverse complement strand
GCAACTGTTCAGGTTGATGGTTCATCGGTGGGAAGGGACCGAGCCATGCCGCGGCCTGTCCCCGAAAGGGACGACCAGGATCCTCTCGGCCTCCTTCCCACTTCAAACCATACACCCGAACAAACACACAGGATCCTCGGGTCTGCGCGTCCGCTTCGCTGCCGCTCCGCCCGTGGATGACGAAAGCGAGGGGCCCGCGACGCCGACATTGCCAGCAGCCCGCCCACGCCCCCCAAAAATTTTTCCGAACCCTCCGTGAACCATTTCCGTCCGCCCGGCGACACATAGCCGTGAACGACGAAACCCAACCATGGAGACTTCAAATGACTGCTTTCCTGCGCAACACCTTCCTCGCCGCCGTCGCGGTGTCGGCTTTCGCCGGATCGGCCCTGGCCGACCAGACCGTCAGCTGCGCCCACACCAACCTCAATGACCTCTGGGCCGGCCGTTGTTGCGGCACTGCCGGCGCGTCGGACTGCCTGGGCGGCGGCAACGGCGGCCGTGGCGACCATGACCACCCGGGCAACAATGGCGGCAACACCAATGGTGGCCCGGCCGGCAAGCCCTGATCTTCCCGCAGCCAGCCGGATTTGCGTAAAATTGAAGAGCCCGGCCTGATCTGACGGTGTCCGTCAGGTCAGGCCCGCCTGCCGAGCGCCGCGCGCACAGACGCGGTGATGGCGCGAAGTGCCGCCTCGTCCAGTTTCTCGATGTTCTCGGCCAGAAGATTGGCGAGCTCGGTGGCGGCGGGGCTCAGGCCCGACGTGTCGAGCCGGACGCGCGGATGCGAGGCTTCGGCCAGCCGCGCCAGTTCCTCGGCATCGTCCCAGATGATGTTGAAATAGCCGATGATCTTCTGGATCAGCGTCCAGGTCGGCGCGCCGCGCCGTCCGTGCTCGAGCGCCGACAGATAGGCGGCGCTGACGCCGATGGCGGCCGCCATGTCCTTCTGGCTGACGCCGCGCTCGGCCCGCAGCGCCCGCAGCTTTTCGCCGAACGGGGTCATGCCCGTGGCCTCGCGCCCGTCACGAGCGCACCCGCCGCAGCCTGACATAGAGCGCGCCCGAGCCGCCATGGTTGCGCGCGGCATGGTCGTGGCTGGAAACGAGCGGCCGGAAGGCGGGCGTCGACAGCCAGGCCGGCACCGCGCGCCGCAGCACGCCGTCGCCGCCGGAGGACGAGCCCTTGCCGGTGATGACCAGGACATAGCGGATGCCGCCGGCATGCGCCCGGTGCAGGAAGGAGAACAGCAGCGAATAGGCCTCGTCCTGCGTCATGCCATGCAGGTCGACGCGGCCCTCGATCGGCAGCCGACCCTTCGACAATTTGTCCAGCGTCGGGTCATCGAGACGCTGCGTGACATGCTGCGTCTTGGGTTTGGCCACGCCGGCCGCATTGGCGGGCGGCTGGGCCGCCTGCGTCGTTGCCGCCTTGGCCTCGGCGGCGATGTCGGGTATCTCGACGGCCGCCGCCCTGCCCTTCAACGGCCTTGCCGTGCGCGCCACCAGGTTCCACAGCACGCGGTCGTCTTCGCTCAGCCTGCTCTCGCCCGGCCTGCCGGAGTGCCTGGTCATCTCTAGCCTCCGGCCAGCGCGCGCGGCACCAGCGCGTAGAAGTCGGCGGCATTGCGCACCACGCCGGCGATCTCGCCGGCGGCGTCGCCGGACCCTGCGAACAGGTCGCCGCGCGCCGGCCCGGTTATGGCCGAGCCGGTATCCTGCGCGATCATCAGCCGCCGGAACGGTTTTTTGTCGAAGGCGGTCAGCGTCGGCGCATCGATATGGAACGGCGTGCCGAATGTGTGCAGCAGCCGGTCGACGGCGACCGAGCGGCCCGGCGTCAGCGGCACCTTGGCGGCGGCGATCGGGCCGAGGCTGGCATCCGCCACGTCGGCCTCGCGGAAGAAGATGTAGGAGCGGTTCCGCCACAGGATCTCGTCGATGCGTTCCGGATGCGCCTTGAACCAGGCTCGGATCGACTGCATCGTCACCTCGGCCAGCGGAATCTCGCCCGCTTCGCTCAGCACCTTGCCCGGTCCGGTGAAGCGCTGACCTGACTTGGCGGCATAGGTGACGCGGCAAAGCCGGCCATCGGTCATGGCAAGCCGCGCCGCTCCCTGCACATGGATGAAGAAGGCGTCTACCTTGTCGGCCAGCCAGGCGATCTCCAGACCCTGGCCGTCGAGCGCGCCGCGCTCGATCGCGCCACGGTCGAAATATTCGGCCAGCCCGTCCGTCGTCCGGCCCGCGAAGGCGAGATAGGGGTCCATGCCCGCAGGCCGGTTGGCGTCGTCGACATCGGCGAGATCGGCCGGTCGTGACAAAAGCGGCACGGTGAAATGTTCCGTCCGCACCGGCGAGGCTTCGACCTCCGGCTCGTAGAAACCGGTGACGAGACCCGCGCCGCTTTCGGCGCGCACCAGCATCGGCACGAAATAGCGTTCGAAGAAGGCCCTGGCCTGCGTTGCGTCTTGCGGAGGCGCCTCGCGCGCCTGCGCGTAAACCTCGGCGAAGGCGCCGAAGGCGACGCCGAGCGCGCCGCTGCGATAGGGTTTTGTCAGCACATGGAAGGCGGAGCGGCGAAACGCCTCGAAGGCCGGCAGGTGGTCGTCATCGCCCCAGCCGGGCAGGTCGCCGAAGGTCTTCGCCGTCATCAGCGGCGAAAGCGACACTCCGGCACCGCCATCCCCGCTGCTATGCATGTCATTGTCCCAAAACCGTTGCCCGCTTCCGGGCGACATGCATCGACCTAGTCTTCTTCTTCGGTGGCGACGAGCTTCCAGTTCGGATCGCGCGAGCGCGTGTCGCGGGCGAAGGTCCAGACATCCTTGACCTCGGCTACTGTCTCGGGGTCGCCGTCGATGACGGTGCCGGCCTTGTCGCGCGTCGCCGAAATCAGCTCGCTGATGATGCGCAGCGTGACATGGGCCTCGCCATTCTTCATCTCGGCCGAGACGATGTCGGCCTTGTCGATGCCGACGAAGGAGGACTGGATCTTTTCCGACTTGGCCTCGCGTTCGCCGATCGCGGCGACGAAGCCGTCATAGACCTCGCGCGACAGAAGGTTCTTCAGCGTTTTGCGGTCGCCGTCGGCATAGGCCATGACGATCATCTCATAGGCCATCTTGGCGCCGTCGACGAAACCCTTGGGGTCGAAGGACGCATCGTTGTCCTTGATCGAGCGCAGGCCCTTGTTGAGGTCGGTGTCCGGCGCAGCGAAGGCGTCGATCGCGGCATAGGTGTCGGCCGCCGGCTCGCCCGGCAACCGCTTGCGCGGCAGCGAAACGACGTTCTCGGACTTCTGGGCGGCGTCCTTGTCGGCCGTGCGCGCCGCCGAATAGGGGTCGAAAGGCGGCCGCTCGTTACCGGTCCGACGGCCCAGCACGTTGCGCAGCTGGAAAAAGATCACCACCGCCGCGATCAGGAAGAAAATCGTGCCGAAGTCGAAGAATCCCATATCTTCCGCCAATCAATCCCTGCCTTTTGGCCGGACCGCCGGGCCGGGGCCCAAGGGTCGCATAGCGTTCAACATTCAAAGCATATAGAACGCAAGGCGCAATCATTCAAATCAAAGGCAGGCATACCTATCTAACAGGCCCAGTGCCAGCGGCGATTGGTCGCCGCCGGGCAAAACATCGAACCGATCGGTCCAGATTTGCGCATTTCGCTGCTTCCTCTTTTTCTGCTCGCCCTGCCGCTGCTGGAAATCGCCGGTTTCGTCATCGTCGGCCGCGAGGTCGGCGCTTTGGCCACGGTCGGCCTGGTCATCGCCTCCAGCCTCGCCGGCGTGCTTCTGCTGCGCCACCAGGGTTTCGGCGTCATGGCCCGCATTCGCACCGAGATGAACGCCGGCCGCGACCCCAGCCGCCAGTTGGCGCACGGCGCCATGATCGTGGTCGCGGCGATCCTGCTGATCATCCCGGGCTTCATCACCGATATTATCGGCCTGCTGCTGTTCGTGCCGCCGGTGCGCGACTTCGCCTGGAACCGGCTCAAGGGCCGCATCGTGGTGGCCACCAATTTCTCGGCCGGCGGTTTTCGCGGCAGAAGTCGCGACAAGGTCATCGATCTCGACGACGGCGACTATTCGCGCGAGGACGATTTCAAGCGCGGCCCCGACCATAATTCGCCCTGGCGGCGCCTGAAGGACGATTGAGACTGTTCCGACGCGCCGGCGGCGCTGCCACTGGCTGCTGATCTTCCCCCACAAAAGGTCGGAACAATCGCTCCAGGCCCGAAGGCGGCAAACCTTGTCTTGTCCTGCCGGCCATGGTAGCGAACGCCCGATTTCAATTCGGTCGGCCCCGATTTCAATTCGGTGAGGACTGCCCAGGGGAAAAGGATATCAGGCTCATGGCCAGCAATGACGACGCGCAGACCGGCGCGGCCAACGGAAACGGCAACGCGACGCAGCCCTCGCTCAACGTCCTGGCCCAGTATGTGAAGGACCTGTCCTTCGAAAGCCCCGGCGCGCCGAACTCGCTGCGCGGCCGCGACAAGGCCCCCGGCATCGCCATCAACGTCAATGTCAACGCCAACCCGCTTTCCGACAAGCAGTTCGACGTCAACCTGACGCTGAACGCCAAGGCCTCCTTCGACCAGGAAGTGCTGTTCAATGTCGAACTTGTCTATGGCGGCGTCTTCGCCATCTCGGGCTTCCCGCAGGAGCACATGCTGCCGATCCTGTTCATTGAATGCCCGCGCCTTTTGTTCCCCTTCGCGCGCCAGATCATCGCCGAGGCGACCCGCAATGGCGGCTTCCCGCCGCTGATGCTCGACCCGATCGACTTCGCGCAGATGTTCCAGCAGAGGATCGCCGAGGACCAGGCCGCCGCGTCGAAGGTCCAGGTCAGCTGATTCCGGGCTGACCGGATGTTATGAAAACCCGGCCTTGTGCCGGGTTTTTTTGTTAGGGGCGCCACCCTCGAGCTTTCGTCATCCACGGGCGGAGCAAGGAGCGCAGCGACGCGCGCAGACCCGAGGATCCATGCCGGGACTCTGAAGCTGTCGCCACGGTCCAGAATTCTGCACCGCTACACCCCACGGCTGAGGTCGCGGCATGGATCCTCGGGTCTCCGCGACGCCGCTGCGCGGCTGCTCCGCCCGTGGATGACGACGTTAGGAGCCCTCGCGCCTTCATTGCCCGATCGCTTCCCCTAGCTGCGGAGCACCGCACAACTCCTGCGGATTTCCGAACATTTGGCGCTTCCCCGCCGCCCTATCATCCCTGCCTCAGGCAATGGCTCCCCGGCGGCCGCGACCGCTTTCGCGTTGGCGATCCGCCGGGGCGCGCCTGTTTCCGTGCGTGCCGGCTTTCGGGCGGCATGCGCCAACAAAAGAGGGAACGACGATGAAATTCATGCTGACCGACAGGAAACTGCATCCGCGCGCCGGGCCGCTGGTCGACGATTTCAGGAAGGGCGGCATCAGCCGCCGTGAATATCTGGCTGTCATGGCCGGGCTCGGCGTCAGCGCCGCCGGCGCTTACGCGCTGGGCGGGCTCGCCGCGACGCCTGCCCGCGCCGCCGAGCCGAAAAAGGGCGGCACGCTGCGCGTCGCCATGAACGTCAAGGGTTTCAAGGACCCGCGCACCTTCGACGGTGTCGAAATGTCCAACGTCGCGCGCCACTGCAACGAATATCTGGTACGCTGGAACACCGACTTCTCCTTCGAGCCGTGGCTGCTCGAGAAATGGGAGATGAGCGACGACGCCAAAACCCTGACGCTGCATGTGCGCAAGGGTATTTCGTGGTCGAACGGCGACGCCTTCAACGCCGACGACGTCGTCCACAACCTCACCCGCTGGTGCGAGGCCGGCGTCGCCGGCAATTCGGTCGCCGCGCGCATGGGCGCGCTGGTCAATGCCGACACCAAGAAGGTTGTCGACGGCGGCATCGAGAAGGTCGACGACTACACCATCAAGCTGAACCTGCCGAAGCCTGACATCTCGCTGATCGCCGGCATGGCCGATTATCCCGCCCTGATCATGCACCGTTCCTACGATGGCGGCGGCGATCCCATGAAAGCGCTCGCCATCACCACGGGCCCCTGCGAATTGGTGAAATGGGACGCCGAGACGGGCGCGGAGGTGAAGCGCAAGGACAAGCCGTGGTGGAAGGGCGAATTCTACCTGGATGGCATCCAGTGGATCGACTACGGCTCCGACCCCAACGCCATGCTGTCGGCCTTCGAATCCGGCGAGATCGACACCGACCACGAAACCGCCTCCGACGCCGTCTCGCAGACCGAGAAGATGGGGCTGAAGAACTCCGAGATCGCCACCGGCTCCACCATCGTCGCCCGCTTCAATGTCGGCAACGCGCCCTATGACGACGTCAAGGTGCGCCGCGCCGCACAGCTCGCCGTCGACAATTCAGCCGTGCTGAAGCTTGGCCTCGACGGCCGCGGCAAGCCCGCCGACAACCACCATGTCGGCCCCATGCACCCCGAATATGCCGATATCGGCCCGGCAAAACGCGATTTCGAGGCGGCGAAGAAGCTGCTCGCCGAGGCCGGCAAATCAGACCATGAATACGAGTTGATCTCAGTCGACGTCGAATGGCAGAAGAGCACGGCCGACGCGATTGCCGCGCAGATCCGCGAGGCCGGCCTGAAGATCAAGCGCACCGTGCTGCCAGCCGCCACCTTCTGGAACGACTGGAGCAAGTTCCCCTACTCCTGCACCGAATGGCTCGGCCGCCCGCTCGGCGTCCAGGTGCTGGCGCTGGCGTACAAGTCGGGCGCCGCCTGGAACGAAAGCGCCTACGCCTCGAAGGAGTTCGACGAACTGCTCGACAAGGCGCTCGCCATGCCCGACGCCAAGGCCCGCAAGGAGATCATGGCCAAGATCGAGCAGAACCTGCGCGACTCAGGCATCATCATCCAGCCCTACTGGCGTTCGGTCTACCGGACGTATCGCAAGGGGGTGGAGGGCTGCGAACAGCACCAGGCGCTCGAGCAGCATTTCGAGAAGGTCTGGATCGAAAGCTGAGGCGCTGCCATTGATTTCCTCGCCCCACGTAAGTGGGGAGAGGTGGCCCGGCAAAGCCGGGACGGAGAGGGGGCCGCCCTCAACGAAGCCAAAGCCGGTCGAGAAGACACGAGACCCGTCGTGAGCCGGCCTTGAACCCCTGAAAAAATTTCCGAACCCGGCGCTGGCCCCTCTCCGTCCCGGCTGCGCCGGGCCACCTCTCCCCACTGGCGTGGGGCGAGGAACCAGGTCGCGCCCCCTACCGCCCCACCTTCACCCCCGGCGCGAACCTCCGTATCGCCGCCATGATCTCGCCTTCCGAAATATCCAGCGACGACATCTCCATATGCACGGTGTGCCCGTTGCCCGGCAGCATGAGGTTCAGCGCATTAGCGTTGGAATATTTGATCGCCTCGGGCAGCGGCCCGGTCAGCTCGAAATTCACCAGCGTCGGCCCGCCATGGTTGCCATGCACCAGCCCCGCGCTGCGCACCGTAGCCCACGGCACCAGCACATCCCCGGCGCGCTTGTCGCGAAAGCCATGGGAATCCAGCGTCACCTGAACCCCGCTGTCGAACCCGCCGCTCGCCTTGAACAGCCCCCAGCCAAGGCAGCCCAGGGCAAAGATAAACAGCAGGAACACCGGCCCGCGTGCGGTGTCGGACGACATCGCCCGGAAGGCGAGCACACCGGCGACAGCCGCGCCGATGAAGGGCGCGAGGGTGGCGAGGGTGTTGCTGGAGGCGCTGTTGCGGATTTGGACGGGAGCGGACATGGGTGGGGATTGAGCCCGGAAGCGGACGAAGTGTCGAGAGGAAGCAGCGCTGGCGGACAGGTGGCCCGATGACGAATGCGTGATGGAGAGCTTAAGGCAATCGTCAACGTCAGCGCCGCCCCTCACTGTCCTGCCGGACATCTCTCCCCGTAAGACGGGGAGAGAGAAGCTGGCCGCAACCCCGCGCTCTTTCTGCAACGTGAGCGATTGGCGAAAGCCGTGACGACAGCGCCCCTCTCCCCGTCACTATACGGGGAGAGGATGCCGGCAGGCAGGTGAGGGGCGGCGCCGACGTTTTTTGCTTCCCCTGCCGCCACCGGTCCGCAACCCTAAGCCGGGTTGCCCTGCGGGCCCTTGATCGAAGGTCCTGTCGAAACGATGGGCCGTTCCCTGCAGAAATACAGGATCGCAAGCACCACAACGATCATGAGAATGGTGTAGTAGACCGACACGCGCGCGTAGACTTGCGCCTTCTCCAGCGGGAAGGAGCGCCCCGCGCTCTCCGCCCGCGCCATCATCGAGCCGATCAGAGCATCGTAGGAGAACATGATGTTGATCAGCGCCAACGGCAGCGTGGAGACGCATAACAAGGCGTTATAAAGCTTCGCCCTGGGCGCGAACCGCAACAGCATCATGCCGCACAAGCAATAAAGGCAGGCATAGAGCGTGGCCGTCGCGATTTTCAGCGGCGTTTGCTCGACCATGAACAGGAAAGGCATGCCGTAGTCGGGAGCGGTCTGGTGGAGAAGGGACAAGAGACCGGAAACGAAGCCGAGCGTGCCGAGCACAAGGTTGGGCCATTGCCGCTGGCTTGCGGGCTTCTCGTCAAGCGCGTAGGCCAACAGCCATTCGCCCAGAGAAGTGTTGGTCAGCCGGGCCACGGTGAGCAAAAGCGTGATAATCAACGCGCAGGCCGCCCCTGACAGAGGCTGGCCAAGAAGCATCTCGGCGAGACCGAGCCGGTTGGCCAGGACAATGACAACACTTATCCAGGCGGCATCGATGCAAAGGCTGAAAAACGCCACGACGTATTTGCGCAATCTAAAATCCCCCGAAAAGACGTAGCGTATAGTCTCGGCGGGTTGCTGATCAATCGGACTTTACGCGCGTCTGGTATATGCAACCCCGAGAAACCTCTGGCATCCAGCGTCACCTGAACCCCGCTGTCGAACCCGCTGCTCGCCTTGAACAGCCCCCAGCCCAGACAGTCCAGCGCGAATACAAACAGCAGCAAGACCGGCGCGCGCGAAGCCGCACAACCTCACCCGCGAGTGCGCCTCATGGCTGAATATGATCGGGTGCCCAAAAATCATGCAGGGTTGAAGCCAGCCGTCAATCGCCCATCTTCAGCGCCTGGATAAACGCCTCCTGCGGAATATCCACCTTGCCGAACTGCCGCATCCGCTTCTTGCCCTCTTTCTGCTTGTCGAGCAGCTTGCGTTTGCGGGACACGTCGCCGCCATAGCACTTGGCGGTCACGTCCTTGCGCAGCGCCGAGACGGTTTCGCGGGCGATGATGCGGCCGCCGATGGCCGCCTGGATCGGGATCTTGAACAGGTGCTGCGGGATCAGCTCCTTCAGCTTCTCGCACATCTGGCGGCCGCGCTTTTCGGCCGCCGAGCGGTGCACCAGCATGGAGAGCGCGTCGACCGGCTCGTCATTGACCAGGATCGACATCTTCACCAGGTCGCCCTCGCGGTAGTCGGTCAGGTGGTAGTCGAAGGACGCGTAGCCCTTGGAGATCGACTTCAGCCGGTCGTAAAAGTCGAAGACCACTTCGTTGAGCGGCAGGTCGTAGGTCAGCATGGCGCGTTTGCCGACATAGGAGAGGTCGGCCTGGATGCCGCGCCGGTCCTGGCAGAGTTTCAGGATGCCGCCGAGATAATCGTCCGGCGTCAGGATGGTGGCGCGGATCCACGGCTCCTCGATGGAGGCGATCTTGACCACGTCGGGCATGTCGGCCGGGTTGTGCAGCTCCTTCACCGAGCCGTCATTGAGGTTCATGCGGTAGACGACGCTAGGCGCCGTGGCGATGAGGTCGAGGTTGAACTCGCGCTCCAGCCGCTCCTGGATGATTTCGAGATGCAAGAGGCCGAGGAAGCCGCAGCGGAAGCCGAAGCCGAGCGCCGCACTCGTTTCCATTTCATAGGAGAAGGACGCGTCGTTGAGGCGCAGCTTGCCGACGGCGGCGCGCAGATCCTCGAAATCGGCGGCGTCGACCGGGAACAGGCCGCAGAACACCACAGGCTGCGCCGGCTTGAAGCCGGGCAGCGCCTTGTCGGTCGGGCGCCGGTCCTCGGTGATGGTGTCGCCGACGCGCGTGTCGGCCACTTCCTTGATCGAGCCGGTGAAGAAGCCGAACTCGCCGGGGCCGAGCTCGTCGACATTGATGCGGGCAGGGGTGAACACGCCGGTGCGCTCGACCAGATATTTGGCGCCGGTGCCCATCATGCGGATGGTCTGGCCTTTCTTCAGCACGCCGTCGATGACGCGCACCAGCACGATGACGCCAAGATAGGCGTCGTACCAGCTGTCGACCAGCATCGCTTTCAGCGGCGCCGAGGCGTCGCCCTCGCGCGGCGGCGGCAGCTGGTTGACGATCGCTTCCAGCACGTCGGGAATGCCAAGGCCCGTCTTGGCCGAGATCAGCACGGCGATGTAGCCGTCGATGCCGATCACCTCCCCCACCTGCCCGCGGATGCGCTCGGGCCCGGCGGCCGGCAGGCCGACCTTGTTCAGCACCACGACGATCTCGTGGTTGTTGTCGATCGCCTGGTAGACATTGGCCAGCGTCTGCGCCTCGACGCCCTGGCTGGCGTCCACCACCAGCAGCGAGCCCTCGCAGGCGGCCAGCGAACGCGAGACCTCGTAGCCGAAGTCGACATGTCCGGGCGTGTCGATCAGGTTGAGGACGTAATCCTCGCCATTGTTGGCGCGGTATTTCAGCCGCACGGTCTGCGCCTTGATGGTGATGCCGCGCTCGCGCTCGATATCCATCGAGTCCAGCACCTGCTCCTTCATGTCGCGCGCCTCGAGCCCGCCGGTCAGCTGGATCAGGCGGTCGGCAAGCGTGGATTTGCCATGGTCGATATGGGCGACGATGGAAAAATTGCGGATGTGGTCGAGCGGCGTGGTCATGTCGCGCGCTTTAGCAGGGGCGGCCTGTTGCGGCAAGGCTTGGCGCCCAAGGGCTGCGCGATCGATCACAAAGCGGTGAGCCGGCCCGAAAAGCCCGAAATACCGGCCCTGGGCGCAAGAATGCTTAAACTTTGAGCAATCACGTTAGACCTTGGTTTGCCGGCTGCGTGCTATCTGCGCAGTCGCTAATGTTTCCTTGGGGGTAGAAAATGCTGAGAGTTGCCCGCGGGTTTGCCCGTTCGCGCAGCGGCTCCATGATGCCGCTGTTCTTTCTGAGTCTGGTGCCGCTGCTCACCGTCGTCGGTTTCTCCGTCGACTATACGGACGCGGTCGAGACGCGTTCCAACATGCAGGAGGCGCTGGACGCCGCCACGCTGTCGATCACCACGCTGCCCACCACCACGACCACGGTTGCCCGCCAGCAATCGCTGCAGGACAATTTTACCGCCAACAACGGCCAGGGCACCGCGACGCTGGTGAGTTTCTCCATCGCCGCCGACGGCACCTCCACCGCGCAGACCTCGGCAAGCTTTGCCATGCCGACCAATTTCATGTCGATCGCGCGCATCAACAGCGTGCCGGTCGCCGTCAGCTCGGGCGTCACCAAGGCGCCGGCCCTGGTGCAGGCAACCTTCAAGATCGACAAGGCCTCAGGCTGGTGGAACAAGACCGTCTATCTCTGGGGCACGCAGTTCGGCGCCACCACGGCGCAGAAGCTGCTGCAGATCAGCTATTCCTACAACGGCGCGGGCGACCCGAAGGGTTACGGCACCACCACGGTCTACACGGTCAGCGGCACCAATCTGACGCAGGTGCAGCAGCAGGTGTGCAGCACCAACACGGTCAACAACTTCAACAATGCCCCAGCCGGGTCGATCCAGCAGACCAGCGGCAACAAGAACTATCTGACCACCTGCGTAACCACGCCCGCCAACGGCACCGGCGCCGTCATCGACGTCAGCCAGATGAACAGCCTTTACCTGGAAATGGACGTGCCTTCCGGCGGCAAGACCGTGTTGAAGTCGAACGACCCGACCACGTCGAACTACCTGTTCATCGGCGCGAGCGACACGACAGCCGTCGAACAGCCGCTCGGCGTGCCCATCGACATCTTCACCGCCGTACCGTGCGGCCAGACAAGCACGCAGGCCTGGGAAGATGGTGGCTCCCTCCCCTTGCCCGAACCCATCACCAACGCCGACTTCTTCTACAGCGTCACCGGCAAATGCGACTTCAACCAGCGCCCCTCGCTGACGGCGCTGACGCAGTAGAAAAGCACGGCTTTCCCTTCTCCCCTTGTGGGAGAAGGTGTCGCCGAAGGCGACGGATGAGGGATGTTTCAGGAAGAGCCAGCGTC
>NZ_JAFKIC010000293.1 GCF_017306585.1 Mesorhizobium sp. | reverse complement strand
CCGGCGGGTTTCACCGGCCGGCGAAAGGAAGTCGGCAAAACTATAGTCGGAGAGGAGCGCTTCGGTCGGGTAGCCGAGGCCGCCCAATCCGCTGACAATGGCAGCGATCGCAGGCGTCATGGCCTTGCACTTCCTGCTGCGCGACGTTGGCTCACATCGACTGGCGGAAATGCTATGCTTTGCTGAGCCTCTTCGGGCGCGACTTCGAGAAGCGCTAGGCGGAGGGCAGCGACGATCGGCTCAAGTGGGAGCAAGATCGCCGGACGCTCGAGATCACTATCCGAGATCGTGTCAACGAAGCTGACCTGCCCCTCGATTGGGCGCACGAGGAGATGGCCCTGGGCAAGTCGAATCCACTGGGGCGAACTGCAGATGTCGAAGATGTGACGTTCGGCAGAGCGTAGCGCTCCAACGGTGAGACCAAGGTCTTCAACGAGCACCCGCACTACTGCCAGGCCGAGCAATTGCCCAGGCCGGAACACAGGCGCGTGCCCCTTGAGACCGCCGAGGGACGGCAGCGCCCGCCGCCAGTGGCGGAGCGTTTCCTGTGTGATACCGACCACATGTCGGACTTGGCTCGGCGTGTAGCGCATGGCCCCGATCGATTTGTTGTTCACAACAAGATAGCTGACCTTTGCGTGCTAATCCAGTGGGTTCATTCCTTGAGGCAGAACCCGATTGCGGAAGCTCGGCGGACGGCCCTCAAGGGTCAGTTAGTCCGTCGAATGATCTGAAAATTGCCAGTCGCCTAGCGACCCCGCGCAGTCGAACCAGGTGTTGAATGAAAGGCAGTTTTCGGGTGCTCCCTAGTCCGGGTTAAACGTCCTCAACGGGGTCGGGTGCAGAAGGGCGGCTACACGGCATTCGCTACCCGATAGCTGACCGTCCGGAGACGGCCCCAAGGCATAGGCTGATAACGCCGTTTCTTCGCTGGCCAATCACGGCCAAGGAGAACTCCTATGGGTCATTCTCAATTTGATGATGCCAGCCGCGAGCGCGCAGCTTGGAACGCTGGAAAGCAAGTCGGAACGAAGCGCCCGCTCACACAAAAGCAAATCTGGGCCGTACGCTTCTATCTTGATCGCGAGAGACGAATTCGGGATCGCGCCCTGTTCGATCTGGCGATCGATAGCAAGCTACGCGGCTGCGACCTGGTCAAGATCAAGATTCGTGACGTGGTGGCCGGCCCGGAGATCAAGACACGTGCGATCGTCGTGCAGCAAAAGACAGGCCGGCCCGTCCAATTCGAAATCACCAGCGACGTTCGAGCCAGCCTGCTGGCCTGGCTCGAACGCCGTGGCGGGAGTGTGGAGGACTATGCTTTCCCAAGCCGGGTCGATCATGCACACCACATGAGCACGAGGCAGTATGCGCGCCTGGTGGACGAGTGGGTGACCGCGATCGGCCTGCGCTCGGAAGATTACGGCACGCACTCGCTTCGCCGCACGAAAGCGTCAATGATCTATAGGGCGACGGGCAATATCCGAGCCATCCAGATCTTGCTAGGCCATTCTAAAATCGAGAACACGGTTCGATATCTTGGTGTCGACGTCGAAGACGCGCTGCTTTTGGCTGAGCGAACCGAAATCTGAAGTAGAGCGGCCACCCAAGTCTGTTGGATGGCCGCTTTTAAATGCGTTAGAGATTACTCGATGGTCGGGACTGGGGTGGAAAGCGGAATGGCAGATCGCAGACGGCCGGGCCGAGAAAGCTGCCCCTCTATCAGCGAACGAGACCGCTGAATACTACATTCAATTCGACAACGCAGTGCCGTCCTCTCACTCCAAGCCCGTTGCCAGCTCAGCGTCACTGTCAGACGAGCACCGACTATCGCGATGAAACTACCCCGCTTGTCACATTGCTGAATGTTGAACTGACGGTGGGCGAATGTGCTACGTGATAACGAATGCCCCGAGGGCGAGATGAGCGCGACATATGCAATCACATTTCCCATACCTAGAGGCGGACATTGAACGGGCGCCGATCGTTTCGGGCAAAGCTCGCGCTTACGAACTTTATTCGATCGGCGAAAGTGGTCATCACATCGAGCCGGAATTAATTAATGAGGTTTTCAATGGCCTAATGCCGATAGTGAAGCATCACGTCGCTAATGGATCGCGTTTATGCGCAGTAGCCCCTGGAGGCAATCCCTGGGCTATGTTGTTGGCTCTTCACTTATCAGTCTCACTCACAATCTTCAGGCCGCATATCACGCCTTTAACAGATAAAATAAAATGGAGCGATACTCCGTTTGATGGTGGAGATATTTACGCGCCCACTCTTAGTTCTAATGACCGGATCATTGTATTGGATGATGTAATTGGAAGTGGCTCGGTATCTGACAAGATTTTAGGGTGGTGCCTAGAGATGGACATACAACTCGAGTCTTTCATAACGGTCATAGATCGGAACACTGGCGGATCTCAGAGGCTTGAGGGTGCGGGAATAAAGACCGAGTCGTTGATCACACTAACGCCTCGGGTAAGCCCGTAGTCGACAACGTGTAAGTCGGTCCTCGTATTGTGGAAGCGAAACTGTCGCCAAGGGTCTATGATCGTCGTTCCGGCACGGAAGGGCAAAGCCGCCATCGTGGGATCGTTGTATGAGAGGATGATCGTTTCTGCGAACGGTGCGGAGAGGAAATCGTCGGGCTCGACTATGCCAGCTAGCTTACCGTCAACCTCAAGGTAATGCGCAACTAGCAATGAGTAGGAACCATCCGTAAGCGGCACACCGGGCTTATAAAAGCGCCCAACTACCAACACGTTACCACGAAAGCTCGCTGCATACTTCGCCAGGTTTCTCGCTTGATGCTCCCGCGCAATTGTCAAATAGCCCGACAGGTCGTAGCCGAGCTTGTAGCGTTCCGCGAACCACCGCATCGCAATATTGTCTCTGGGATGGCACGGCCCTCCATCACCCAGTCCGGGCTTCATGTATAAGTCAGATATCACTCTTTTCGCGCGCACTAGATGTCTAATAACGACATCGGAGTCGATATTCCCAACAGTGTTGGCAATGTCTATCACGCTGTTCGCGAATGTGATCTTTAGCGTAATAAATGTATTGTACAGTATCTTTATCGTCTCGGCTTCCTCCCAAGTCACGACTTCCGCGTTAACGCCTAGAAGTTTCAAAGTTTTATGTATCTCTGACGCACCATCCATTTGCGCCACGCCGGCAACCGCCACGTCCGGGCTGGACAATCCACGATAGACCTCTCCCATTGCAGCAAACGCCGGCATGTAAATCAGGGTTCCACCTGCTAATAGCGGATAAATCTCGCGCCTCATTGTGCCCGGTAGAACTGTCGAGATTACGATGATGGTCGGGGAATGACTCGACTGAGCGATTTCAGATACTACTTGGCGGAGTTGGTCGTATCCAAAGTCCCGGGCCTCGCATTCTGCTATTGGAGAACTCCCATCATACCGGCTCTCATGCGGTGTGGGTACGCAGACGAAAACTGTTTCGCATTCGCGCGCCAACACATGAAGGCTTGCTACCAATGAGATCCGCGAACTTTGGACGTCGCTAACGTCAAACCCTAAAACGTCATGGTGCTCTGAGAGGTATTCAGCATAGGGCAGCCCGAGTTTTCCAAGACCTACAAACCCAACCTTAGCCATTATCGATCCTCGACCGCCTCGAATGGTGGGGTCGGAATATAAGAGTCGAGCAGTGATGCACATTCCGCCGCTAAGATGCCGCCGGTTGCACCGGGAAGTCGCCTCCTGTACCAATCGGGCGTGGTGGTGATGTCTAGGTTCGAATGACCACAATGAGGATCTGCGGCCCCAAATACAATGTGGTCGATACGACAGAAAATGGCAGTCGAAAAACACATTAGACATGGCTGAAGAGTGCTGTACAGGACACGCCGTTCTTTGCTCACTTCTCCCGCAAATCGAAGATGCGTCGCGGCTCTTCGCATTGCTGTTTGCTCAGCATGCCCTAGCCAAGTACGTCCGCTGGTGTTCGAGTTATATGCTTTGCTCACAAGCTTGTCTCCAATAACCACAACAGCGCCAATTGGCGGGTTTTTGAGTCGCATGGCTCGCCTCGCTTGCGCGATGGCAACTGACATGTAAAATTCATCTGTTTGCGACCCGGCGCCAGCAATCATAGCTTTCTCCATATAGATCGATGCGTTGACCGGCGATTGGGCAAGAAAACCGTGGGTTCAAACACGGTGCGATCATGAAAGAGACACTCCCATCTTTGATACTCTATTTCGACTTCGCTAAACGGTATACGCGAGTAAGAAGCCGTCAGGGATGATGCGGGAGCCGGATCACATTGATCTATAGCGACAACGACATTGACTCCCCGATGACCTGTCAATCCCTGGATCAATCGCACAAATGAATGCTGACTTCCTCTAGGGAGTAGATGGAGAAGCCCGTGGCATAAGACGAGATCAAAGCTTCCAAGATGGAGATCAAAAAGTGTTAGCGCATCGGCATGTATCAACGTAACATTACTTGCACCCCCCAAGCGCCCGCGGTACTGCTCAATTGCGATTTTTGAGCTATCTATTGCAACTATTTCTGACGCGATTGGGATTAGGGGCAACGTATTTCTCCCGTTACCGCATCCGACGTCTAATATACGAGGACGATTTGCAAATAGGTGAATAATCCACTGATAATGTACGCAAGGACTGCCAAAACTAGTGTTTTGGTAAAATTCATCCCATACGCTCGTCATTGCAATCAATCGTCCCGGCGGGTTAGGATCAAGTCATCGACTGCTTGTATCTCGCCGGATTTTGTGCGCATGTACAGCATTCCACCTCTCAATTCGCGCCCAGCGCTGTAGATTTGGAAGACAAAAGACCCGCCGCCGTATATTCGGCTGCTCATAGGTTCGTAATTTAGCACAACACAGTTGTTTACAATCGTTCCGGCCACACCGTACAATTTATTAGTCTGCGTCCCGTCTGCATTCGTATTGATGGCGTTGAAGGTTCCTGAGAGGGCGTATCCTGATTGCCGTATTTCTATTGCAAATCCATAGTTGCGATCACCATCTTTCCTATCACCTCGCCAGATCCCGCTGACCGACAAGCCGCGATAAAATCGTCTCTGAAACCACGGAACGATCGAGTCATTCACAAACGTAGCCAATAGAAACACAATCAGCGAGGATAGGAGACCGGACGCCAAGCCGACAATGATCTGTCCGCCCAGCGTCGAGATCAGTATTTCTTCAGTTGGCATGTTATTCCCTCCACGAGACGTAATCGGCGAGTTAGTCCCGGTCAAGGGTTTCCGTCAATCGATTCAATTATATCGAACTACATCCCAACTCTGAAAGCGATGCACACGATAGAAGCTAGAACCCTCTGGTTCGCCGTTTGATGGAAGCAACAGACTTCAGGTTTGGGGTGGCGACAGCGGTGGGTCGAATGGCAGCAATGGGGTCGCTAACCGAAAGTCGGCTTTCTTAACTTCTCGGCCAGAACCGGACAGTCAGCAGACGGCCTCAAATCAGCCGCGCTTGTGCTGCGGGTGGAGACATCGGGTCATTTGGAAAAACTAGAGCCAATTTTGACACCGATAAGCTTGGTGATTTCCTCCAGTGCCTTCATGTTGCTATCGTATGATGTCGCGTGCGTCGGGCAGCGCGCCTGTTGGGTGCGGTAAAGTCCAGCCATTTCCGTAGATTCGCTCGGAAACATGCCGCTCCATTGAGCCTTTGTCATGGTGTACCGCCGTCCGAATCCGATGTCGTAATGGTATCCTTCCCGCCTATAGGCTAGGAGGTTATGGACAGCGCGAGGCCCGCAGCGCGAACTCGACGAGCACCCTAACGCTTTCGGACTGTCTTGTACGACGCTATTCGCGGAACGGGAGGGCCGAGATTCGCTTCTTCGGCTTCTTCTTTTTGGCTCTACCGGTGGCAGCATAGGCCTCACGGATGAGCGCAAACGCCTCGGTGACTGGAAGCCCGCATTTGCGGGCATAATGCTCCGCTTCAGTTAACTGGTATTCGGGAATTGAGTCCTGAGGGTGTTTGCTTTTCTTGCCCATTATGCGAATCAAACCGATTCCGGCCCGGAGGTAAAGCTAGGTGTTCCTTTTAAGGACGGCCCTTTGGTAGCCTCCCAAGGTCATATAATTGCCCGGCGCTGGCACCAACTCCAGAAACCGACCTTCCTCGGTTATTAAACAGGCTGATCACGATCGAGGCCAGGATGTGCTAGTCGATCGATGGTCGCTCCGGGCCCGCGCAGACGTGATCGAAAACGCGTTGGAAGACGGCCAATCCTCATCCGATAGGAATTCGCTGAAGAGCTGCCTACCGGGGAGTTCTCGACTTCAATAACAAATGGCGCCGAGCGGCATGTTCATTTCTTTGGAACTGAGCCAATGGCCCCGCATTGTTGCCGATCATCGCGAGAGGAGATTGCATATGGTTCGTGTGGTCGACAAGGAGAAAATCGCGAGGGCGGATCGCGAAAGCCGAATTATCCTAGACATGGAGCGTGACGAGAGGACGGCGAAGACGCAACGGCTTAGAGAACAGCGGTTGCAGATGCAGGCCAAGCTGCCGGTAGCGCCTGGAAGAAAGGCCGCTAGCATCTTAACGAAGAAGCGCACCTGAAAGTGGTGGAGGTTGAACGAGGATGACAACACGTGGTGTCGACTTCCTGGACCGCTGGATCGGTAACAACATCCCGCAAACGGCGAAAGCTGATGTGGTTTCGGTGGACGAACTAACTCACAAGCTATTCGCCGATGCCAAAGCGCTGGGGATCAAACGTGGCGAGATCGACGAGGAAGTGACAAGCCTCTATAAAGTGCTAGTCGAGGCGATAGTGCATTTTGACGCCGGAGCGCCCGAATGACAAAGCCAAAAGCCAATCCGCAGCACCCGACGCCGGCCTATTGCGTCTATCCGCCGCCTATGCGCGGTCTGCCGTTCCTGTCAGTGGCCATCATGCCTGACGGCAGCGTGATCGCACGCGCGTTCCGATCAGTGGAGGAGGCCACCACCGACAACCAGGACTTGATCAAGAACAAACGACACTAGCGAGCCGGAGCTCCCGAGCTGGATGGACACTCCGAGTGCTCTGGCGACATTTGCGCTCCTGACAATCCCGATCGCTCACAATTTCTGGGCGATGGAAGAGCCTCTGAAAACCATGAAGTTGCCGCGTGGTGATGGACACATAACAGTTGTGAACCGCTTTCTCATCGCCTCTACGAATTAAGCCGGAACTTGGATGTCGGGATGAGATAGCCAATGGCCGCTGGCATCAGGCCGCGCCAGCTTAAGGCGGTTGCGTTTATTGCCTTCTGCGCCAAGCGGTCGGTGCCAGCGCTGGCAAGGGCCACTTTCCAAGCGAAGCTTCCTAAAGCGATGCTTCTGCCTTCGATCCCAACACGGTCATTCGACGGAAGAGCAGTGGAAACGCCGGTGGTCGGGAAACACCTCGTGATGATGGCCAAATTTTGCGTTGTTTTGTGGCAAATCAACAAACAATTTCGCTGCCTATTTCAAAACTTGCGCGTGGGATTTGAATATGCTTGATCGTACCACGCCTTTGGGAGGGCTTGGGGGATGGCGAAAATTACAAAAGCGGCGCTCGGCGCCGGTTTATTGCTTTGCGGATGTGCAACACCGCCAGAGAAGATACAGGCGAGCTATGTTTCGCCGATACTTTATCAGAATCTAACATGCGAGCAGCTGGCGCTGGAGGCGACGAATATTTCCAGCCGGGCAGCAGAGGCCGCAGGTGTTCAGAACAAGAAGGCCGGTCAGGACGCGGCGGTGGTCGCCGTTGGTGTGATCATATTCTGGCCGGCGCTCTTTTTCGCGAGTGGCGACGGCGCCTCCGCGGCAGAGGTGGCTCGTCTCAAAGGCGAAATGCAGGCGATCGAAGATGCGTCCGTACGCAAGAACTGCGGAATCGTTTTCCAAAAGCCTAAACCGCCGACCCCTAAAAAGAACAACTACCCATAAATGCAGCAATAGCAATCAGGCGTTCGCACGCGCCCTTTTGCTCTGGAGTTCATCCAGATAGTCGGCCCACCATTGCATCATCTTGACGCGCTCTTCCCAATGCTCTGCCCGGGCATAGGCGCGACGCACGTCGTTGTTCTCAATGTGGGCCAGTTGCCGCTCTATGGCATCTGGATGCCACTTGCCGCATTCATTCAGTAGAGTTGACGCCGTTGCTCGAAAACCGTGTGCGGTAACCTCTTCCTTGCCGTAGCCCATACGGCGCAAGGCAGCGTTGAGCGTGTTGTCGGAAATCGGACGCGAACTCGAACGGACACTAGGAATCAACAATGATCCACCGCCAGAGATTTCCCTGAGCGAGGTCAGGACACTAATGGCCTGTCTCGAAAGAGGTACGCGATGCGGCCGTCGCATTTTCATGCGTGCTTGAGGAATAATCCACACCGAGCTTTCGAAATCGAACTCATGCCATTCGGCCGCGCGTAGCTCGCCGGGGCGGGGAAACAGCAGCGCCATCAGCTTCAGGGCAGCTCGGGTTGTGGGCTGGCCGTCAAATGCATCGACTGCCCTCAGCAAGCCGCCCAAGGCCTTCGGATCGGTGATGGCTGCACGTGGCGTGACCGTTGGGCTGATAAGTGCACCTCTCAGAGCGGGCGTTGGATCCGCCTCGGCGCGTGAAGTGGCGATTGCGTATCGAAACACGGTGCCGATGGTAGAGCGCAGTCGCCTGGCCGACTCGTATCGACCGCGAACCTCCACCCCACGGAGGGCCGTAAGGACGGTTGCTGGATCGATCTCTCGAATCCATTTGTCACCGAAGGTCGGATAGGCAAAATCGAGCAGCCATTTCACCTTGCTGATCGTTCGGTCGGCACGCCCTTCCTTCTTCAGCTTCTCGACATACTCATGCGCAATTGAGCGAAAGGAATCCTTTGCCGATTCAGCCTTGCGCAAACTGCGTTGCTGTCCGGGGTCGATGCCTGCCAGCATGAGACGCTTAGCGTCATCGCGCGCTTGGCGTGCCTCTGCGAGAGAGATGAGAGGATAGCTGCCCAACGCCAGGAGCTTCTGCTTGCCGTCAAAGCGATAGGCGAGCCGCCAAAGGCGAGATCCACCGGGCTGAACCCATAACTGGAGCCCGCCACCGTCAGACAGTTTCACGACTTTGGAAGCTGGGCGAGCGTTTCGGCATTTCACGTCAGAAAGGGCCATTTCGTTGGGTCTCCTTTTGGCTGCGTCGATACCATCAGGATGTCCAATACCAACGGAAATACCATCCCCGCGCCCCGTTGGACCAAATGCGCCCGAGATCGCTCAATCGCGCTCAACTGTGTCGACTGTCGCGAAAAGATTAACGATTTCAGCCGGTTGGAGAAGCTCCAGCGTATGAGCTTCGGCAAAAGGAAGATTCGGGAAGAGAGGGAATGGTGCCCAGAGGCGGATTCGAACCACCGACACGCGGATTTTCAGTCCGCTGCTCTACCAACTGAGCTATCTGGGCCTGTTCCGGCTAACGAAAACTCGTGCTCCGGATTTCCGGGGCGCCGTGGGCGTCCCGTGAAAGCGCGTGGGTTATAGCATGGGAATCCCGCCTGTCCAGCGCCCAGATGTGGATTTCCGGCAGGAAAAGAAATGCCGCCGATTTAGCGGTTTCCACGCGGCCCTCGGCTATCTGGCACCAGCTACGCTTTTGCGAAAGCCCGATGGCGTGATGCCGGCCAGTTTGCAGAACGATTTGTTGAAGGCGCTGAGCGAGCCGAAGCCGGATTCGATGGAGACAGCACGTTGGCGCCCTGTTGCATCGGCATGGTCCGCGCAAAGATCAGCCGCAAAAATCGACATATTCATTGAACCCGCGCTGCCCCAACAAGTACGCGGACGACCGAGGCTGCCTGATCGCCGGGCCGAGCCGGCTATTTCGGCTCGTCGGCGTCGGGCTCGTCCTCGTCGTCGCGGGCCGAGATGACATAGGCGCCGCTCAGCCAGCGGTTGAGGTCGATATCCTTGCAGCGTTTCGAGCAGAACGGGTAGGTCTCGCGCGCCGACGGCTTGCCGCATTCGGGGCAAGGGCGCCTGGGCCGCAGCGGCGTAACCTTGTCGTCCAGGCTCATGGCCGTGGGGACAGCCAGTTCTGATGGATCTTGAAGCCTTCGCCTGAAAGCAGCGCCGCCGTTTCGTAGAGCGGCAGGCCGACGACATTGGTGTAGGAGCCGACGAGTTTGACGACGAAGGAACCGGCGAGGCCCTGCACGGCGTACCCGCCGGCCTTGCCGCGCCATTCGCCGGACGCGACATAGGCGTCGATCTCCTCGCGCGGCAGCCGCTTGAAACGCACCCGTGTCTCGACCAGCCGCTGGCGCAGCTTGCCGCCCGGCGTGATCAGGCAGATGCCGGAATAGACCCGGTGCGCGCGTCCCGACAGCAGGCCGAGGCAATTGGCGGCGTCGTCGAGCGTCTCGGCCTTTGGCAGGATGCGCCGCCCCACAGCAACCACCGTGTCGGCGGCCAGCACGAAGCTTGGCGCGTAGTCGGTCTCCGTCTTCAGCGACGCGAACGCCTTCTCGGCCTTTTCCTTCGACAGCCGCTTGGCCAGCGAGCGCGGATGCTCGGCGCGCAGCGGCGTTTCGTCGATATCGGCTGGCAGGATACGGTCCGGCTCGATGCCGGCCTGCTGCAAGAGTTCGATGCGGCGCGGCGAGCCCGAGGCAAGCACCAGCTTCTGCAAAATGCTCATCGCGAACCGGCCGGGCTTGATCTTACTTGAAGCGGTAGGTGATGCGGCCCTTGGTCAGGTCGTATGGCGTCATCTCGACCAGAACCTTGTCGCCGGTCAGCACGCGGATGCGGTTTTTGCGCATGCGGCCGGCCGTATGGGCGATGATCTCGTGTTCGTTTTCGAGCTTCACCCTGAACATCGCGTTGGGCAACAATTCCGTCACGATACCCGGAAACTCGAGGACTTCTTCCTTCGGCATTCGATACCTTTGCTTGGATGGCGGTTCCGGCGGATTCAAATCTCAGGTCGAACAGACCTGAAATCATCCGACTCCAGCCGGAATTTCGGCGGAACCTATATGATAATCGTCCATTTGTGAACACGCTTAATCCGCCGCGTTTTTTGCGTCCGGTAGCAGAAAACGTCGGCTTATGCGCGATTTCAGCCGCTCGCGCACGTCGCGGTAGGCAGCCATGATCTGTTCGCGCGTACCGCCGGCGTCGGTCGGGTCCGGCGTCGGCCAGTATTCGACCTCGACGGCGAGCGAGCGGGTGAGCTCCAGCGCAGCATGGTGCGCCTCCGGCGCCAGCGTCACGATCAGATCGAAATAGTCGTCCTCCAGGTCATCCAGCGTCCTTGGATGACGCTCGCCCAGCGAAAGGCCGTCCTCGGCGAGCACGGCATCGACGAACGGATCGCGCTCGCCGGCGCGCACGCCGGCCGAGGCGACGAAAATGGTGGCGGGCAGCATCCGGCGCGTCAGCTGTTCGGCCATCGGCGAACGCACCGCGTTCATGCCGCACAGGAACAGGATCGAGCGGGGCAGGGCGCCGGATACCAGGATCAGCCCCGCCAGTGCAGCACGCAGACCAGCGTGAACAGCCGCCGCGCCGTATCGAAGTCGATGTCGATCTTGCCGGAAAGCCGGTCCATCAGCGTCTGCGAGCCTTCATTGTGCAGGCCGCGCCGACCCATGTCGATCGCTTCGATATGGCTCGGCGTCGAGGAACGGATGGCGTCGTAATAGCTTTCGAAGATCATGTAGTAATCCTTGACGATGCGCCTGAGCGGCGTCAGCGACAGGATGTGGGTGACGACGGCGGTGCCGTCCTCGCGGGCCACGGCAAAGACCAGGCGCTGCTCGGCCAGCGACAGTTTCAACCGGTAGGGACCGGTGCCGCTGTCGTTGACGGGCTGAAAGCTGTTCTCCTCGATCAGGTCGAAGATCGCCACCGCCCGCTCATGCTCGACATCGGGGGTCGAACGGCCGATCGATTCATCGAGTTCGACATCGATCAGCTTGGCGCGGGTTTGATCGGAGCCCGTCATGTCGGCCTACATGTTCAGCCGTATGGCGACGGAGCGGCCATGCGCGTCGAGCCCTTCCGCCTGGGCGAGCGCGATCGCCGGCGGCGCCAGCAGGCGCAGCTGCTCCGGCCCGAGCTTCAGCACCGAGGTGCGCTTGACGAAGTCGAGGACCGACAGGCCCGACGAGAACCGGGCCGAGCGGGCTGTCGGCAGCACGTGGTTGGAACCGCCGACATAATCGCCGATCGCCTCGGGCGTATGGCGGCCGAGAAAGACGGCGCCGGCATTGCGCATGCGCGACAGGAAGCCCTCGGCATCATCGATGG
>NZ_JAFKIC010000292.1 GCF_017306585.1 Mesorhizobium sp. | reverse complement strand
CGACGCGCACTTCGACGAAATGCGCGCACCAGGAGTGGCGGGAATAGTCGCCCTCGGTGTGCGGCAGCGACATGGCGATGGTGGTGTAGTTCTTGTAGCGGTCTTCCGCCGTCGAGTTGGCGGGCATGGTGTCGCCTGTGGCTTCGACGTCAGCGCCGTACCGGCCGCGGCCACGATCACCGCGACAACACCGGCCAGTTGCGGCATGGTGAGCTTTTCGTGCAGGAACAAAAAACCGGCTAGCGCGCCGAGGCCCGGTTCCAGGCAGGTCAGCGTGCCGTAGATGCGGGCCGGCATGCGCGTCAGCGCCACCATCTCCAGGAAGAACGGCAGCGCGCTGGAGAACAGGCCGACCAGCAGCGCGCTGACGAGGATGGACGGCGCGAGCAGCCCGCTTCCCGCCTGCGCTATGCCGAAGGGCAGCACCAGCACGGCCGCGATCGCCATGCCGTAGGCGGTGGTGCGCGTGCCGAGTTCGGCGCCGGCCTTCTGTGCCAGCACGATATAGAGCGCCCAGAAGCCGCCGGCCGCCAACGCCAGCATCACGCCGGTCGGGTCGAGCGGCTGCATCGAGTGGATGAAGGGCGACAACAGGAGGATGCCGGCCACCGCGATCGCGATCCAGGCAAAGTCGCTGGCCCGCCGCGAGGTCAGGGTCGCCACCAGCAGCGGACCGGAAAACTCCAGCGCCACCGCGACGCCCAGCGGAATCCTGGCAAGGGCGGCGTAGAACAGCAGGTTGAGTGCGGCGAGTGTTACCCCATAGGCGACCAGCCAGGGCAGAGTGGCGCGCGAGGGCCGCATTTGCCAGGGCCGCAGCACCGCGATCAGCATCAGCGCGCCGATCACCAGCCTCAGCGTCGTCGTGCCCTGCGCGCCGATCACCGGGAACAGCGTCTTGGCGAAGGTGGCGCCGATCTGGATCGACACCATGGCCCCCATCAGCGCCGCGACCGGCAAAGGCGACGCTTCGCGATGGGCTATCGTCGTCGATGTCACTTGTGCTTCCTCCATGCCGCAATGCGCGAAAGGCCGGCGGCATGGGAGATAGGGCGAGCCTGACCGCCTGTCATGAGGCAGCGAAGGCGGCCGATAGGGTCAGTATTGGCGCGCCAGTGCCGGCGCCGCCGGCTTCAGCCGGAAAACGACACGCCCCTGTGGCGCATCCCGGCCTGCACGCCGCGCACGATCAGCCTCGACAGGATTTCCATGTCGAGCGGCATTCCCGGACGCCAGACATCGAGCAACAGCGCCACCCGCCCTTGATCGGAATTGTTCATCACCTCGTGCGGAAACGTGTCGTCCCACAGCATGCCCTCACCGTCGGTGATCCGCCGCTCCTGATGGTTGATCATCATGATGGTTGCCGGGCGCCCGTCGGCCTGCCGGGGGATAACCAGGCCGAGATGGAAGCGCATGATGCCGCGAAACGGGCCGCGATGGCTGGGAATGTGCTTGCGCGGCGCCAGGAAAGAGACAGCCGCCGATTTGACCTCCGGGCATTGCGTGAGCAACCCCGCCAGAACGGGCATGCGCGCCAGGTTCTCGGGAACCCCAAGGTCATAGGCCTTGAGCACCAGCATGCGCCAGTCCAACCCGTCATTGGCCGAAATCTCGGCCTGCTCGGGCATGATGTCGTGGAAGCGTGGCGCCTTGCCCGGGTTCGCCGCAAGCGCCTCGTCGCGTATGTCTTGCCAGGCGGCGATGAATTTCGCCGCGTTCGGGAAGTCCGTGGCGCAGTCGAGGATCGGCGGCGCGTCTATGCGCTTTTCATAGACACGCCGGACCGCGCCGGATGCAAGATCGTAGAGCTGCGACATCTCATGGCCTCCTGCACAGCATAGCCGGACATTCGCCGGTATGGATCGCACTTCTTGTTCACGGCTTCGCGAGCTTCGCCGCCAGCCTTGGCCCTGTCTTGACGTCGACGATCTCGGGCCTGGCGCTGTCGACCGCGCCGTCCCAGCCGCCGCCGAGCGCCTTGTTGAGGGCGATGTAGTTGGTCGCCAGAAGAACGCGGCTCTGCAGCAGCGAATCCTCCGCCGTGTAGAGCGAACGCTGCGCGTCGAGCACGTCGAGCAGGCTGGTCTCGCCGGCCTTGTAGAGCGTTCCTTCCAGGCGTGCCGCATCGCCATAGGATTTCGCCGCCGAGCCGAGCTTGCCGATGCGCACGCGCTCCTGCGCCAGCGAGACCAACGCATTCTCGACATCCTCGAGCGCTGTGAGCACCGAGGTCCGGTAGGCGATGAAATACTGGTCGCGCTGCGCCTGGGCGACCTCGACGGCCGCCTTCAACTGCCCGGCATTGAACAGCGGCACGCTGAGCGTCGGCCCGAACGACCAGCCGATCGAGGAGTTCTTGCCGAGGTCGCCGAGTTGGTAGGCTGTCGTGCTGATGTTTCCGGTCAGGCTGACCGAGGGATAGCGCGCCGCCTCGGCCTGGCCGACCTTGGCGGTGTATTGCGCATATTGCCGCTCGGCCATCCGCACGTCGGGACGCGACAGAAGGATGTCCGCCGGTACCCCGGTCGGGATCGGCAGCTTTGGCGCGGGGATAGGCTTGGCGCGCTTCAGCCGCTCGTTGAGCGCCGCCGGCGGCTTTCCGGTCAGCACCGACAGGCGATGCACCGCCTCGGCATAGCTTGCCTCCAGCGTCGGCACCGCGGCCTCGGTGCTGGCCGCTTGCCCCATCGCCTTGGCGACGTCGGCCGCCGTCGCCGAACCCGCCAGCGCCATGGTCCGGGTCAGCTCGGCGGTCTGCCGCTGCGAGGCGGCCGAACGCCGGGCGAGCGCGATGCGCGCCTGGTAGCCGCGCGCCTGGGCGTAATAGGAACCGACATCGCCGACCAGCGTCAGGAGCGTCGAGCGCAGGTTCTCCTGCGAGGCATCGACGCCGTAGCGCGCCGCCTCCACGCTCCTGCGGTTGGCGCCGAACAGGTCGAGTTCCCAGCTGGCGTCGAAGCCGGACTGGTACTGGCTGTAGGCATCGCTGGCGGTGCCGCCCGAGGTGGCGGCGGCCGTCTTGTTGCGGGTTGCCGATGCCGAGCCGGTCGCTGAGGGAAACAGCGTGCCGGCGGATTGCCGGTAGCTGGCGCGCGCCTCGCGGATCTTGGCTCTTGCGGTGGCGACATCGAGATTGCCGGCGACCGCTTCCTCGACAAGCCTATCGAGCTCGGGGTCGCGCAGGCGCTGCCACCATTTGGAGAGCTGCGCCGGCTGTGCCGATTGCGCCGGCTTCTGGCCGCTCCAGTTCGCCGGCATCGGCAGGATGGGCGTCCGGTAGTCCGGGCCGACGACGCACCCCGCGAGCAGCGCCGCGCTGACGATAGGCGCAAGCAGCCGCCTCGCGGCCGACTGGCCACGTTCAAAACCTGTCATGGGAAGTTCCTTACTGCTGGTTGACGGTCGCCGGCGTCTCGCCTGTGTCTGGACCCGTATCCGGTTTGGCCACCCTGCCCTTGAAGATCCGACGCACCGTGACGAACAGCAGCGGCACCAGGAACACGCCGATCACCGTCGCCGCGATCATGCCGCCCATCACGCCGATGCCGACCGAGTTCTGCGCGCCCGACCCCGCCCCGCTGGCGATCGCCAGCGGCGTGACGCCGAGGATGAAGGCCAGCGACGTCATCAGGATCGGCCGCAACCGTTGTCGCGCCGCCTCCAGCGTCGCTTCCACCAGCCCCATTCCGGCCGCCTGCCGCTCGATGGCGAACTCGACGATCAGGATGGCGTTCTTGGCGGCGAGACCGATCGTGGTCAGCAGACCGACCTTGAAATAGACGTCGTTGGTCTGCCCGAAGATCGTTGCCGCGGCGAGCGCGCCGAAGATGCCGATCGGCACCGACAGCATGACCGCGAACGGGATCGACCAGCTTTCATAAAGCGCGGCCAGGCACAGGAACACGACCAGCGCCGAGATCGCGTAGAGCGCCATGGCCTGGTTGCCCGAAAGCCGTTCCTGGTGCGACAGGCCCGTCCATTCATGCGAATAGCCCGGCGGCAATTGCGCCACCAGTTTGTCGATCTCGTCCATCGCCGCGCCCGAACTGACGCCCGCCGCCGCCGCGCCCTGGATCTCGACCGCGGCCGAGCCATTGTAGCGTTCGAGCCGGGGCGAACCGAAGGTCCAGTGGCTGGAGGCGAAGGCCGAGAACGGCACCATGGCGCCGCTGGAGTTGCGCACCTGCCATTTGTCGAGATCTTCCGGCTGCATGCGGAAATTGGCGTCCGACTGCATGTAGACCGGCTTCACCCGACCGCGATCAATGAAGTCGTTGACATAGTCGCTGCCCCAGGCGCTGGACAGCGTGTTATTGATGTCGGCAAGGCTGACGCCCAGCGCGCTCGCCTTCTCCTGGTCGATGTCGACCGAGAATTGCGGCTGGTCCTCCTGGCCGTTGGGCCGCGTGTTGGCCAGCACCTTGCTCTGCGCGGCAAGGCCGAGCAGTTGGTTGCGCGTCTGGATCAGCGCGTCATGGCCTGCGCCGTTGACGTCCTGCAGGTAGAAGTCGAAGCCGTTGGTGTTGCCGAAGCCCTGGATGGCGGGCGGCGCCAGCGCGAACACCTGCGCGTCCCTTATCTTGGAGAAGGCGCCCATGGCGCGGCCGGCGATCGCCTGCGCGGCCATGGCGGGCGACTTGCGCTGATCGAAATCCTTCAGCCGCACGAAGCCGATGCCGACATTCTGCCCGGCGCCGCCGAAGCCGAAGCCCGAGGCGGTGAAGACGCCTTCGACCGCGTCCTTCTCGTCCTTCAGGTAGTGATCGGTCACCTGCGCCAGCACGCGCTCGGTGCGGTCCTGCGTGGCGCCGACCGGCAGGGACACGCTGGTGATCAGGATGCCCTGGTCCTCTTCCGGCAGGAAGGAACTCGGCAACCGCGCGAACATCCAGCCCATGCCGATGACGATCGCCAGGAACACGACGAGGAAGCGCTTGCCCCGGTTGATGATGCCGTGCGAGCCGTCGCGATAGGCCGTCGTGCCGCGGTCGAACATCCGGTTGAACCAGCCGAAGGGGCCGGTCTGCGTGGCATGGTCCTTCGGCGGCTTCAGGATGGTGGCGCACAGCGCCGGCGTCAGCACCAGCGCCACCAGCACCGAAAGCACCATGGCCGAGACGATGGTGACCGAGAACTGCCGGTAGATGATGCCGGTCGAGCCGCCGAAGAATGCCATCGGCACGAACACCGCCGACAGCACCGTGGCGATGCCGATCAGCGCCCCGGTGATCTCGTTCATCGATTTTCGCGTCGCCTCTTTCGGCGGCAGCCCCTCCTCCGCCATGACGCGTTCGACGTTTTCCACCACCACGATGGCGTCGTCGACCAGAAGCCCGATCGCCAGCACCATGGCGAACATGGTCAGCGTGTTGACCGAATAGCCGAACAGCGACAGCACGCCGAACGTGCCGAGCAGCACCACCGGCACGGCGATGGTCGGGATGATCGTCGCCCGCAGATTCTGCAGGAAGATGAACATCACCAGGAACACCAGCACGATCGCCTCGGCCAGCGTCTTGACCACCTCCTCGATCGACAGCCTAACGAAGGGCGATGTGTCGTAGGGATAGACCACCTCGACGCCCTGCGGGAAGGTCGAGCTCAACCGGTTGATGGTCGAGCGCACGGCTTCCGCCGTGCTGATGGCGTTGGCGCCTGTCGCGAGGTTGACCGCGACGCCCGCCGCCGGCTTGCCGTTGTAATTGGCCTGCGTGGTATAGCTCTGGGCGCCGAGTTCGACGGTGGCGACATCGTTCAGCCGCACCAGCGATCCGTCGGTCTGGCTCTTCAGGATGATGTTGCGGAACTGTTCGGCCGTCTGCAGCCGGCTCTTGGCCGTCACCGTGGCGTTGAGCTGCTGGCCCTTGCGCGCCGGCAGGCCGCCGAGCTGGCCGGCCGAAACCTGCGTGTTCTGCGCCTGGATGGCGCTCGCGACATCGCTCGGCATCAGCGCGTATTTGGCGAGCTTGTCGGGATCGAGCCAGATGCGCATGGCATAGCCCGAGCCGAACAGCTGCGTGGAGCCGACACCCTCGACGCGCTTCAGCGTGTCGTTGACGGTGGCGTTGACATAGTCGGCGAGATCGGTCGAGTTCATCTTGCCGTCGCTGGAGACGAAGCCGATGACCATCAGGAAGCCGGTCGAGGATTTCGACACGGTGATGCCGTTGCTCTGCACCACCTGCGGCAGCTGCGACTGCACCAGTTGCAGCTTGTTCTGCGTCTGCACCTGCGCGGTGTCGGGATCGGCCGAGCTGGTGAAGGTCAGCGTGATCGAGGCCTGCCCGGTAGAGGTCGACGTCGCCGTCATGTAGTCGAGATTGTCGATGCCGGTCATGCCTTGCTCGATGACCTTGGTCACCGAGTTTTCCACCGTCTGGGCGTCGGCGCCCGGATAGGTGGCCGAGATGTTGACCGTGGTCGGCGCGATCTGCGGATATTGCGAGATCGGCAGCGATTGCAGCGCGAGCAGGCCGCCCAGCATGATCACGATGGCGATCACCCAGGCGAAGATCGGCCGGTTGATGAAGAATCCTGACATGGCTCAGTTCCCGGTCGAGGCGCCTTGCGCCGGCTTCTGGCCGCTGTCGGCGACGGTGGAGGTGGCGGGCGCGGTCGACGAGGTCTGCGCGCGATCCTTGATTTCGCCGGTCGCCTCGTCGATCGTCACTTCGACGCCGGTGGCGTCGCCGCCGGGGCGCACGAGCTGCAGCCCCTCGACGATGACCCGGTCGCCGTCACCGACGCCCGAATCCACCAGCCAGTTGTTGCCGACCGTGTTGCGCACGGTGAGCACGCGCGTCTCGACCTTGCCCTGCGCGTTGATGACCATGGCGGTCGCCTCGCCCTTGGTGTTGCGGGTGACGCCGCGTTGCGGCACCAGGAAGCTGTTCTGGGCGACGCCCTCCTCGACCAGCGCGCGCACATACATTCCGGGCAGCAGCAGCCGATCGGGATTGGGGAATTCGGCCCTGAGCGCAAAGGTGCCGGTGGTCTGGTCGACATTGGCGCCGGCGAATTCGAGCTTGCCGGTCTGCTGATAGATGGTGCCGTTCTCCAGCTTCAGCTTGACCGAGACATTGGGGCCGCTGAACTTCAACCGCCCTTCCGAGATCGCCTGGCGCAGATTGAGCAGGTTGGTGCTCGACTGCGTGACGTCGACATTGATCGGGTCGAGCGAGCGGATGGTGGTCAGCACCGTCGCCTGGTTGGTTGTCACCAGCGCGCCCGGCGTCAGCGTCGACTTGTCGATGCGGCCGGCGATGGGCGCGGTGATCGAGGTGCGGTTGAGGCTGATGCGCGCGGTCTCCACGCTCGCCTTGGCCGAGGCGACATCTGCCTGCGCCTGCGCCAGCGTGGCGGCGGCATCGTCATAATCCTGTTTGGAAACAACGTTCTGTTTCAACAGACCGGCATAACGGTCGAACTTGGCCTGCGCGGTCGGCACCGCCGCTTCCGCCTTCTGCTGCGTCGCCAGCGCGCTGTCATAGGCGGCCTGGTAGCTGGCCGGGTCGATGAGGTAGAGCGGCTGCCCCACCACGACCTCGGCGCCTTCCTTGAACAGGCGCTGCTGGATGATGCCGTCCACCTGCGGGCGGACCTCGGCGACCAGCGAAGCCGCCGTGCGCCCCGGCAGTTCGGCCGTGATGGCGACCGATTGCGGATGCAGCGTGACGACGCCGACTTCCGGCTTGCCGACGCCGCCCATGCCGGCGGGCGCCTTGCTGCCTTCCTGCGAGCACGCCGCCAGCAGGAGCACGGCGCAGGCCATGCCGGCCCACGGCGTGAAACGGCGCATCGGCAGCGCAAAATGATTAGACTGGATAGGCATGGTCTGGATCTTTCGCTGGGGTTGCGGTCGCCGCCTGGCGGTCGGCATCGGATCGTTCCACGAGCAACCGGGAGAGGTGTCGGCCGAGGAAACGCTGGAGGTCGTCCATGAAGGTGTAGACGACCGGCACATAGACGAGGCTGAGCACGGTCGAGGAGATGAGGCCGCCGATGACGGCAATCGCCATCGGCGCGCGCGTTTCGGCGTCGGCGCCGATGCCGAGCGCGATCGGCAGCATGCCGACGCCCATGGCGATCGATGTCATGACAATGGGGCGCGCCCGCTTGCGGGCGGCGTCGAGCAGTGCTTCGAAGCGGCTCATCCGACGCTCCTTCTCCGCGACCAGGGCGTACTCGACCAGCAGGATCGAATTCTTGGCCGCGATGCCCATCAGCATCAATATCCCGATCAGCGGCGATATGCCAAGCGCCTTGCCGGTGATCAGCATGAAGCCGAGCGCGCCGCCGACCGACAGCGGCAGCGCCACCAGAATGGTCACCGGCTGCACGAAGCCGCGAAACAGAAGCACCAGCGTCAGGTACATCAGCAGGATGCCGGCCGCGATCGCGGTGGCGAAACCGGAAAACAGCTCCTGCATGCGCGCGGCATCGCCACGCGACAGTTCGTGCACGCCGACAGGCAGGTCGCGCATGACAGGCAGGGCGCGGATCGCCGATGTCGCCTGGCCAAGCGTCAGCCCGGAAAGATCGGCCTCGATGGTGGCGCTGCGGCTGCGCCCCACCCGCGTGATGCTGTTCGGCCCGGCATTGAAGCCGATATCGGCGACCGCGCCAAGCGGCACCGTGCCCTTGCTGCCGGTCAGCGGCAGCACCGCCAGCTTGGCGGGATCGTCGATCGCGCCATCGGGCAAGGTCACCATGATCGAGACCTGGCGGTCGCCGAGATTGAACTTGGCAAGGCTGGTGTCGGTGTCGCCGATGGTGGCGATCTTCACCGTCGAGGCAATCTCGGTCGGCGTCACGCCGAGCGCCGCCGCCCTGGCGCTGTCGGGCCGCACGATCAGCTCCGGCTTGGTCGTCGCCGCCGTTGACTTCGGGTTGATCAGCCCCGGCACCGTCTTCATCTGCTCGATCAGCGCGGTACTGGCCTTCTCAAGTGCGGCGCCATCGTCGGCGACCAGCGTGATCGCCACCTTGGCGCCGGCAAAACCGTCGGCGCCAAACTGGATGCGCGCGCCCGGGACCTCGTTGAGCTTCGGCGAGGCCTCGGCCTCGAACTGCTGCTGGCTCATCGCGCGCTCGGCGCGCGGCTTGAGGTTGACCGTGATGTTGGCGGTGCGCACCTCGGCCGAGCTCGACCCCTGGTTGGGACCGCCGCCGGACGACGCCGCCGTGCCGATGGTGGCGAAGATGCTGTCGACAGCCGGCTCGTCCTTGAGACGGCTGGTGATGTCCTGCATTACGGCGGTGGTCTGCTCGATGGTCGATCCCGGTTGCAATTCGACCGAGATCATCGAGCGGCCGCGATCGGCCGCCGCCATGAATTCCGTCGGCAGCTTCGTCGCCAGCAGCATCGAACCGGCGAAGAAGGTGATGCCGGCGGCGAGCGTGATCCAGCGATGGTCGAGCGCCTTGCGCAGCAGCCAGAGATAAGTCGGCACCCAGCGCGGCATGTCGTCCTCGTCGTGCCCGCCGGCGCGCACCAGATAGGCGCCCATCAGCGGCGTCAGCATGCGCGCCACCAGGAGCGAGAACAGCACCGACACGCAAACCGCGACGGCGAACGAGAAAAAGAACTTTCCCGGAATACCGGGCATGAAGGCGACCGGCACGAACACCGCCACGATGGTCGCCGTCGTCGCCACCACGGCCAGCCCGATCTCGTCGGCCGCCTCGATCGCCGCCTGGTAAGCGCTGGCGCCGGTCTGGCGCATGTGGCGCACGATGTTCTCGATCTCGACGATGGCGTCGTCGACCAGGATGCCGACGACCAGCGACAGCGCCAGAAGCGTGATGTTGTTGAGCGAGATGTCGAACGCCACCATGACCGCGAAGGTCGGGATCAGCGACAGCGGCATGGCGACGGCCGAGACCAGCGTCGCCCTGATGTCGCGCAGGAACAGCCAGACCACGCCGACCGCCAGCAGAGCGCCGAGCCAGAGCGCCTCCAGCGCGGCATCATAGCTCTCCTGCACGAAGCCGGAGGACGAGGTGACTTCGGTGAACTTGGCGATGGTCGTGCCGACGCCCATTTGCGCAATCGCCGCACGCGCCGCCTTGACCACGTCGATCTCGCTCGATCCGACCGAGCGGTAGATGTTGAAGGCGACCACCTGCCGGCCGTCGAAATAGGCGGCCTGGCGCGGCTTTTCCCAGCTGTCGGTGACGGTGCCGAGATCCCGGAGCCTGACGTCGCCGGCCCCGCCGAGCGCGATGCGCGTGTCGGCCAGCGCCTCGACCGTGGTGGCGCTGGCCAGCGTGCGCACCGACTGCTCCTGGCCGCCGATGGTGGTGCGGCCGCCCGGCTGGTTGACATTGTTGGAGGCAAGCGTCTGGCTGACATCGCCGGCGCTGATGCCGAGCGCGGCGAGCCGGTCGGGATCGAGCGCGACGCGGATGACGCGGTCGACACCGCCCGAGCGCGTCACCTTGGAGACGCCGTCGACGCCGAGCAGCACCTTGGCGACGTCATTGTCGATGTACCAGCTCAGCGCGTCCGGGGACAGCGTCGGCGCCTCGACGACGAAGGTCAGCACCGAATTGCCCGTCGCGTTGACCTTGGCCACGACAGGCGCCTCGGCCGCCGCCGGCAGGCTGGACTGCACCTGCGAGACGGCGTTGCGCACATCGTTGGTGGCCGTCTCCGGATCGGTGCCGAGCGTGAACTCGACCGTGGTGACGGACGAGCCCTCGCCGATCGAGGTCGAGACATCGTCGACGCCTTCGAGCGTCGCCACCGTGTTCTCGATGACGCGGGCGACCTGCACCTCCATCTCGCTTGGCGCGGCACCGGGCTGCGAGACCGTGACAGTGACCGTCGGCAGGTCGATGTCGGGCATGTTGTTGGTGCGCAGATGCGAAAAGCCCCACAGGCCGGCGATCGTCAGCGACAGGAACAGGACGATGGTCGGCACCGGGTTGCGGATCGACCAGGAGGAGATGGCGTTCATCGCGCCGCCTCCGCCGCCCGGGCGTCCGCTGCTTGCTCGGCGCCCGCGACACGCACCAGATTGCCGTCGCTGAGGAAGCCGGCGCCGGCGACGACGACGCCATCACCTTCCGCCAGCCCGCTTTCGATCGCGACGCGGCCGTCATGGCGGGCGCCGGTGGTCACCGGATGGATGACGGCCTTGCCGGCGGCGTCGACGACGAACACCGCCGGCTTGCCGTCCTGCCACACAAGCGCCGCCTCGGCGACGCTGAGCTGTTGCGCGGCGGCGCCCGCGATCGAGACGCGGGCGAACATGCCCGGCTTCAGGCCCGAGCCTTCGCCCAGCGCGACATAGACGGTGGCGAGCCGCGTGGTGGAGTTGACCGTCTGGCCGATCGAGGAGACGTTGCCGGCGAAGTGGCGGCCGGCCGCGTCGACGACATCGGCCGCCTGCCCGACCGAAATGGCCGGCAGGTCCTTTTCGGGAACCAGCACGCCGACCTCGAGCCTGCCGTCGCGGATGATCTTCATCAGTTCGGTGCCGGCCTGGACGATCGAACCGGCCACCGCCGGGCGGCTGGAGACGATGCCGTCGAAAGGCGCGCGGATGGTGGTGCGGTCGAGCTCGGCCTGCAGCCGGTCGGCGGCCGCCTGCGCCTGCTCGACCTGCGCCCGGCCGGTCTTCACGGCGGTCGCCTTGTCCTCGGCCGTCTCGGCGCTGATGGCGTTGCTCACCAGCAATTTGTTGGCGCGGGCGGCGGCTGAAACGGCCGAGTCCAGCGTTGCCTGCGCCTGCGTGACGGCGGCTTGCTGTTCCGCCAATTGTGCCTTCAGCAGCGAGGCGTCGAGCCGCGCCACGACATCGCCGGCCCGCACGGCGTCGCCTTCGGCCACCAGCACGTCGGTCAGCCGCAATCCGCTCTCCTCGGCGCCGATGGTCGCCTCCTGCCAGGCCGCGACCGTGCCGGTGGCGCTGATCGACGAGGCGATCGCCTCCGCGCGCGCCTTCTCGACGGTGACCGTCAAGGTGGCGGCGCGCGGCGCTGCCACCGGCGCGGCGGCTTCGGCTGATGTCGCGCGGCCATAGGCCTTGAGCACCGCCATGGTGGCGAGTGCGACCAGCAGGGCTGCAAGCACGAAATAGGTTTTACGCGATCTTGCGGTCATGATGTCCGTGGCCGTTTTGGCCTTGCGAAAGCGGCAGCGACAGACGCCAGGCCGCGAAGCTCAGGCGGACCGCGCCCTTCAGCGTGTCGGCCGGCAGCACCGGCGGCGCAGCGGGATGATTGGCGGGCAGTGAAAATCTCGGACTGGCCGATGCGATCAGCCGCAGCAGCATCAGGGCTTCCCACATTGTCGTGCTTCCAGGTCGATGGGTTCAGGCCGGCCCTGATCGGACCAGCCATGATTTGAACCGGATGGCGCAATTACGCGCGCCATCCGGGCAGGTGCCGGCCGGCCCGAGTACGGGTTGGGCACCGGGACGGCCGGCGCAGCCGGTCAGAGTTATCAGCCA
>NZ_JAFKIC010000291.1 GCF_017306585.1 Mesorhizobium sp. | reverse complement strand
CCGGCCTTGCCGGTGATGACCATGTTGGTGGCCTGGTTCCAGTCCTGCACATTGGTGTTCTTGGCCATCTTGCGCGCATCGTCCGCCGCCTTGAACACCTTGGCGACTTCCGGTCCGGCGGCGAACTTGGCGTCCTTGTCCTTATAGACCTTGAGGAAGGTATCGGTGCCGCCGACCGCGGCGAGCAGAACGTCGAAGGCGCCGGACGACTGCCAGGCCTGGCCACCCACCGCCAGCGGGACAATGCCCGCCTTCTCCAGCGCCGGGGCCGCCGCCACATACTCGTTCCAGTCCTTCGGCATCGGCACGCCGGCCTTCTGGAAGGCTTCATTCGACAGCCACAGCCACTGCCAGGAATGGATGTTGACCGGCACGCAATAGATCTTGCCGCCGATGGTGCAGCTGTCGAGCAGGCTCTTCGGCCGCACGACCTCGGTCCACTTGCCCTTGGTGGCGACGTCGGTGAGGTCGCGCATCAGGCCCGCCTGAACCAGTTCCTCCGCCTGCCGGCCGTGGTTGAACTGGGTGGCGCCCATCGGATCGCCGCCGGTGATGCGGCTGATCATGATCGGCCGTGCCGTGCCGCCGGATCCGGCAATAGCGCCGTCGACCCAATGGTTGCCTGTCGCGTCGAATGCCTTGGCAAGCTCGGCGACCGCCGCCGCTTCGCCGCCGGATGTCCACCAATGGGTGACTTCGAGATCGGTCGCAGCCGCGGGTCCGGCGACGTTCAGCGCAACCGTCGCGGCAAAGGCGGCGGTCAGGAATTTGTATCGCATTTCGGCTTCCTCCCAGAAATCTGAAACGTTACAGATTTTCGATACGGCAATTGCGCTGATGGCGCAACCCCGGGCGCACGGATGGATTCAGATTTTTTCGAGACGCGAATAAATTCGAACGTCCGACCTGCCATATTGCGCCGCAACAAGCCGCCATTGCAGCGCAAAATCGCGATCCGTTAACAAAAGCCGGCGAGATAACCGTGAGAATCGCTCTTCACCTTGGATTCTCAAGGGAATTCGGCGACCGGATGCGCCCGAAGATACCGCGACGCAACTCAGCCATATTGGCAATCTGTAACGTTTCAGTATATTGAGACCGTACCGGGCCTGAAATCACGTCATGTTGCGGATTGCGGCGATTGCCGACCCGGCCTGCGGCTGCTATGCGCCTGACGGGCGGGACGAATGGACAGACAGCGCACTGAAAAGAACGACGAAAGGTCGGCGCGGGAGCGGCCGACGCTGAAGACGCTTGCCTTCATGACCGGGCTCGGCGTCACCACCGTCTCGCGCGCACTAAAGGACGCGCCCGAGATCGGCGCCGAGACGAGGCGCCGCGTCCAGCTCGTCGCCAAGCAGATCGGCTATCGGCCCAACCGCGCCGGCGTGCGCCTGCGCACCGGCAAGACCAATGTCATCAGCCTCGTGCTCAACACCGAGCAGGAGATCATGAGCTTTGTGTCGGACATCATCTATGGCGTCTCGGAAGTCATCGCCGACACGCCCTATCATCTGATCGTCACGCCCTATTCGCGTTCGCAGGATCCGCTCGACCCGATACGCTACCTGGTCGAGACCGGCTCCGCCGACGGCATCATCATCTCGCGCACGCAGCCGAACGACGCCCGCGCCCGCTACATGCTGGAACACGGCATTCCCTTCGCCACGCATGGCCGCACCGAGATGGGGCTGGTTCATCCCTACCATGATTTCGACAACCACGCTTTCGCGGTGGAGGCCGTCCGGCGCCTCGCCGGAAAGGGCCGCCGCAAGCTTGCCCTACTGACGCCGCCTGTCGGGCTGACCTATCACGGCCATACGGTGAACGGCTTTGCCGACGCGCTGAGCGAAGTCGGCGCCAGCGAAATCCCTTTCAGCACCGTGTCGATCGACCATTCGATCGAGCAGATCAGGACGCGGACCGCACAGCTCATGCGCCGTGAAAACCGGCCGGACGGCATCGTCAGCAGCGCCGCCGCGGCAACCCTGGCGCTCGTCGCCGGCATCGAGGACGCCGGCCTGAAGCTCGGCCGCGATGTCGACATCGTCTCCAAGCAGTCGTCGGATCTTCTGCACCTGTTCCGGCCGGAACTGCTGATCGTCAACGAGAACTTCCGGCTGGCCGGCTCCGAACTCGCCCGCGCGGTGCTGGGCTGGATCGGCGGCGCCGCACCCGGCTTGCTGCAATCGCTCAGCGTGCCGGGCGAGGTCCTGGCCTATCGCCGTTGATTAGCACCGCTCTGCAGTCAGGTCGGGCCGACACCCGACTCTAACCGGCTGCGCCGCTGCCCCATGGGCCGTGGAACGCCCCCTGCTCGCCGATGCGCTCGAAACCATGCGCGCCGAAGAAGTCGCGCTGCGCCTGGATGAGGTTCGAGGTGCCGCGGCCCTGGCGGTAGCTGTCGAAATAGGCGAGCGCGGAGGACAGCGCCGGCACCGGCGAGCCGGCTTCCGATGCCCGCGCCACGATGCGCCGCAGCGACGGATGCGCCTCCTGCATCAGGCTGATGAAAGCCGGCGCCATCAAAAGGTTGGTCGAGGCGCCGCCGCCGCTGAAGGCCTCGGCCATCGTGTCCAGCATCTGCGAGCGGATGATGCAGCCGGCGCGCCAGATCCTGGCGATGGTCGGCATCGGCAGGTTCCAGTTGAATTCCTTCGAGGCGCCGCTCATCACCGCGAAGCCCTGCGCGTAAGCCGCGATCTTGCCGGCGAACAGCGCCAGTTCGAGATCCCTGAGCAACGCGTCCTTGTCGCCGGCAATCTTCGTCACGCCGATATTGCCATAGGCTTTCTCGGCCGCCAGCCGCTCATCCCTGAGCGACGACAGAACGCGTGCCGCCACCGCCGCCTCGATCGCGGTCGCCGGAATGCCGAGCTGCTGCGCCTCGATGACAGACCATTTGCCGGTGCCCTTCTGGCCGGCGCGGTCGAGGATGATGTCGACCACCGGCTTGCCGGTCTTCGGATCGTCCGCGGCCAGCACCTTGGCGGTGATCTCGATCAGGTAGGAGTTCAGCCGGCCCTTGTTCCAGGTCTCGAAGACCTGGCCGATCTCCTTTGGCCCCATGCCGAGGCCGTCGCGCAGGATGCCGTAGATTTCAGCGATCATCTGCATGTCGGCATATTCGATGCCATTGTGGATGGTCTTGACGAAATGGCCGGCGCCGTCATGCCCGAGCCAGGCGGCGCAGGGCTCGTCCTTGAACTTGGCGGAGATGGCGGTCAGCACCTTCTCGACGCGCTTCCAGCTATCTTCTGTGCCACCGACCATGATCGAGGGCCCATGGCGCGCGCCCTCCTCGCCGCCGGACACGCCCATGCCGATGAAGGTCAGGCCCGAGCCGGAAAGCTCCGAGAAACGCCGCATCGTATCGCGGAAATTGGCATTGCCGGCATCGATGACGATGTCGTTGTTGGACAGGACGCCGCGCAGCGCTTCGATCTGTTCGTCGACCGGCTTGCCGGCCAGCACCATGATGATGATCGGGCGCGGCGGCCGTATCGCTTCGGCGAGTTCTTCCAGGCTGTAGCAGGGAACAACCATATCCTTGAGCGCGCCGGCATTCTCGACAAAGGCGTCCGTGCGCGCCCTGGTGCGGTTGAAGACGGCGATGCGGTGCCCGTGCTCGGCGATGTTGAGCGCCAGGTTGGAACCCATCGTGCCAAGGCCGATCAGGCCGATTTCGGCTTTTTCCATCGTTTCTTCCCTGCTTTCGGATTTTGTTGTGGAGCTCGCGATTTGTCGGATGATTGACGAGCGTTCAGCGCCGCGTCAACCGCCTCGCTTCGCAAGCGGCCATATAGACCATCACGGCCTGATGTCCACGGGCGCTTCGATCTTCACGATCTGGAAGTCCGAAACCAGGATGTCGATGCGCACCGTCCATCGCCCGGGCACGGGAATGACGAGGTTGTCGACACGCCAGCTGCCGTCGCCCGGTTTCGTCGACGCCCGCTTCATCGGCTCGATGCCGGAATCGGGCTTCGACAGCACCAGCGTCACCTCCTTGGCGTCGAGCGGACCGAAATCGCCGGTCATGATGATCATCGAGGCCGCGACCGGCCCGGCATGGCCGGGCGTGATGCTGAGATCGGCCATCGCCTGCAGCGCGTGGATATGGACCGAAACCGGCTGCGCGGCGGCGATCGCCAGGGCGCGTGGCGGCGGCGTGAAGCGCCAGCCTGCGGCGACGCCGAAGACCGCCAGCACGATCAGCACCTCGACGGATATCGAACGCGTGAGCCGGCGCTGCACCTCGGTCGCGCCTGCCTCGGCCAAGGCCGTCAGCCGCCAGCGGTTGACGGCGGCCAGGGTGAACAGGAAGACCAACAGCGCGAGCTTGGTCAGCAGCAGCCGGCCATAGGCGGTGCCGACAAGCGCCGATGGCGTCTGCACCTGGATGACAGCCAATACGATGCCAGCCACGGCAAGCACCGCCACGACAGGCAGGATCGCCGAGGAGAAGCGGTGCAGGAAGGCAACGGCGCCGGCCGTCCGGCGTTTCAGCGCCAGACCGAGCGGCACCAGGGCGCCGGCCCAGAAGGCGATGCCGACGCCATGCAGGAACACCATCGGCCGCGTCAGCCATTGCGGCTCGGCAGCGCTGGCGTGGCCGCTGGCGGCAAGTGCCGCGCCGACGCCAGCCAGGCCGGCAAGGGCAAATGGCCTGGCCAGCACACGCGGTCCGGCCAGCGACAACAGGCCGAGCCCGAGCGCTATCAGGGCGATCAGCACCGTCCAGCCGAAGCTGGTGCCAAGCCCGGTCCGCCAGATCACCGGCTGCGCGAGATGGGAGAGCGGCGCTCCGAGCGCATCCAATCCCTGAAAACCCAGTGAGAGCGGCGCCGCCGCCAGCCCGCACAGAATGGCGGCAATGACAAAGCGCTGGCCGTCACGACCGTCCGCCGCCAGCCAGGCCAGGGCGAAAGCGCCGCCAATGCCGAGGAAGAGCCCCGCATAGAGAAGGATCTTGCCGATCCAGATCGCCGAGCGCAGTGGCCAGTCCACCGCTTCGGACACCGCGGGCGGCTCGCTTGGCGCGCCGATCGAAAACAGAATTGAACCGCCGACCGGATGGCCGTCGGCGGAGATGACACGCCAGCTCAGCACATGCGTGCCTGACTTCAGCGTCTGGCGGTTGTCGATCTCGACGGTCTGGTCGGTGAGGCGGAAGTCTGTCAGGGCGACCGGTGTCCCGTCGGGCTTGACCAGCGTCAGCACCAGCGGCGACACCGGCTCGCTGAAGGTCAGCGAGAACCGCGCCGGAGCCTGCGCCAGCACGGCGCCATCGGCCGGGTCGGTCTTGATCAGCGCCGCATGGGCAAAAGCCTGGCTCGCCGGGACCACGACCATGAACAGCGCGACCAGCAGGCCGCCGGCAATCCAGCCAACGAGCCTGGTAGTGGTATCGGCTATCCCAGAAGCTATTGCGGTCATACCATGCCAGCCAATTGCGGCGCGCTCCGACAAGCAGAGCGCGCCGGGGGAGAAAAGTTATTTCTTCGGTGTCAGCTTGATGCCGGGCGCAGGGGTCTCCAGCGCGTCCTCATCCTGTCCTGCCGCCGGAATCTCGATCCAGCGCTCCGCGGCATCGCCGCATTCCTGAACCACCGGGAAGTAGAGCTTCTGGCCGACGGGCAGGTCCGCCGTCAGCGTCGCCCGGAAGATGAACTCGTCGTAGAATTCGTCCGGCAGATTGCCGCCGCTCCAGTCGACCTCCTTGACCCCATCGCTCACCGCCTGGCCGTAGAGCTGGTAGGATTTTTCATACTTGCCCTTCTTGGTCTGCAGCGTCCAGCCGGGCTTAGGCATCGGCTTCACCGCGATCACGCCTTCCGGAATCTGCACGCGCACGGCGGTCGTCGCCTTGCCGTCGCAGCCATGCGGCACACGAAGCACGGCCTTGTAGGTCGAGCCGACGGGCGCTTCCTGGGTCTCGAGCGTGATGTGGGCGAAGGCGGCGTTGGTGCCCAGCAAGAGAAGTGCTGCGGCGGACAAAAGATATCTGTTCATGATGGTCCCTCTGATTTCAAAAATTGGTGGTTGGCTGGCGCGATCAGTTGGCGTGGTCCATGTCCATGCCGCCCGTCTCGCCCATCCCTTCGACGGCGAACTCGACATTGACCGTGCCGGCCTTCTCGAAGGTCAGCGTGGCCGCGAATTTTTCGCCTTGCTTGGGTTGCCGCTTCAGCCCGATGAACATCAGGTGATAGCCGCCGGGCGCCAGCGCCACCTTGCCGCCGGCGGGAATATCCAGGCCACCCTCGACCGGCCGCATGGTCATGACGCCGTCCTTGACGCCCATTTCGTGCAGTTCGGCCTTGTCGGAGACATCGGAGGAAATCGACAGCAGCCGGTCTGATGTGCCGCCCTTGTTGATGATGGTGAAATAGCCGCCGGCGACCTTGGCGCCGGCCGGCGTGGCGCGCGACCAGGGATGCTCGATTTCGAGGTCGCCGACCTTGAACTCATGCGCGGTGACCGAGTGGACACCGGCGAATGCCAGGGCAAGGGCCAGCGCGACAGCGCCGAGGCGCTGGAAGCGGGACAGAAAACGGCCGAACATCGTGCGTGCCGCCATAGAGGAAGAGTGAGACATGGTTGCTCCATGAAGTGACGATCGCGCCGTCGCCGGCCGCGAAACGTTTTGATCTTTGGATGGGTGCGCCCGTAAAAGGGTCCGCCGGGCGCGCCGGCTCAGGCCGCGAGCGGCGGCGCGCGCGGGTTCGACGGAGAGCGTTCGCGCGCGAAACCGAGATGGATGCTCGCCGGAAAGACGAAGGCGACCGACTGGAAGGAAAGATTGCCGAGCGCAATCCCGGCATCGGGCGGCGGCGCGAAGGCCGATGAAAACATGCTGCAGCCAAGCGTGCAGCAGGCCGGCAGATGAGAGGGATGCTGGTCGCCGTCCGGAAGCTGAGTGGCGCCGTCGTGGGTGCAGATGACGTTGCCGAAAGCATCGAGCTGCGCCGCGTTCGGAACGCCGAAGGCGAAGGCGCCAAGGGTCGATTGGAGCAACAGCAGATAGGCCGCGACAAGCGCGGCCGACATGCTCCAGCGTCTCCCCCGGCTTTTCAAACGATCGGCCTCTTCAAGCTACTGGTGGGATACTTATCACGCGAAGGGGAGGCGGAAAATCGCCAAATCGATGCTGCGGCAACGCGGCACGATCAGGCGCGTGACGGCTGCCGGTTCTCTGGAATGGAGGTGAGCAGCGTCTGGCGCGCCGACTTCAAATGCTTGCGGCAGGCGGCATCGACCTTGCCGAGGTCGCGCGACTTGAGCGCCTCGATATAGGCAAGATGCTCGCCGACCGCGACTTCGTTGCGCTCGCGCTCCTGCGCCTTGTTCCACTGGTAGTGGTAATGGAAGATCATGGCGATCACGTCGTAGAAATCGACGATGAAGCGGTTGTGCGACGCACGGTGAATGAGCCGGTGGAAGCGCTCGTCGAGTTCCGAAAATTCGTTGAAGCGCGTGGCGATGTCGCGGACCAGTTGGCGATGTTCATCCTCCAGCCGATCGAGGTCGGTCCAGACCGGGCTGTCCTGCGGCAGGGCGGCGAAGGCTGCCGCCGAGCGCAGCTCGAACATCTCGCGGATCTCTGTCAGTTCGAGCGCGAAGGCCCGGGTAAAGCCCTTCAGCACCCAATGGCTGTTGCGGCGTTTTTCGATCAGCCCGAAGCGGGAAAAGCGGATCAGGAACTCGCGCACGCTGGTGGTGCCGACGCCGATCTCGCGGGCCAGTTCGAGTTCGTTGATCTGCATGCCGGCCTCCGCGCCGCCGGCCAGCAGCCGTCGCATGAACGACCGTTCGATGATCTCGGCCAGCGTGTCGGTCTCTTCCTCGGGGAAGAAATCGTCGGGATGCGGATCGCGCAGCACCGTCTTGGCGCGCTTGTTCCAGGCGATCAGCCCGGTTTCCTCCATCCGAGCCAGGATGCTGCGCACCGTCGTGCGGCTGACGCCCAGCAGCGCGCCCAGTTCCGGTTCGGAAGGCAGGCTGCGCGTCTCGTCAAGCAGCCTGAGGCACCTGTTATAGGCATCCTTGTAGACGTTGTTGCTCTTCGACATCCCCTGCCCCATCCATGCCGGCGCTTGCGGCGGCCGGCTTGAAGCGCAATATGACGTTCGCATGACCCTGAGAAGCAGGAATCGCTACCGCCGGGCCGGGTTCATTGTTTGCAGCGCCACCATTTGCCGAGGAGCACACGGAACCGCCTGCGAAAAAACAATTGACGCAAAAATGTTTTTTCACGATAAAAGACATTAACTCTTAACAGGCGCGTGTCAATCCGCGCGCATCCCAGGATCACCCAGGAAACGCCCGTGAACGCCTCCAACACCATCCTTCTGTCCCCCGCCGACAATGTCGCCGTCGCCAATGGCCGCGTCGAGATCGGCACCGCGCTGCCGGGCGGCGCCACCGCCACCGCCGTCATCGAGCCCGGCCACAAGGTGGCGATCAAGCCGATAAGCGCCGGTGAGGCCGTGGTGAAATATGCCCAGGCGATCGGCCGCGCCACGCAGGACATCGCACCCGGCGAACATGTCCATTCGCACAATCTTGTCTTCGAGGCCGGCCGCCTGCCCGTCGTGCCGCCGAGCGAGGCCGAGCACGCGACCGAGGCCGATCGTGCCAGAACCTTCATGGGCTATCGCCGCGCCGACGGACGCGCCGGCACGCGCAACTTCATCGGCATTATCGCCAGCGTCAATTGCTCGGCCACCGTCTGCCATTCCATCGCCGACACGGCCAACCGCACCTTGCTGCCGAAATATCCCGGCATCGACGGCTTCGTGCCCATCGTCCACGGCCAGGGCTGCGGCATGAGCGGCACCGGCGACGGCATGATGGTGCTGCACCGCACGCTCGCCGGTTATGCCCGCCATCCGAATTTCGGCGGCGTGCTGATGGTCGGCCTCGGCTGCGAGGTCAACCAACTCACCCTCTATGGCCAGAAGGGAGCCGCCGCCGGCAAACGCCACTTCAATATCCAGGATGCCGGCGGCTCGCGCAAATCGGTGGAAAAGGCGATGGGCGTGCTGGCGGAGATCGCCGAGGAGGTCGGCCAGTTGAAGCGCGAACCGATCCCGGTCAGCGAAATCGTCGTCGGCCTGCAATGCGGCGGCTCCGACGGCATGTCGGGCATCACGGCCAATCCGGCACTGGGCGCTGCCGTCGACATCCTGGCCGGCGTCGGCGGCATCGGCATCCTTTCAGAGACGACGGAAATCTATGGCGCCGAACATCTGCTCGCCTATCGCGCGGCGACGCCCGAAATCGCCAAGAAGCTCGATGGCTATGTGAAATGGTGGGAAGACCATGTCGCCAAGCACGGCGCCTCGATCGACAACAACCCTTCGCCCGGCAACAAGCGTGGCGGGCTGACCACCATCCTGGAAAAGTCGCTGGGCGCGGTGGCCAAGGGTGGCCAGACCCCGCTCAACGGCGTGTTCGGCTATGCCGAGAAGGTCACCGGCAACGGACTCGTGTTCATGGACACGCCCGGCTACGACCCGGTCTCGGCCACCGGCCAGGTGGCGGGCGGCGCCAATGTCATCGTCTTCACCACCGGCCGCGGCTCCTGTTTCGGCTGCCGGCCGACGCCGTCGATCAAGGTCGCCACCAACTCGACCATGTATCACCAGATGGAAGAGGATATGGACGTCAATTGCGGCGTCATCGCCTCGGGCGAAAAGACCATCGCCGGCATGGGCCGCGAGATCTTCGAACTGATCGTCGAGACGGCTTCCGGCCGCAAGACCAAGAGCGAGGATTTCGGCTACGGCGATAACGAGTTCGTGCCCTGGCATCTCGGCGCGACGCTCTGAAGCAATTCCAGGAAAAGTGTGAAGCGGTTTTCCGTCCGGAGTTGCGTAAAAACAAAGAGTTAGATTCGGCTCGTATCGGCTAGACATGCCCGGCCGCACCGTGGCCGGTAACGGGGAGGTTGCGCATGGAAAAACGCCGCATCGGCAAGACGGCGCTCGAGGTCACCGAAGTCAGTTTCGGTGGCGCCGCGATCGGCGGGCTCTACCGGGCCTGTTCGCGCGAGGCGGCAATGGAGACGCTGCAAGGCGCCTGGGACGCCGGCCTGCGCTATTTCGACACCGCCCCCTTCTACGGCTTCGGCCTGTCGGAACGGCGCTTCGGCGATTTCCTGCGCTACAAGCCGCGCTCCTCCTATGTACTGTCGACCAAGGTCGGACGCCTGTTCCGTCCGGTGCCGGAAGACCAGGTGCCTGACCATTCCTATGTCGATCCGCTGCCCTTCGCGCTCGACTACGACTATTCCTATGACGGCATCATGCGCTCGGTCGAGTTCAGCTATGCGCGGCTCGGCCTGAACCGGATCGATATCCTCTACGTCCACGATATCGGCATCTACACGCATGGCGTCGAGAAGACCAAGCTGCACTTTCGCCAGCTGATGGATGGCGGGCTCAAGGCGCTGGAAGAGCTGAAGCGCGCCGGCACGATTGCCGCTTACGGCCTCGGCGTCAACGAAGTCCGGATCTGCCTCGACGTGATGCGCCGGGCGCCGCTCGACTGCATCCTGCTCGCCAGCCGCTACTCCCTGCTCGACCGCAGCGCGGAAGCCGAACTGCTGCCGCTGTGCCGGAAACAACAGACGTCGCTGGTGATCGGCGGCGTCTTCAACTCCGGCATACTGGCGACCGGGCCGGTGCAAGGCGCGCATTTCGATTACCAGCCCGCCAGCCGCGACGTGCTCGACCGGGTCGACGCGATGGAGAAGATCGCCGGCGAAGGCGGCTATCCGCTGGCCGCCGCCGCATTCCAGTTTCCCCTGCACGAGCCTGCCGTCGCCACCGTGCTGACCGGCACCGCGAAGCTGGCGAACCTGACACGCAATCTGGAACTGCTCGACATCGACGTGCCGCGGACGGAGTATGCCAGATATCGCCCCTATACGGTGGTGCAGGAGCTGGCGTGAAGCGGCGGATGCGGACAGGTGACGCCGGTCGTTCGGCTTCACAAATCCGCGACTCCGTCAAAAGAATGAATATTCCATATTGACTAAGTCATGGAATTAATATTCCATGACGCAAGAGAACGGAACGGGAGCGTTTGGCCGCATCAAGGGAGGAGCGGCGCGAAACACCGCTTGCATCGGCCAGATCGATGCACTATCAAAACAGCGCAACTGTTTTTTATTGATAAAGTTCTGTTTGGGCCGCGCCTATCCGAACGGAGCTTCCGTAACGTTCACCGGGCGACTTAGGGAGGATCCTATGAAATTCGTGACCAGCATTCTCAACCGCCGCGCCGTCATGGCACTTGCGGCTGCATCGATGCTTGCCGGCGTCATGCACACCGCGCCGGTCTCGGCGGCGGATGTGACCATTCCGATCATCGTCAAGGACACCACGTCCTTCTACTGGCAGATCGTTCTGGCCGGCGCCCGCAAGGCCGGCAAGGATCTCGGCGTCAACGTGCCGGAGCTCGGCGCGCAGGCTGAAACCGACGTCAACGGCCAGATCTCGATCCTCGAGAACGCCGTCGCCGGCAACCCGGCCGCCGTCGTCATCGCGCCGACCGAGGCCAAGGCGCTCGGCAAGCCGATCGATGAAGCCGCCGCCAAGGTCAAGATCATCGGCATAGACTCCAGCGCCGACTCCAAGGCCTTCACCTCGTTCCTGACCACCGACAACGTGCAGGGCGGCCGTGTCGCGGCCGACGGTCTCGCGGCGGCCATCGGCGCGGCCAATGGCGGCAAGGTCGAGGGTAAGGTTGCGCTCATCACCGCGCTGCCCGGCGCCGGTTCGCTCGAGCAGCGCGCCCAGGGCTTCAAGGAAGAGCTCAAGGCCAAGTATCCCGGCCTTGAACTGATCGCCGACAAATATGCCGACGGCCAGGCCACCACCGGCCTCAACATCGCCACCGACCTCATCACCGCCAATCCGGACCTGAAGGGCATCTTCGCCTCCAACCTGATCATGGCGCAGGGCGTCGGCCAGGCGATCGCCGAGAACAACCTTGCCGGCAAGGTCGGGCTGATCGGCTTCGACAGCGACGAGAAGCTGATCAAGTTCCTCAACGACGGCGTCATCTCCGGCCTCGTCGTCCAGGATCCATACCGGATGGGCTATGACGGCATCAAGACCGCGCTCGCGGCCTCGAAGGGCGAGAAGGTCGAGGCCAATGTCGACACCGGCGCCAACCTGGTCACCAAGGCCAATATGAAGGATCCCAAGATCGACGCCCTGCTCAATCCGAAGCTCAACTGAGCAACGGCCTAGCCGCACGGTTTCCGGGGCCTCGCGCCCCGGAAATACCGGACATATCGCTTGGAAATCCGCCGGCCTGGTCTAGGCTGTCAGGCGGACGCCTTGAAAGCCTCGCCGCGTGCTTATCCGCGGGGCCGAGCCGGGAGACAAATCTGGGAGGATTGTCATGACATCGACCGCGCAAGACCTGCATCCCGCCCCTGTGCTGGAGCCCGGCCGGACGATCCTCGAACTCAACGGCC
>NZ_JAFKIC010000290.1 GCF_017306585.1 Mesorhizobium sp. | reverse complement strand
GGCGGCGAGATGGCGGTTGCCGATATGCCAGGCGAGCTCGGTCAGGTGCACGGCGTCGCGGGCGCGGATGTCATAGATGTCCTCCGGCGCCGCGACGATCTCGATATGGCCGCCATCCTCCAGCACCAGCCGGTCGCCATGGTCGAGCGCAACCGGCTCCGGCAGGTCGACCAGCACCTTGCCGCCATCGGCAAGTTCGATGGCGCGGCGGCGCAAGTGCCGCTCGTCATGGGCGAGCACCGCACGGCCTGACGGCGGGACGGTTCCGGCATTGCCTGCGGGCAGCACAGAGACGGCGCGGGGAAATTTGGTGAAATCGGTGTTGAGGTTGAGCTTCATTTCATCGAGCCTCCGTTTGCCTGTGCCCGCGCGCGGGCAGGGCGCGAAAGCACCCGGTCGAAATAGGCATTGACGCGCCCGGATTCGATCGGGAATTTTCCAGCGCGGGCCCAGCCGCCCATGTCGCCGAGCAGCACGTCGACGGCCGAGAACCGGTCGCCGAGCGCGAAGGGTCTGTCGCCAAGCCGCCGGTCAAGCGCCTTGAGCTCCGAGGCGAAATCATAGGCCGCCGCCGGTCCGACATCGACGCGAACCTCTTTCGGCAGCAGGAAGCGGTGGCGCAGTTTGTTCCACAGCGGCGCCTCGAATTCCGACTGGGCAAAATGCATCCAGGAATCCATCTCGGCACGGCCGGCGACGCCAGGGCTGGCGCCCATGCCCTTGTCCGCGTGCTTGTCGGCCAGATAGACGCAGATCGCGGCCGAATCCGTTATCTTGAGGTCGCCGTCGATCAGGATCGGTACCTTGCCCGACGGGTTGAGCGCATAGGCTTCCGGCGAACGCAGCTTGACCTCGACGAATTCATAGGGTTGCCCGAGTTCCTCGAGCATCCAGAGAACGCGGCTGACCCGGGACCCGCGCGATCCGACGGCCTTGTACATGATTGAGCCTGCCTTTCCCCGGAAGCCTAGAACATTCGCGGCCGTCATACGATGGTGTCGAAGAGCCGCAGGATGAACGATATTTGGTAGATCAGCGTCGCCGCGACGAAGGCGATGTGGAAGCGGCGGTCACGCACCAGGATGGCGGCGATGCAAAGCCCCACGAAGATCGGCGTCCGGTAGAGATATTCGTCGCCGAAGCGGGCGAAATGCTCCGGCCCCTTCAGCAACGTGTCGATCACGTCGAGCAGATAGGTTGCGCCGAGCAGGCCGAAGAACCAGCCGCGGCGCGAGTAAAAATAGTCCTCGTAGCTGGTGTAATCGAGCATCGAGTCCGGGAACAGCAGCGCGCAGAGCAGAAACAGCGTGATGGCGTAGAAAATGATGAACAGGTATTTGCCGAAGGTCCAGGTCTCGATGGCGTAGAGGCCGAACTGCCACCACCAGAAATGCACCAGCATCAGCAGTACTGAGCCGACCCAGGCCAGATGCACGGGATAGAGCCGGTACTGTCCGGGATGCTGGACGGTGCGCGCCAGCCCCGCCAGCAGGCGGGTGACACCCAGACCGATCACCATGCCCATGACGATGCGGATATGCGGAAAGATGTCGTGGGGGGTAGCGATTTCGGTGGCCATGCCCGTTCACAATGCGGCTTTTCGGGATCGCATATTGCGGCGTCGAATCCGCTGCTGCAATGGATTTTACACCGCTCGGCGCGGACGCCGATTCCACGTCAAAACAGAAAATACCGCTGCGCCATCGGCAGCACGGTTGCCGGCTCGCAGGTCAGCAACTCGCCATCGGCGCGAACCTCGTAGGTTTCGGGGTCGACCTCGACATGCGGCGTGGCGTCGTTGAGCACCATCGAGTGCTTGCCGATGCCGCCGCGCGTGTTGTCGACGGCGACGAACTGCTTTTCGACGCCAATCCGCCCGTGAAGCCCGGAGTCCAGCGCGGCTTTCGAAACGAATGTCACGGAGGAATTGGTCCTCGCCTTGCCATAGGCGCCGAACATCGGCCGGTAGTGCATCGGCTGCGGTGTCGGGATCGAGGCATTGGGGTCGCCCATCGGGGCGGCCGCGATCATGCCGCCGATCAGCACCATGTCGGGCTTGATGCCGAAGAAGGCAGGATTCCACAGCACCAGGTCGGCGCGCTTGCCGACCGCGACCGAGCCGATCTCCTTCGACAGCCCATGGGCGATGGCGGGGTTGATGGTGTATTTGGCGATGTAGCGGCGGACGCGGAAATTGTCGTTGTCGCCGGTTTCCTGCGGCAGGGAACCGCGCTGGCGCTTCATCTTGTCGGCGGTCTGCCAGGTGCGGATCGCGACCTCGCCGACCCGGCCCATGGCCTGGCTGTCCGAGGAGATGATCGAGAAGGCGCCGATGTCGTGCAGGATGTCTTCCGCCGCGATGGTCTCCTTGCGGATGCGGCTTTCGGCGAAGGCGATGTCCTCGGGGATCGACGGCGACAGATGGTGGCAGACCATCAGCATGTCGAGATGCTCCGCCAGCGTGTTGACCGTGTACGGCCGCGTCGGGTTGGTCGAGGATGGGATGACGTTGGGCAGTCCGCAGACCTTGATGATGTCGGGGGCATGCCCGCCCCCGGCACCCTCTGTGTGGAAGGCGTGGATGGTGCGGCCCTTGATCGCCGCCACGGTGTTCTCGACAAAGCCGGATTCGTTGAGCGTGTCGGTGTGGATCATCACCTGCACGTCGTGATCGTCGGCGACCGAAAGGCAGCAGTCGATTGCCGCCGGCGTGGTGCCCCAGTCCTCGTGCAGCTTCAGCGAACAGGCGCCGCCGAGCACCATTTCTTCCAGCGCCGCCGGCAGCGAGGCGTTGCCCTTGCCCGACAGGCCGATGTTCATCGGGAAGGCGTCGAAGGACTGGATCATGCGCGCCATGTGCCAGGGACCGGGCGTGCAGGTGGTGGCCAGCGTGCCATGCGCGGGGCCGGTGCCGCCGCCGAGCATGGTGGTGATGCCGCTCATTAGTGCCTCCTCGATCTGCTGCGGGCAGATGAAGTGGATATGCGCATCGAAGCCGCCCGGCGTCAGGATCTTGCCCTCGCCGGCGATGATCTCGGTCCCGGGTCCGATGATGATGGTGACGCCGTCCTGCGTATCGGGATTGCCGGCCTTGCCGATCGCTGCGATGCGGCCGTCGCGAAGACCGATATCGGCCTTGAAGATGCCGGCCGACGCATCGATCACCAATGCGTTGGTGATGACCGTATCCATCGCGCCCTCAGCGCGCGAAACCTGGCTCTGGCCCATGCCGTCGCGAATGACCTTGCCGCCGCCGAACTTGACCTCCTCGCCATGGATGGTGAGGTCCTTCTCGACCTCGATGAAGAGTTCGGTGTCGGCCAGCCGCACCTTGTCGCCCACGGTCGGGCCATACATCTGGGCGTAAGCGGCGCGGGTTATTCTGGCCATCGGCGATTGCTCCCGGGATGCGGTGGGGTTGAGGCGGATCCGCACATTGCCGCCGTCCAATGGTCACGCAATGACCCGCTGGGCGACACCTTGCGGACCCATTTGGCGGGTGAGGTCGGCGGGTCACCCCACAACGACCGTTTGCCAAATCGATGGAAGGAAAATCCATGCGCAAAACGATAGTTCTTACCGCCGCCGCCAGCCTGATGATGGCAGGTGCCGCGTTTGCCCAGCAGCAACAGCCCGCTCCGGCCGCGCCAGCCCCCGGCGCCACGGCCCCGGCTCCCGGCGGTCAGCAGGCGGCGCCGGCGATCCAGAGCGTCAACATCGTCGACATCAGCGAACTGCTGAAGGACACCCAGACGCAGGTCAACCAGGTGGTCGCGCAGCGCGGCGACGCCGGCCTGCAGAAGCTGCGCAGCTCGATCGAATCCACCCCCAAGGTGAAATCCGCCCTTCAGGCCAAGGGAATGACCTCGGCACAGGTGGTCGCGGCCAGCATGGAGCCCAATGGCGCGCTGACCCTTATCACCAAAAAGGCGAGTTAACCAAACGGCGCGGCGGACCGACCTCCGGTCCGCCGGCCTTGCATCAGTGGGAACCCTGTCCGGGCTGGAGTCGTTTCGTTTCCTGAGCATCGAGACAAACCGCGAAGGCGAAATATGTCCATTGTAACCTTGCCCGATGCGCGGTGGCCGCATGCCATTGCCGCGGCTGCTTTTCTGGCGGCGAGCATCCCCCACGCCACATTGAACGCGCAGGGACTTGAAAGTCCTGAGACTGTCGACCGGATCGTCGGTTCGCAGGTCAATGAGCAAGAGGTCAGGACGACCGCCGAAGTCGGCAAGGTCAATTCCGCGATCGAGCGCACGCGCGAGAACATCAGCACGGTGCGCAAGACCTCTAAGCTCGACAGGGTCGACATCGTGTTCCTGACCGATGCCGCGCGCAGCGAAGGCGGCCCGCCGCCGGCTATCGAAAACAAGGTCAGGCAGCATCAGGACGATGTTGCCGAGCTGCGCAAGGAGATCGAGGCCAACGCCTTGCTTTTCAACGCCATCGATTCGCGCCGCGTGCAGACGCAGGATGTTCTGGCCGTGGAATTCGACGATCCCGGCAAGATCGTCATCTATGCGGCCGCCAAGCCGTCCAACTGAGCCGTCGCCTGCTTTCATGCGCGTGCCGCCGGCCGTCGCCCGACTACGCCAGGCATGACGCGCCGCCCGCCTCACAGCTTGCCCATCACCTTCTGTTGAAACCCGTAGACCTCGCGCTTGCCGCCAAGCGGCACCAGCGTGACGTCGCGCTCCTGGCCGGGCTCGAAACGCATGGCGGTGCCGGCGGCGATATCGAGGCGCATGCCGCGTGCCTTTTCGCGGTCGAACCTCAACCCTTCATTGGTTTCGAAGAAATGATAGTGGCTGCCGACCTGGATCGGCCGGTCACCGCTGTTGGCCACCTTCAGGGTAACGGTCGGCAGGCCCTTGTTGAGCTCGATATCGCCCTTGGCCGCGATGATTTCGCCGGGAATCATCTGATGTCACACCACGCCGAAGGCGAGACCGATGCCGATCGCCGCGCAAGCCGCGCCGGCCACGCGGGTCAGGCCGCGGAATTTGAGGCCGAGGCCCAGGCCGGCGGCGATGCCGATGGCATGAAGCAGCGCCGTGGCGACGGCAAAGCCCGCCATGTATTCGAGCCCGCCCGCATTTTCCGGCACTTCGGTGCCATGGGCGTGGCCGTGGAACAGCGCGAACAGGCCGATGATGGCGACGCCGGCCGAAATGGGCAGATCAACCGCGAGCGCCACCAGCAGGCCGAGCGCCACCACGGAGGCGAGGATGCCGGGTTCCACGAAAGGCACCGGCACATGGGCCATGCCGAGGGCGGCGCCTGCCAGCATGACGCCGACAAAGGCCGCCGGCCATGCCCAGATCGCCTTGCCGCCCTTGAGCGCCGCCCACAGGCCGACCGCGACCATGACGGTCATGTGGTCGAGGCCGGAGAGCGGATGCATGAAGCCGGCCGTGAAGGAGGAGGTCGTGCCGACGCCGACATGGGCGTAGGCCGGCATCGCTGCCGCCAGGAGCAGGACGGCCGACAGGCAAAAGCGTTTGGCAGGGATCATCTCATTTCGCCTTTCGTTGATGCGGTTGCTGTCACGCGGCCTTGCGCGGGCCGCAACCCTCGGCCTTGAGCACGCGTTTCGTGGAGGCCGGATATTTTTTCAGCATCGCGGCGGGGCGGATCGGCCGGGCCGAAAAATTGCCGCCGCAGTTCGGGCAGACGCCGCCCAGCACATGGTCAACGCAATCGGCGCAGAAGGTGCATTCGAAAGTGCAGATCAGGGCGTCCGTCGCCTCCGGCGGCAGGTCCTTGTCGCAGCATTCGCAGTTCGGGCGCAGGTCCAGCATCTTGTCCTCCTCAGCGTATCGGTTGGTGCACGGTCACCAGCTTGGTGCCGTCGGGAAAGGTCGCTTCCACCTGCACGTCCTGGATCATCTCGGCGATGCCCTCCATCACCTGCGCGCGGCTCACAACATGGGCTCCCGCCTCCATCAGCTCGGCCACCGGGCGGCCGTCGCGGGCGCCTTCGACGACGAAATCGGTGATCAGCGCGATCGCTTCGGGATGGTTGAGCTTGACGCCGCGCTCCAGCCGCTTGCGCGCCACGATCGCCGCCATGGCGATCAGCAGCTTGTCCTTTTCTCGTGGCGTCAGGTTCATGCGGTTTCCAAGACAGGCAGAATTAAGACAGACAGAATTAAGACAGACAGAATTAAGGCAGACAGAATTACAGTGACCATAATTTGGGCAGTCCCGCCCTTCCATTGAGCAGTCCGACGAGCGGAACCAGCCGCTGGCGCAACTGATAACCATCCTTCGCGTAAAGCCTCGCAAGAAGCTTGCCAGATGTCTGCACGCTCCAGAAGCTGGCGCCGCCCTGGCCTCCGACGATCTCGCGAACCGGATCGAGCTGTGCCTCGGCATCCGGCGACACCAGCAGCAACGTTGCCACCGCGATAGCGCCGCCGGCAGCCGCGGGGTGGGCCAGCGCGGCCGCGATATCGGGCCCGATGCGAAAATCCTCGGCATGGATGAGGCTGCCGTCCAAGCGGATCCGCCAGCGGTCGTGAAAATTGCCTTGGGCCGCCCGTTCTCCCATCGCCAGACGGCCGAACACCGTCGCTTCCAGCACCAGCGCCTCCGCGCCGGCGGCAAGATCGATTTCCAGCGTACGGGCAAAGGCCGCGCGGTCGAAAACGATGGTTTCCTGCGGCAGCCAGGCGATGCGGCCGCCCTCGCCGACCGTCAGCCTCACCCGGACTTCGGCAAGATCGGATGCCGCGCGATAGATCTTTTCGCAGGCCTGGGTGGTTATGACGGCGCCCGCATGCGCGCCGACATCCACCTGCCACGCCAGCCGGTCGCCGCCGGTCAGCCCGCCGGCGGTGTTGATGAGCACGGCTTCCAGCGGATCAGCTGAAACGGCCGGCAACCTTATCTTGGCGGAGCCTTCCTGATAGAGACGCCGCAGCCGCGTGCGACCGTCGAGGCTGGCGCAGCCAAGCCGTGCCAGACCCGCCGCGCGCTGGGCCTGGATCGCCGAAAACCTGGTATATTCGATCGTATCCACGGCTTCAGGTTAAGCACTGCGGTGGGTTTGTCGATATATAGCTTGTTGCTTGATGGCGTTTCCGTTTCTATAGAGGGAGCCAACTTGGTACGGTCAGGCGATGCTTGGCGGGGTTAAAGGGCGATTGTCGCGGCCTGATATCGAGGACAAGAAGGCGCTGTTCAGTCGGCGTCGGGAAACGACAGAGTGGGAAAGAACCGAATGGCTGACCAGCTGGCAACCGAAATCATCGAGAAGATCAAGGCCCATGCCGAGCCGGGCGGTGAGGAAATCACCACCAGCACCGAATTGACGGCGCTCGGCATCCATTCGCTGGAGCTGACCGAGATCATCTTCGACCTCGAGGAGCAGTATGGCATCGAGATCGAGATGAACACGGTCGATGCCTGGAGCAATCTCAAGAACGTCGGCGATATGATCGAGGCCGTTCGCGCACTAATCGCGAAAAAAGCCTGACCGAATGCTGAAACGCGTCGTCATCACCGGCCTTGGCGGGATATGTGGGCTCGGCACCAGCGCGCCGGCGATCTGGGATGAAATGCGCGCCGGCCGCTCGGCGATCGGGCCGATCGAAAATTCTTCCCTGCACGACCTCAAGGTCAAGATCGGCTGCGAGGTCAAGGCGCTGCCGGACCATGGCATCGAGCGCAAGCAGCTGGTGTCGATGGACCGCTTCAGCCTGCTGGCGGCCATCGCCGCCCGTGAAGCCATGCAGCAGTCGGGACTGAAACCGCATGCGGACAACGGCTACCGCATGGGCACCGTCGTCGGCATCGGCGTCTGCGGCTTCGAGACGATCGAGGAGAACTACCGCGCCATCCTGATGGAAGGCAAGAATCGCGCCGGCATCTTTACTGTTCCGAAGGTCATGCCAGGCGCGGCCGCCGGCCAGGTCAGCATGCATCTCGGCCTGCGTGGGCCGGTGTTCGGCGTCACCTCGGCCTGTTCGTCGGCCAACCACGCCATCGCCTCCGCCGTCGACCAGATCAGGCTCGGCCGCGCCGACGTCATGGTCGCAGGCGGCGCCGAGGCGCCGCTGGTGTGGGGCGTGCTCAAGGGCTGGGAGGCGCTGCGCGTGCTGTCGCCCGACACTTGCCGGCCGTTCTCGGCCGATCGCCAGGGCCTCGTGCTCGGCGAAGGCGCCGGCATGGCCGTTCTGGAAAGCTACGACCATGCCATGGCGCGGGGCGCCACCATCCTGGCCGAAATCGCCGGCGCAGGTCTTTCGGCCGACGCCTCGGACATTGTTGCGCCGACCGTCGAGGGACCGGAAGCGGCGATGCGCTTCTGCCTGGCGGACGCCGGGCTCAATCCCGAGGACGTCGACTATCTCAACGCCCATGGCACGGGCACCAAAGCCAACGACCAGATCGAGACCAACGCGATCAAGCGCGTCTTCGGCGAGCATGCGCGTTCCCTGTCGGTCTCCTCGACCAAGTCGATGCATGCCCACTGCCTGGGCGCGTCGGGCGGACTGGAAATGATCGCCTGCGTGATGGCGATTCGCGACGGCATCGTGCCGCCGACCGCGAATTACCGCGAACCCGATCCCGACTGCGATCTCGACGTGACCCCCAATGTCGCGCGCGAGCGCAAGGTGCGCGCCGCGATCAGCAACGGTTTTGCCTTTGGCGGCACCAACGCGGTGCTGGCCTTCAAGGCCATCTGAGTCCCGGGCCTTCGACCTGACGGGGTGGCGGCAAGTCGCCTCCCGATTCGGTTGATAGTGCGTGCATGCGAAACCGTCGCCGCCATATTGATCGGACCGGATTGCCGGCTTAATCCTGTGCGGACCCGCCCTAGTCAGCGCTTTCGCGCAAATCCCGCTCAGGAGTTTTTCGATGGCCGACCTGTCCGCCTTTCCGATCGCCGCTCGCTGGCCGGCCAAGCATCCCGACCGGATTCAGCTCTATTCCTTCCCCACCCCGAACGGGGTGAAGGTTTCGATCGCCCTGGAAGAGGTCGGCCTGCCTTACGAGCCGCATGCCGTAAACATCGGCAAGAACGAGAGCTGGACGCCGGAATTCCTGTCGCTCAATCCCAATGGCAAGATCCCGGCGATCATCGATCCCGACGGTCCGGACGGCAAACCGATCGGCCTGTTCGAATCCGGCGCCATCCTGCTCTATCTCGCCGAGAAGACCGGCCTACTGATGCCGGTCGACGCGGCGCGGCGCTACGAAACGATCCAGTGGGTCTTCTTCCAGATGGCCTCGGTCGGGCCGATGTTCGGCCAGCTCGGCTTTTTCCACAAATTCGCCGGCCGCGAGATCGCCGACAAGCGCCCGCTGGAGCGGTACCGGGACGAATCACGGCGGCTGATCGGCGTGCTGGACGGCAGGCTGAAGGGCCGTAAATGGATCATGGGCAACGACTACACCATCGCCGACATCTCGCTGCTCGGCTGGGTGCGCAACCTGATCGGCTTCTATGAAGCGCGCGAACTCGTCGGTTTCGATGACTTCGCCAATGTCGCGGCATGGCTGGAGCGCGGCCTGGCGCGGCCGGCGGTGCAGAAGGGCCTGACCATTCCGGAAAGAGGCTGAGTCTCGAAGCCGTCCGCGATTGCGGCCGGATGAAGAATGCCGGCCGGCTATTTCGTCTTGGCCTTTCGGCCGCCCTTGCCGATCACCGAGGCCGCGAGCGACGCAGCGCCGCGCGCGGTCGCGACCACGGCACCGGCGGCGATATTGGCGACCGTTCGAATCGCCCCCTGTTTGCCTTGACTCTGCGTGTCTTGAGCCTGTTTTTCCGAAGCCGCTTTGCGCGGAGCGGGCGCCTTTGCCGCCGGCACGACCTTTCTTGGGGCGGCCTTGCCGAAACTGGGTTTGGCGTCCTTCGCGCGCTCGGCGCCGGCTTTCGCCTGCGCTTCCCTCACGCTCCTCGCCTTGGCGGCCACGGGTTTTCTTGCCTTGAGCGCCATCGGAAATCCCTTACGCCGAACAATGGGGTTCCCGGCCATATCCGCGCGAAAATCTTAAGGTTCCCGCCGAAAAATACCGAAAATTAAGCACGTTAACCCTGGTTAATCGGGGTTAACCAATGACCAGATCGGCCGCCCGGCGCCGCGCCAGCACGCGCTCTATGTTGGGCATGTCGTTGGAGGCGATCCAGGCGCGCGCATCCTCGTCGGAGCGGCCATGGCCGTGCCAGCGCTCCACCAGGCGGCGCTCGAGCTCGTTGCGCGGCACCTCGACGAAGATCGAGAAATCGAACAGCGGCGCCAGCCGCGACCAAGGCTCCTCGTCGAGCAGGAGGTAGTTGCCTTCGACCAGGATGAATTTTGTCTCCGTGCCGACGATCGCCGCCGCGGCGCGGGACAATTCCATGTTGCGGTCGAAGACCGGAATGGCGATGTCGGGTTCGCCCGCCCGGATACGCTTCAGAAGCGCCTCGAAACCGGCGAAGTCGAACGTTTCCGGCGCGCCCTTGCGCGCCCGCAGGCCGCGCCGGTTGAGCACGATGTCGTCATAATGGAAACCATCCATGGGCACGACTTCCGCCGCGCCTTCCGGCAGGAGGTCGTGCAGGCCGGCCGACAATGTCGACTTGCCCGCTGCCGGCGGCCCGGCGATGGCGACGATGAATCGCTTCGCCTTGCCGGCGCGCTTGAAGATGGTGGCGGCGAGATGGGCGATTTCCGACATTGGGGCCTCACTTGCCTTGATGAATGGCGGCACGATCCGTGCCGCATCTTGTCGGCTGTTCACGGAAATTTCAAATCGGGAATTCGTGTCGCCCGCCTCAGGCCGCCGCCGGCCGGCCGAGCCGCAGGAAATCGCTGTCGAAGGGAACCTCCCGTGCGACAGCGCCAGACATGAGCCGCATCTGGCCGTTGGCGGTGGTGATCTCCCGTGGCGGTTCGCCGCCCGATGCCGGCAGCGCGCCGATGACATGGCGGAACGAGACGCTGCGCCCTTCCGAAAGCGCGAAGGCGGTCGCCACGCCCTCGCGCTTCAGCCAGTTGTCGCCGAGCGAAGCCGCGTGGCCGACGGCGGCGCGGCCGTCCTCGATGCCGAGCACGCCCAGATGACGGCTGCTCCAGGGGGCGTAATCGCGCCCGCCATTGCTGAGCCACAGCATGGTGACCGGCAGTTCCGCCGGGTTCTTCAGCACCAGCACCAGATCGTCCTCGGCCTGGCGCGCGAGCGCGGTCCAGCCTGGTCCGCCGTGGTCGGCCTCGACCAGGGTCAGGAAATCCTCGCGCCGGTCATCCATGCGGTATTCCCCGAGGTCGGCCGTCCCGCCGCCGGCGGTGGGAAACTGGCCGAGGTCGGCCGAGCGCGCCGGATAGGCGAGCATGAAGCGGCCGCGCGCCGGATCCGGTTCCAGCGGATCGGCCGGGGTCACGGCGAAGCGCTTCGGCGAAAAGGCCAGCCTGCCGCCGCCCGTCATCGCCGTCATCGGATGGTGGGCAACCGAAATCGCACCGGAGCCGCCGGAAAACACATGCTCCTGGTAGAGGAAGGGGTGGCCGTCGCGCAGGGTGAAGATCTTGTCGACGCTGGCGCCCATCACCTTGTGCCGCAGCCGGAAGACCGCGCGCCAGCCGCCTTCCGTCGCATCGTTCTGCGTGACATCCCAGGCGCTGTTGGCCGGCCAGCCATGCAGCGGCGCCTCCTCGACATCGGCGCGCGAAAACGGCGCGCAGAGAAAGTCGCCGGAGAGCCGGACCGTGCCTTGCGGCAGGTCCTTGGGCAGCGCCTCGCCTGCATCGACCCAGGGCGCGCGGTGCAGCGGCTTCAACTGCCTTGCGCCGCCTTCGACGGTCATGTCGGCGATGTGGCCGACAGTGAGGTCCAGCGAAACAGAAATGCCCTTGGCCTTGATCGTGACGGTATCCATAGCGCTCTCATCCGAATCTGAAGCCGCAAACAGAACCCTTTCGGCGCGCCTTGCGCAAGCGCCCGAACCGGCATTTCGCATCGGTTTGCCCCCGCGTGGCCATCGACAATCCCCGGGCTGTCGGCCATTAACCAAATGGACGCATCAGTTGCGTTACGTTAGCTTCGCCGCATCTCAAGCAACCGCCGACCCAAGAACAGCCTCGCCCTTGTCTTTCCCGCGCCTCTTTCCGCTTTTCCAGAAAATCCTGGTCGCCCTGGCCCTGACGGCCCTAGTCGCCGGCTGCACCACCACGACCCCGCCCGATTCCGTGCTGGCGGTGCCCGCGCCGCCGCAGAAATACGCGGCGATCGTCGTCGACGGAAAGACCGGCAAGCAGCTGTTCGAGGTCAATTCGACGGCGCAGCGCTATCCGGCCTCGCTGACCAAGATGAGGACGCTCTATTTGCTGTTCGAGGCGATGGAATCGGGCCGCGTCACCAAGCAGACGCAGATCCCGGTGTCGGACCACGCCGCCTCGCAGCCGCCGACCAAGATGCGCTTCCGCCGCGGCGAGTCGATCGACGTCGATTCCGCCATCCGCGCCATTGTCGTCAAATCGGCCAATGACGTGGCGGTGGCGGGCGGCGAAGATCTCGTCGGGTCGGAAGACCAGTTCGCCGCCATGATGACTGCGAA
>NZ_JAFKIC010000289.1 GCF_017306585.1 Mesorhizobium sp. | reverse complement strand
CCGGCGCAGCGTGCTGGAATCTATCCGCCTTAACGGCCCGATCGCGCGCGGCGACATCGCAAGACGGGTCGGGCTCACCGTGCAAACCGTCTCGACCATCGTTCGCGAACTGGAGGAGCAGGGTTTCGTCCTCTCGCTGCGCGAAGAGCCCAGGGGACGCGGACTGCCCCCGGCAACGCTGCGGATCAATCCGGAGGGCGGTTATGCCGTGGGCATCCACATCACCCCCTTCGGCATCAACGCCGCCCTGATCAATCTGAGCGGCGACGTGATCGAGAGCGCCTACCGTGAGGCGCCGAACGCAACGCCCGACCATGCCTTCGACCTGATCGGCGCCATGGTGATCGAATTGACCGGCTTGCGCGCGGGCGGACGAGTGTTGGGAGTCGGCTTGGCCCTGCCCGGACCATTCGGCGTCGAATCCATGAGTTTTGTCGGCCCGACCACCATGACAGGCTGGAAGGATGTGGCGCTGCGTGAGCGGCTGGCGGCCTCGACCGGACTGCCGGCCTTCTTCGAGACCGACATGGCGGCCGCCGCCATGGGTGAACGACTCTACGGCCTGGGCGCGCAATTCTCCGAATATTACTATCTCTATTTCGGCGTCGGCCTTGGCGGCGTCATGGTTCATGACGGCAGCGCACTGCGCGGCGCCTGGGGAAATGCCGGCGAGGTCGGACATATCCCTGTCGTCCCGGGCGGCGAGGCTTGTCCCTGTGGCAACAGCGGCTGCCTCGAACGATACCTCTCGCTCGAGGCGTTGCGGCGCTGGAACGGCAGCGAGGCCGACTGGGTGGCGGAGGTCGCGCCGATCTTCCGCAATGCGATTGCCGTCATCGAGAATCTGTTCGACCCTGAAACGGTCATCCTCGGCGGGCTCGCGTCATCCGAACTGCTCGACCGGCTGGCCGCTTCGGCCGACGGCCTGCATAACTCGGTCTCAGCACGCAAGGACCGGACGGCGCCCCGGGTCATGGTCGCGCGCGGCGGCCAGCATTCCGTGCTGCGCGGCGCCGCCGCCCTTGCCGTGTCCGGCGTGCTGTCGCCGCGCTTCGGCCAGATGTTCGCCCCCGAGCGCGAACGCGGGCGCGATCTTCTGACCACCGGGGAGATTGCGGCATGAGCGAACCGCTGCTGGTACTCGACAACGTCACCAAGAATTACGGCGCGATCGAAGCGCTGAAAGGCATCAGCTTCTCGATCGGCAAGGGTGAAGTCGTGGCCTTGCTGGGCGACAACGGCGCCGGCAAGTCAACGCTGGTCAAGATCATCGCGGGCGGGCTGGAGCCGACTTCGGGCCGGATGCTGTTCGAGGGCAAGGAGTTTCTCGCCCGGTCGCCGGCCGAAGCCAAGGCGGCGGGCATCGAGACCGTCTACCAGGACTTGTCGCTCTGCACCAATGTGGACGTGGTGGCCAATTTCTTCATGGGCCGCGAGATTACTCGCAAGGTGCTTGGCGTGCCCGTGCTCGACGAGCGCGCCATGGAGGCCGTCGTTTCCAAGGCGCTGGCCAATGCCGGCACGCGCATTCCGTCTTTGCGCACCAATGTCGAGCATCTCTCGGGCGGCCAGCGACAGGCCATCGAGCTCAACCGTTTTGTCCATTGGGGCGGCAAGCTGGTGCTGCTCGACGAACCGTTCGCCGCCCTCGGCGTCGAGCAGACAAGGCGTGGTCTCGACATGATCCGCCAGGTTGCGAACCAAGGCATCGGCGTCGTCATCATCACCCACATCATGCAGCAGGCTTTTCAGGTCGCCGACCGGATCGTGGTGATCCGGCAAGGCGTGGTGGCAGGCGATGTCGCCAGAAACAAAACAAGTCCCGATGCGGTGATCAACATGATCACCGGCGAGACGCTTGCCGGTGCCGGACCGGCGGGCTGAGGGACAAAGAGGGGTCCGGCTTAACAGGGAGCCAACGACATGAAGCGAATACTTCTTGCTGTCTTCGGTATCCTGGCACTGGCCGTTGCCACGCTCACGCCGGCATTCGCCCAGTCCAAGGGTACCGTCTATTACATGGTGCCGACCTTGCTCGACGAGTTCCAGACCGGTTCGGTGAGCGCGCTGGAGCTGTTCCTGAAACAGGTCGGCTACGAGATGAAGACGCTGAACGCCGACAACAAGACGGACGCCCAGCAGTCGCAGATGAACGACGTGATCGCCCTGAAGCCCAAGGCGATCATCCTGGCCGCGGTCGATTTCAACGCGCTGAAACCCTCGATCGAGGCGGCGCGCGCCGCCGGCATCCCGGTGGTCGAGTTCGACCGCCAGATCACCTCGACGCCTTCCGATTTCACATCGGTGGCGGGCACGGTCGAGATCGGCCACATCGCCGCCGATCAGGCGGAGAAGCTGCTGAAGGCGAAGAACGGATCGGTGAAGGGCAAGGTGTTGCAGGTGCTGGGTGACCCCGGCGATCCCTACACGCTCGACATCCAGAAGGGTTTCGAGGAGAAGATGAAGGCGTTCCCGGACGTCAAGATCATCTCGCTCCCGGCCATGCAATGGGAGGCCAGCAACGCCGGCACCATCGTCGCCGACCAGATGCTCGCCAACCCCGACATCGACCTGATCTTCAGCCATGCCGCGCATCTGTCGGTGGCGGCCGTCGCCTCGCTCGAGGCCGCCGGCAAGAAGCCCGGTGACGTCATGTTGATGAGCTCGAACGGCGCGCCGGTCGGCCTCGACCTGATCCGCAAGGGCTGGCTCAACGTCGAAGTCGAGCAGCCGCTCTACGCACAGGCGGCGGCGGTCGCCATGTTCATGGACAAGGTCGCCAACAAGCAGGAGATCAAGCCCGGCGATTACGACGTGCTCGGCCTGAAATCGGTCGTGACCAAGGAGGCATGGGGCCCGAACATCAAGATCCCGGGCGCCGCCATCACCAAGGAGAACGTCGACAATGCGGCCTTCTGGGGCAACCAGAAGGCGCCGACCGACACGGTCAAGTCAGTCGAATAGCAGGACGCCATCCGAAACGCTCCGGGCCATCGGGTCCGGAGCAATTTCCGCGCAATTCCAATCCGCGCATGATTGTCTCGCCAAGATCGCACCGATTTTCGAGACCATGCCGACAGCCGGATCGACCCATGAATCCCAGCACGCGCCACGTCCTCGAATTCATTCTCGACAATCTCGTCTGGTTCATGCTGGTCTTCGTGCTGGTGGTGTTCTCGCTTTTCATTCCCAGTTATTTCCAGCTCGGCATCTTCGCCAACATCATCGAGGCCTCGAGCGTGCTGGGGGTCATGTCGATCGGCCTGGCGCTGGTCATCATCGCCGGCCACATGGATCTGTCGGTCGAATCGGTCGCCGCTCTCAGCGCCATGTCGGTCGGCATCCTGTTCTGCTCGTCTGGCATCGGCCTTGGCATCCAGTTGCACCCGGAATGGCTGATGGTGCCGGTTTCGCTGCTGCTGGCTCTGGCCGTCGGCGGGCTGATCGGCGCCTTCAACGGGTTCCTTGTCGTCAAGGTCAAGATGAGCGCCTTCATCATCACGCTGGCATCCTACATCTGGGTGCGCGGCCTGGTGCTGGTCATTTCCGGCGGCCGCTCGGCGCAGGACCTGGCGCCGGCGATCCGCTGGTTCGGGATCCAGCGGCTCATAGGCCTGCCGCTGACCGCCTGGATCGCCATCGCCTGTTTCGTCGTCTTCTCGCTGATCATGGCCAAGACGCCGTTCGGCCGGCACCTCGTCATGATCGGCGGCAACGAGACCGCGACCTTCCGCGCCGGCATCAGGGTCAACCGCAACCTGATCATCGCCTTTGTGCTCGCCGGCGCCATTGCCGGGTTGGCCGGCTGGCTGCTCGCCATCCGCACCTCCGGCGCCAGCGCTAATCTTGGCGCTGGATTCTTGTTCAACGCCTTTGCCGCTGTCGTCATCGGCGGCGTCAGCCTGAAAGGCGGTGTCGGCACCTTGCCCGGCGTCTATGCCGGCGTGCTCCTGCTCTCGGCCATCAACACGGCGATCAACCTTATGGGGCTGCCTGCCAATTTTACATTGGTGATTCACGGCCTGCTGGTGCTCGCAGCCGTGCTGCTCGACGCCTTCAAGCAAACGATTCGCCAAAAATTGGCATGAGAGGGGGAACTCGCATGACAGGACGGCAGGCATGACCGGAAGACTGCAAGACAAAGTGGCGCTGGTCATCGGCAGCGCGCGCGGCATCGGCAAGGGCGTCGCGCTGCGTTTCGCCGAGGAAGGCGCAAGGCTGGTGCTGGCCGATTCGGAGGATGAGGCCGGGCAAACGACCGCCGGCGAACTCGGCGTTCCCTTTATCAGGACCGACATCTCGCAGATGCGCGACGCTGAGGCCGCCGTTGCCCTGTCGCTGAAACACCATGGCCGTCTCGACATCATCGTCCAGAATGCCGGCATCTATCCCTGGCAACTGATCGAGAACACCAGCGGCGATGACTGGGACCGCGTCATGGCGGTCAATCTGCGCGGCACGTTCAACGCCAGCCGCGCCGCGCTGATGCCAATGAAAGCACAGCGTTCTGGCCGCATGCTCTACACCTCGTCGATCACCGGCCCGCATGTCACCAGCCCCGGGCACGGCCATTATTCGGCAACGAAGGCGGGCATCAACGGCTTCATCCGCGCGGCGGCCCTGGAATTCTCCGGCTACGGCATCACCGTCAACGGCGTCGAGCCCGGCAACATCCTCACCGAAGCCATCCAGGAGCATCGCGGCGCCGCCTACATCAAGAACATGGAGGATTCGATTCCGCTCGGCCGGCTCGGAAGCCCGCGCGACGTGGCCAATGCCTTCCTGTTCCTGGCGTCTGACGATGCCAGCTACATTACCGGCACGACCATTGTCGTCGACGGCGGGCAATTGCTGCCCGAGGGCAAGGATTTCCGGATGGCTCCGCCCTGAATTGCCGATCTGTTCGACATCATGGCGATCGCAGGACAACGATAGACATCAAGCTGCGCGGATAGACCGCCGCTCCCTATCGAAACCAGTTCAAAAACTGCTCAAACATTCCGGGCGACTCCAGCGAGAACACCGCTCGGAATGTCGTGGGCTGGTCGCTGGAAAGCACCGAAGCGAGCGGTCTCGAATAGGTCGCCGTCCGTCCGTCTTCCGATATCGTGCCGCTGGTCTCGATGATGCGCGGAGCCGTCACTGCCCAGGCGATGCGCCTGCCGGACATCTTGGCCAGTATGAGGGTCCGCAGGCCCTGCGCCATCGGATCGTTGGCATATTTGTCGGTTGGCTTGAGACTGGGGAAATTGACGATGAATTCGTAGTTTTCCCCAACGCGATTGAGCTGAACGCCTTGCCTCTTGTCGCCGCCGATATTGGCATTCGAAAGAGCAGCGACGAGATCGTCCGTGGTGCCTGAGAAGGACACCGTGCAGACCTCGTCCCTTCCCTCGGTCGTGCGCTCGGCTGTTCCGGTGATTCCCTTGGAAGACAACAGCTTTTCAGTGCTGCACCATTTGCTGTTCACGTCCTTGGCCATTGCGAGCGCCGTGGCGTCCACGGCTATCCGGACGTTGGCCGTGGCGGTCCCGTCACGCCGGAATGCCAGATCCTGCTCCAGGTCGAAGCAGCCGGACACCAACAGGCATCCGATCAACGACGCCACAATGTCTCGGCGAAGAGGAAACATCCAAAAGCGCATCATGCCTGTCTTTAGATATCGGCTCGGCCTCTTTAGCGAAAACGGCCAGCCGATGATGCGAAATAGTCTAAAAAACCTGAGGGCTACGTGGTGGGCGATGACGGACTCGAACCGCCGACATCTTCGGTGTAAACGAAGCGCTCTACCAACTGAGCTAATCGCCCGCTCCGGGCCGGACCTTTAAGCGGTCGGGGCCGGCTTCGCAAGGCCCCTGCGCGTCGAAGCCGGGGTTTTGGGGGCTGATTTGCGACCAAAACGCCCGCTGTCAAAAAACCTTCTCCAGTTTGCTGTTATGATGGTTTGGTGCGCTTGACACCCGGTACCGAACCCCTTATCCAGCGCCCCAACGACGAACACGGCTGACCGTGCTCGTCAAATGCGCGGGTGTAGCTCAGTTGGTTAGAGTGCCGGCCTGTCACGCCGGAGGTCGCGGGTTCGAGCCCCGTCACTCGCGCCATTCAAGTTCAAGGGGTTAGCTACCCTCCCTTGAACAAGGGAGTTTCGGCTTCCGGAAGTTTTTTCGGCTTTCTCCAATATGCCCTGGCATCATGCAAACGCATGCCTGAATCCTATGCGATGAGCTGGTAAGCCGACTGAATGAAATCCCTCAGTTCCGGCGTCAGTATGCTGCCATCGCCCTTCGCGATTGCGATCTTGATCAACGCCAGCTTGGCCATTTCGTAGTGAATGGGCTTGATGCGGGTGATCCCATAGACAAGGGCCTGATAAGTGGGCTGTGGTATGCCCATTGCCTTGGCCATCTCGCTCTGAGACACGCCAGACCGCTCACGAAGCGCAATCATCTGATCGCGTTCGGGACTTTCAATCACTGACAATTCGTCCCCCCGACTTTCAGCCCTCGGAAGACAATGCCGGGCAAGGCAAAATGTTCCCGGCCGATATGATCGGCAGCGAATCAAGCGCCGTTCCGCAGGCCGCAACCAAAGCAGGCGCGGCAGATTACCGTCCCGCTCTTACAATCGGAACAGCAGATTCTCGGCGGCCGCGAGTCACCTCAGTTCCTGAGGAGAAGCGCCTCGACTTCACCCAGCGTCGGCATCGATGGCGCGGTCCCCGGTCGTGTCACCGAGATACCGGCCACAGCACAGGCGAAGCGCACGGCCTGCAACGGCTCCCCGCCGCGCGACAGCGCTGCCGCGAAGCCGCCGTTGAACGCATCTCCCGCTCCCGTGGTTTCGACCACCGGCCCGGCACTGATGGCCGGGACATGGTCCGAGCGGTCCTTCGAGTGCAGCAGCGCGCCCTTGTCACCGAGCGTTACGATGACCGTGCCGACGCCCATTTCGAGCAGCTTGTCGGCGGCCGCGCGCGCATCCTCGATCGAGGCGACCTTCACGCCGGTCAGTTCCTCGGTCTCGGTCTCGTTGGGCGTGAGATAGTCGCACAACGTATAGATGCGGTCGGGGAGCTTTGCCGCCGGCGCGGGATTGAGGATGGTCGCCACCCCTGCCCCGCGCGCGATTTCCAAGGCCCGCATCGCGGCGTCGATCGGCTGCTCGAGCTGGGTTACAAAAACGCCGGCGCCACGGATCAGCCCCGCATTGGCTTCGATGTCGGCCGGCGAGATCAGCATGGCCGCGCCGGGACTGACGATGATGGCGTTGTTGCCGGTTTCTTCCTCGACGAAGATGTAGGCCGCCCCCGTATAGCTGTCCGGCGTGTCGATGACGGCGTTCTTCACACCGGCGTCCTTCCAGGTCGTCTTCGCCATATCGGCGAAGGCATCGACGCCGAGGCGGGTCAGGAATGTGGTGTCGGCGCCGAGTTTGCCGGCGGCCACCGCCTGGTTCGAGCCCTTGCCGCCGGGCCCCAGCTTGAAGGAATTGCCGAGGATCGTTTCGCCCATGCGCGGCTGGCGCCGCGCCCTGTAGGCCGTGTCCGCGACGAAGACACCCAGGATGACGATCGGCTTGCCCGAGGTCATGCCGTTACTCCGCATCCGGCGGCACGACGCCCTTGCGGAAGGCGAAGCAGCCATAGAAGCGGCGTTCACCCGTCTGGATGACGCAATAGGCCTGCTTGGCGCGCTCGTAGAAGGCGTAGCGCTCGACCGGCAGCATCGGCCAGGACTTGCCCTCGGCCGCGTCGATCTCTCTCTGCACCTCTTTTTGCACAGGCGGAATTTCGTCCGGCTTGCCGACGATCTCCATGCGCGCGGCCGAGTCATCGACGAACGTATCCAGCGGGTAAAGCGACAGCACCGCCTTGACCACTTCAGCGGCCGGCGCGTCGATGCGCAGGAGATAGCCGAGCGCGGTCTGCCGCGCCACCGAATCGGAGGGGAAATTGGTGTCGGCGATGATCAGGTCGTCGCCATGGCCCATCGCCCGCAATGCCTGGAGCACGTCGGCATTGAGCAGCGGGTTGATCCCTTTCAGCATGATGGTCCTCGTCCGTTGGAGATCAGAGACGCGTGCCGGTCTCGGCGTCGAACAGGTGGATGTGGTCGAGCCTTGGCTTGAGCTTGAGCGTGTCGCCGGGCTTGAAGTCATGGCGCTCACGAAACAGCGCCACCATCTCGCCGTCGCCGAAGCGCAGGAAAACCAGGGTTTCGGAGCCGGTGGGCTCGACCACCGAAATCCTGGCCGGCACGCCGTCGGGATGGATTTCGAGATGTTCCGGGCGCACGCCGTAGACGACGGCCCGCCCCTCCTCCACGGCATTGCCCGGGGCGACCGGGAACACCGTTCCGGCAATGTCGACGCCGCCCTTGCGCATGACGCCCTTGAGCAGGTTCATGGACGGCGAGCCGATGAAGCCGGCGACAAACAGATTGGCCGGGCGGTCGAACAGATCCAGCGGCGCGCCGACCTGCTCGATGCGGCCGTCGCGCATGACGACGATCTTGTCGGCCATCGTCATGGCCTCGATCTGGTCGTGGGTGACGTAGATCGTCGTGGTCTTTAGCCGCTGGTGCAGTTCCTTGATCTCGGTGCGCATCTGCACGCGCAGCTTGGCATCGAGGTTGGAGAGTGGCTCGTCGAACAGGAACACCTGCGGATTGCGCACGATGGCGCGGCCCATGGCCACGCGCTGGCGCTGGCCGCCGGAAAGCTGGCGCGGATAGCGTTTCAGGTATGGCGCAAGGTCGAGGATGTCGGCGGCGCGCTTGACCCGTTCCGCGACCTCGGCCGGATCGGTCTTCCTCAGCTTGAGGGCAAAGGCCATGTTCTGCTCCACCGTCTTGTGCGGATAGAGCGCGTAGTTCTGGAACACCATGGCGATGTCGCGTTTGGCCGGCGGCAGATTGTTGACGACGCGGTCGCCGATGGCGATCGTGCCGCCGGAGACGGTTTCCAGCCCGGCGACCATCCTGAGCAGCGTTGACTTACCGCAGCCCGAAGGGCCGACCAGCACGACGAATTGCCCATCGGCAATATCGACGCTGACCCCATGCAGCACCTTGACGGTTCCGAATGCCTTGGCCACATTGGCGATCGCGACTTGAGCCATCGTCCCCCCTTTTCTTGCGGTGAAGCTAGCCATTGCAAAGGGCAAGGGCAAGTCGGTATCTTATAGATAAAAAGTCATCGTTGTTGACAACGTAATCGATTACGCGAATAGTGTCCAACGCCAATCCGACAGTCGGATTTTCGTCCGGAAATCGGAACTCAAGGCGACGCAGGGTGGGGTCCCACGTCCCCGTATGATAGAGGAGAACCGCCGCCGTTTCGGCGTCTGAGAGATTGGCATTTCAAATTCAGGATTGGTCACTTCACCACTGTTGTTCTGGGAGGAATGGTAGATGAGAGTCGGTCTTTACGAAAAGCTAGTACGCGCAGGGGCAACCCGGCGCGATGTATTGAAGGGCGCGGCCAGCATGGCTGCGATCGCCGCGGCATCCAGCGCCGGGCTCGGCGCCATGACGCGCCCCGCTTCGGCGGCAAGTGAGCTGCGCGCAAAAATCCTGCAGATTCCGGGTGTCGGCAAAGGTCAGCCGACCGATGCCGACTTTCAGAAGGTCGGCGAACTGTGCCTCGAAGCGACCAAGGCCAATGTCAAGGAAGGCGAATTCGCCGGCGTCGAGCTCAAGTTCATGGGCCTCAACAACCAGAACCTGCACAACGTCCTGTTCCGCGGCTTCCTGAAGCCGTGGGAGGCCTATACCGGCGCCAAGATCAGCTGGATCGACCTGGCGCAGGCCGACTATAATGCCCGCTTGCAGCAGTCGATCGCCACCGGGACCGTGGATTTCGACATTGCCGAGATGGGCGCGCCGTTCGAAGGCGATGTCTGCGGCAAGGGACTCACTTCGGAAATGCCGGACTGGGTCAAGAAGCAGATCGATATCGACGACCTGGTCAATTATCTGAAGCCGCCGGTCGGCACCTGGGATGGCAAGCAGTATCGCGTGACCATCGACGGCGACACGCATAACTTCAACTACCGCACCGATGTGTTCGCCGACGCCGACCTTGCCAAGGAATGGAAGGATAGCGGTGGCGCCGGCGAATGGGGCGTGCCGAAGACCTGGCAGCAGGTGCAGGCCGTGACAAAGTTCCTCAAGGGCAAGAAGTTCAAGGGCCAGGACGTCTATGGCTATCTCGACGCGCCCAAGCCCTGGGGCGGCTTCGGCTTCTACTTCCTCGGCAGCCGCGCCAGCGCCTATGCCAAGCATCCCGACGACAAGGCCTGGCTGTTCGACGCCGACACGATGAAGCCGCGTGTCAACAATCCGGCCTGGGTGCGCGCCATCCAGGACGTGATCGACGCCTTGCCGTCCGAACCCGCCGACCAGATCAACGCCGACCCAAACACCACCGGTTTCCAGCAATTCCTGGCCGGAACCGGCTCGATGATCCCCTGGTGGGGCGACATCGGTTCCAACGTCAAGACCAACGACTCCTCGGTGATCGGCGACCTCTGTGGCTTCGACATCCTGCCGGGCTCGGATGACGTCTACAACGCCAAGACCGGCAAATGGGACAAGCTCGCCAGCGGACCCAACTTCGCGCCGAATCTCGCCTATCTCGGCTGGGGCATCTATGTCATGGCCCGCGTCGACAGCGACCCGAAGAAGCAGAAGGCCGCCTGGAGCGCGGCGGCGCACCTTGGTGGCAAGGATCTGGCGATCTGGACGGCCATGTATCCGTCCGGCTTCCAGTGCTATCGCAACAGCCAGCACGACATCGAGGAATGGGTGGCCGCCGGCTACGACAGGGCATTCATCTCGAATTACCTGGATTCCCAGTTCAACTCCTACAACCATCCGAACGGCGCGATCGAGCCGCGCATCCCCGGCATCTTCCAATATTACAGCGCCGCCGAGGATATCCTGGCCAACACCTTCGCCGGCAAGATGAAGGCACAGGAAGGCGCCGACGCCATAGCCGCCGCCTGGGAGAAGCTGACCGACCAGATCGGCCGCGAGAAGCAGATCAAGCTCTACAAGGCCTCGCTCGGCGTGTAGGCTGCCCCTGTGAACCGTGGTCCGGCGGCACCGCCGGGCCACAGCCTTTCGGCTTCGGCTCCGGGAGGAGCCTTCCAAACGGGCGGGATTTGTGGCTGACCAGACTTCGACCGCGAACCAGTGGCCGGCAGACGCCGCCACTTACAATCTGATTTCGCCAGCCCGCAAGCGGCTCGGATGGGCATTGATGGCAGCGGCGACGCTTGGCCTGCTGGCGACCATCGTCTTCGAGATTTTGTACCGGGCCGAGACCGAGACCTGGCGTCCCGCCGTTTACGCCTATGTGCTCTGGGGCGTGGCGCTGGGCATAGGTCAGGTGCTGACCCGCGGCGAGGACGGCCAGCGGGCGCTGTTCCTGCTGCCGGCGCTGCTCTTCACCATCGCCATGGTGATCTTCCCGACGCTGTTCGGCTTCTACATCGCGCTAACGGACTGGAACCTCAGTTCCTTCACTGGCCGCAAGTTCAACGGGCTCGACAATTTCTGGCAGATGCTGGGCGATCCCTACTACCGCAACGCGCTGTTCAACATGGTGCTCTACGTGCTCGCCGTGGCGGTCGAGTATGTCATCGCCTTTGGGCTGGCATTGCTGCTCAACGCGCAGATCCGGGCACGAAAATTCTTCCGCGTCGTCTTCCTGATGCCCCTCATGCTGTCGCCGGTCGCGGTCTCCTGGATGATCGGCAAATCGCTGATGGAATATCGCTTCGGGCCGGCGGCGACGCTGGCGCGCCATCTCGGCTGGGACAATCCGGCCTTCTTCTCCGATCCGATCACCGCGCGCATTTCGATCATGATCCTGGACGCCTGGACCTTCATTCCCTTCATGATGATCATGCTGCTCGCCGGCCTGCAGGCCATGTCGCGCGAGGTGCTGGAGGCGGCAAGGGTCGACGGCGCCAATGCATGGCAGACCTTCTGGCAGGTCACCTTCCCGCTGATGCTGCCGGTCTCGGTGACGGCGGTGATCCTGCGCATCATCTTCAAGCTGAAGCTTGCCGACATCATCATCACGGTGACGTCGGGCGGCCCGGGCGGCGCGACTGATTCCGTCTCCAGCTTCATCTACCGCGAGTACCGCGACCGCTCCAATGTCGGCTACGGCACCATGCTGGCGATGGCCTATCTCGTCATCATCGTCGTGTTCGTGACCTGGCTCTTGAAGCTCGCCAACCGCTTCGTGCGCAACGTCAACTGAGTGGCCGGATCATGAGCGTTCAGACCACCAACTATACCGTCTCCGAAATCGGCTCTCCGGCAAGCTTCATCACCAGCCGCCTCTTCATCTATGGCGCACTGGTGTTCTGGGCCTTCATCTGCCTGTTCCCGATCTACTGGACGATCACGACCTCGTTCAAATCGGCGGTCGACGTCACGCAGGGCCATCTGATCCCGTTCATCGATTTCCAGCCGGACTGGAAGGGCTGGCGCTCGCTCGGCCTTTCGCCGGATTCGATCTTCGAGACCTCGACGGTGCGCGACGAATTTCTCAAGCGCTTCATGAACTCGGTGATCACCTCGGTCGGCGCGTCGAGCCTTGCCATCGTCATCGGCAGCCTCGCCGCCTACGGCCTTACCCGCTACCGCTACAAGTTCGCCTGGTTCAGGAACGAGGACATCTCGTTCTTCTTCCTGTCGCAGCTCATCCTGCCGCCCGTCGTGCTCGCCC
>NZ_JAFKIC010000288.1 GCF_017306585.1 Mesorhizobium sp. | reverse complement strand
GGCCGTTGCTGCTGCGCCGGCCGACACGAAACCGGCCGCGCCAGCCACTGAGGCCCCGGCCGTTGTCGCGGCCGCCACGCCGCCAAGCGACGTGCCGGAGGTCGTATCGCCCAAGCTCGAACATGCCGACGGAGCCGTGATCATCCGTCGTCATGATACGCTGTGGCGCATTTCGCGGCGGGTTTACGGTCATGGCGTACGCTACTCGACCATCTATCTCGCCAACCAGGACCAGATCCGTGATCCCGACCGCATCTGGCCGGGGCAGGTGTTCAAGGTCCCGGAAAAGTCGAAGGAAGGCGAAGCCGCCGATCTGAAGGCAATGGGCGAGCAGGCAACGACGGCGCCGACCAAGACCAACTGATGCAACGCCGGGCTCCCCTCGGTCCGTCCTGAGGGGAGCCTTGGCTGTGCGTGCTTAAGTAAAGCTCTGCCCATAAGGGTAGCTTGCCGCCGGCCGGGTCATCGTTTATCGGCGATGGACGATGACCGAATCCCTTCAAGACTCCGGCGATCCATGCCGTTCGCCGCAGGCTGCCGCAGCCGACAGCCGCGCCGTTGCCACCCGGCTGGCGGCACTTTCGCACCCGGCTCGGATCGAAATCATAAAACATCTCTCGGCCAGCGATTCCTGCTGCTGTCGTGAGGTCGTCGACCGGCTCGACCTGGCCCAGTCGACCGTGTCCCAGCATTTGAAGATCCTGGTCGAGGCGGGCCTGGTCCGCTTCGAGCCCGATCGCCAGCGTTCGCGCTACGCGGTCGACCGCGAGGCACTCGCCGAAACTTCGGCGTCGCTCAACGCGCTCGTCACTTCCTGCTGCCCAGGCCGCTGACCCCTCTCACCCAAAAGGCAAGAAAAGTGGTCGAAAAAACCGTCTCCGCCGATACCTCCACCCTCACGACCTTGCGCAATCTGTGGCCCTATATGTGGCCGGCCGATCGTGCCGATCTCAGGGCAAGGGTGACCTGGGCGACGCTGCTTCTGGTCGTCGCCAAGGTGACGCTGGTCGCCGGTCCGTATTTCTTCAAATGGGCGACCGACGCGCTGGCCGGCGGTTCAAAGACGCCGCCGCCGCTGCCGTCCTTCCTGCTTGCTCCCGTCATGCTGGTCATTGCCTACAATGTGCTGAGGCTCGTTCAGCTTGGCTTCAACCAGTTGCGCGACGCGCTGTTTGCCCGCGTCGGCCAGCATGCGGTGCGCCAGCTTGCCTTCCGCACCTTCGTCCACATGCACCAGCTGTCGCTCCGCTTTCACCTGGAGCGCCGCACCGGCGGCCTGTCGCGCATCATCGAGCGCGGCACCAAGGGCATCGAGACCATCGTGCGCTTCATCATGCTGAACACGGCGCCGACCATCCTCGAATTCGCGCTGACAGCAGGCATATTCGGCTTCACCTATGGCTGGAAATACGTGGCCGTGGTCGCGGTCACCGTCTGGCTCTATGTCTGGTTCACGGTCAAGGCCAGCGACTGGCGCATCTCCATCCGCCGCGACATGAATGACAGCGACACCGACGCCAACACCAAGGCGATCGACTCGCTGCTCAATTTCGAAACGGTCAAGTATTTCACCAACGAGCGCATGGAGGCCGATCGCTTCGACCGCTCGATGGCGCGCTATGAGATCGCCGCAACCAAGACCTGGACCTCGCTCGGCTGGCTCAACTTCGGCCAGGGCGTGATCTTTGGCCTGGGTACCGTGGTGGTCATGTGCATGTCGGCGCTGGAGGTGCAGGCCCATACGCAGACGGTCGGCGATTTCGTCTTCATCAATGCCATGCTGGTGCAGCTCTCCGTGCCGCTCAACTTCATCGGCTTCATCTATCGTGAAATCCGGCAGGGGTTGACCGACATCGAGCACATGTTCGACCTGCTCGACGTGCCTCAGGAGATCGTCGACAAGCCCGACGCGAAACCCCTGGCGGTAAGCGCGGGCAAGGTCGAGTTCCGCGACGTGCATTTCTCCTACGATCCCAATCGCAAGATCCTGAAGGGCATCTCCTTCGAGGTGCCGGCCGGCAAGACGGTGGCGATCGTGGGGCCGTCGGGCGCCGGCAAGTCGACCATCTCGCGGCTTCTGTTCCGCTTCTACGATGTGCAGGGTGGCCAGGTGCTGATCGACGGGCAGGACATCAAGGATGTCACACAGGAGAGCCTGCGCGCGGTGCTCGGCATGGTGCCGCAGGACACCGTGCTCTTCAACGACACCATCGCCTACAACATCCGCTATGGCCGTGTCGGCGCCAGCGAGGAGGAGGTGCGCAAGGCCGCCGAACTCGCCCAGATCGGACCATTCATCGAAAAGCTGCCCGAGGGTTACAAGTCCATGGTCGGCGAGCGCGGCCTGAAGCTTTCCGGCGGCGAGAAGCAGCGCGTGGCGATCGCCCGTACCATCCTGAAGGCGCCGCCGATCCTGATGCTCGACGAGGCGACCTCGGCGCTGGACAGCCACACCGAGCAGGAAATCCAGGCGGCGCTCGACCTGGTCAGCAAGGGCCGCACCACCATCGTCATCGCCCACCGGCTGTCGACGGTGATTTCGGCTGACGAGATCATCGTGCTCAAGGACGGCCAGATCGCCGAGCGCGGCACGCATGTCGACCTGATGCGCAAACACGGCCTCTACGCTTCGATGTGGGACCGGCAGCGCGAGGCGACCGAGGCCGAGGAGCGTCTGCGCATCGCCCGCGAAAGCGACGAACTGGGTGTCGTGGTGCGCAGGCGCACGTCGGAGGTATCGTAGCTCAAAGAAATCCCTTGACCTCAACTTAAGTTGAGATTGTAGACCGTCGATCGAGAGCCGGAAACAGCCTTGTCGAGGACGGGTACCAATGGATATGAGCTTTACGAATCAGAACGTTAATGGCGGCAGCGTGTTCAGGGTCGACAAATTCGTCGTGCCCGCCAGCGCTCGCGAGGAAATCCTCGCCAAGGTGAAGATGACGCATGAGCTGCTGCGGCTTCAGGAGGGCTTCGTGCAGGATTTCCTGCTCGAACAGTTCTCAGGCCCGGGCGAGTTCAATTTCGTCACCATCGTCGAATGGGAAAGCCAGGCCGCCGTCGACAATGTGGTGCCCATCGTCAAGGCCGCGCATGAACGCGTGGCCTTCGATCCGAAGGAGACGATCGCTCGTCTCGGCGTACGGGCCGACATCGCCAACTATCAGCGGGTTCCAAGCCTCTAGCCGGGCCAGCCGACGCGAGGTGCGGGGGCTGCAATGCCGAGCACCTGGCCGGTCCTGATATCGCTGACCATATGCTCGAAACCACGCCATTCGGCGGCGGTGATGAACAGTGTTTGCTTGTCGGCGCCGCCCAGCATGCAGGCAAAGCAGCCGCGATCGACGGTAACGGTCCGCAGCACCTCACCGCCTTCGCGTACCCGTACGCAATGCTTTTTGGGTACGTCCGCGTACCAGGCCGCTCCTTCGGCATCGAGGCAGATGCCGTCGGGATATCCATCGAGTTCCGCCCAGACGCGGCGGTTCGACAAGGTGCCGTCAGCGGCGATGTCGAAGGCGGTCAGGCGGTTGGCATGGGATTCGGCAACAATCAGTGTCTTGTTGTCCGGGGTGATCGCCATGCCGTTGGCGAAGGCGATGTTCTCGGCCACTTGCCGGACCGCGCCATCCGGGGTGATCAGCACGATGGTTCCCGGACCGAAATGCTGGCCGGGAGCCGGCGCCGGACCGCCGCCATTGACATAGATGTTGCCGCGCCCGTCGACGACGATCTCGTTCCACGGGCTTTTCGACAGTTCGCGCAAATCGGCGTGGGTAACGAGCTTTCCGTCGGCTTCCCGCCGCAGCAACAAGCCTTCGCGGCCGCATATGACGAGCAGCCTCCCGTCAGGCAGCCAATCGATGGAATAGGGAAGGATAGCCGGCACGGTGAGCATGATCTCGCTGTTGCCGTCGCCGGTCACGGCTACAATCTCCCCTGTGCCCCAGTTGCAGAGCCAGAGGCGTCCGTCATGCCAGCGCGGCGATTCTCCGAAGGCGAGGCCTTCCATGACAAGATCAGGTGATGTCTGCATGATCGGGAGCCTCCGTTTGAGCATCGACAGCCTCCGCGGCTGCGAGGCGTTCTCACCAAGGACGGACGATGACGCGGTTCGCCGACAGTGGCCTAAGGTTTTTGGCTCGGAAAGAACGTTCCATCGGCATGGCCGTTGGCGCCGCAGGATGGCGGCTCCGAACTGTCGTCCTTGCCGGCGCCGCTCTGCTCGACGACAAGTGCATCGCCGTCGCGGCGGAAGGTAAAGACAAATCCGGTCGGCTTGTCCTGGTCGTCGGTATCGACCAGCCGTAACTGCTTGCCCGCCTTGACGGTGCCGCCGATATCGCATGTGCCACTGCCCGAAACCGGATTGGCGACGTCCTCCGAGACGTCGAGCTTGCCGGCGCCCGACACCTTGATCTCGACCGTGCCGCGGATGCTGGCCCAGGTGCCGACAAAACCTGTGTCCTTTGGCTTGCGGATGCCGGTCAGGAAGGTGGCGCGATCGCGCATGAATTCGCCTAGATCGGTTGTCTGCTGATCCTTGGGCGTGTCCTGATTGAAGTCGGCGATCTGGTCGCGATAGCTGACGAAATCGCTTTGGTCGTCGCGCAGAGCCTTGCCGGCGCGCGGGTCCAGCATTTTGAGCGCCGTGGCGTATTTCCCTGCGATGTCGGCATCGGCCTGCGCCAGGGTCGGATCGGCGCAGATGGCCTTTTCGGCGGCACTGGTGGCCTTGCCGCAATCGAAGGATGGTTTGTTCTGCGCCAGCGCATGGCCGCACAAGGCAGGCATGGTGGCCGACACCAACGCGACAACGCCGATACGGGATCGCCAGCTTTTCATGGAATTTTCTCCCACCCGCCGGAAATTCTGACGGCAATGAGACTGGCACGCAAGCCGGTCCCGGCTTCACGAAATGCGGAGCGTGCGGCTGCTCGAAGGTTGGCGGACCAATGTCCGTCCATCCGCGCCGCCGATTGTCGCGTTGCGGGCAGGGGGTCTTTCGGCTATTGAGGCCGGACCTGAAACAGGGACCGCCCCCAGCCCATGAGCCTTGTCGACACGGTCAAGAACGCGTTCGTACCGATCCATCGTGAAGGCTATCCCTTCATTGCCGCCTTTGGCGCGGCGACGCTCTTCCTTGGCTATTTCTCTTCGATCCTGTTCTGGATCGGCCTGATCCTGACGGCCTGGTGCATCTACTTCTTCCGTGACCCGGAGCGCGTCACCCCTGTCGACGACCGGCTGGTGGTCAGCCCCGCCGACGGCATCATCTCGGCCGTCGGCCCGGCGCTGCCGCCGCGTGAGCTTGGCCTCGGCAATGTCGAGATGACCCGCATCTCTGTCTTCATGAACGTCTTTTCCTGCCATGTGAACCGGGCTCCCGTGCGCGGCCGTATCGCCAGGATCGAGCATCGGCCCGGAAAATTCCTCAACGCCGAACTCGACAAGGCCAGCACCGAGAACGAGCGGAACGGCCTGGTCATCGAAAGCCCCAATGGTACGGTCGCCGCTGTCCAGATCGCCGGTCTGGTCGCGCGGCGCATCGTCTGCTGGGCCGAGGCCGGCGGCTCGATCGGCACCGGCGAGCGTTTCGGCCTGATCCGTTTCGGCTCGCGCGTCGACGTTTTCCTGCCCTTGACCGCCACGCCGCGTGTCGCCGTTGGCCAGACGGCTGTCGGCGGCGAGACCGTGCTGGCCGAATTCGGCGGCATCGCCGGCACTCCGCTGGTCAGGATTTCCTGAGCAGTGGGCGCGCCGTTCAAGAAATTCGAGGCCCATGCCAGCGGCGGTCCGCGCATCCGCGAGATTCCGATGCGCATGGTGTTGCCCAACCTCGTCACCGTGCTTGCCATCTGCGCCGGGCTGTCCGGCATCCGCTTCGCCTTCGAGAACCGCTTTGAGACCGCTGTCGTCATGGTGCTGCTCGCCGCCTTCCTGGACGGCATAGACGGGCGACTGGCGCGGATGCTGAAGGCGACGTCCAAGTTCGGCGCGCAGATGGATTCGCTGGCCGACATCGTCAACTTCGGCGTGGCGCCCGCGCTGGTGCTCTATGCCTTCCTGCTCGACCGCGCCGGTTCGCCGGGCTGGATCGCCGCACTCCTCTTCGCCATTGCCTGCGGGCTGCGGCTCGCCCGTTTCAACGTGCTCGACGACGAGAAGGCCGAACGTCCGCTTTGGCAATCGGAGTATTTCGTCGGTGTGCCGGCGCCGGCGGGCGCCGTGCTGGTCATGCTGCCGCTCTATCTGTTTTTCCTGCGGCTTGGACTGGAGCCCAGCCGTCCGGCCGCCTTCGTCGCCACCGGCTTCACCATACTGGTCGCCTTCCTACTGGTCAGCCGCTTGCCGGTCTATTCCGGCAAGAGCGTCAAGATTCCCGGCGACAAGGTACTGCCTGTAATCCTGGCCGTCGTGCTCTATGTCCTCCTGCTGATGACCTATCCCTGGTACACGCTGACGGCGTCGGTCGCGGGTTATCTGATTTTCCTGCCGTTTTCCGTGCGCGCCTATTCCAAGCGCGCCAAGCTGGAAGGCGAGAAGGTGCCGCCTTCGGATATCGGGTAGGGTTGTCGCTGCCTTGCGTGGTGGCGCGGATCAGGCCGCCACGCCCAATCCCAGCCTGTCGATCGCCAGCTTTCTCGTCGAGATATAGTCGGTCTTGCCCGACCCGAGCACGGGGATTTCCTCCACCTTGACGATGTCGTTCGGCACCATCAGCTCGGCGGCGCCGGCCTTCTTGCCGAACTGGCGCAGCTCTTCGGGATTGGCGTCGTCGGCGGTCGTCACCAGCACGATGCGCTCGCCGCGCCTCTTGTCCGGCACTGCAACGGCCGCGTGGCGCTTCTCCGGCCACAGCGACTGCACCAGCATCTCGACCGCGCCCAGCGACACCATCTCGCCGGCGATCTTGGCGAAGCGCTTGGCGCGGCCGCGAATGGTGATGAAGCCTTCCCGGTCGACCGCGACGATGTCGCCCGTATCGTGCCAGCCGGTCAGCGGCTGCAGCTCACCGGGCCGGTCCGCGGTCATGTAGCCCATCATCAGGTTGGGTCCGTCGAGCCACAATTGCCCGGCGTCCGCTATGCCTTCGACCGGTTCCAGCTTCATGCGCATCGCCGGCAAAAGCCGCCCGACTGTGCCATCACGGCCATGGATGGCGGTGTTGACGGCAACCACCGGGGCGGCCTCGGTCAGCCCGAAGCCTTCGACGATCTCGGCCTGGAAGCGTTCGCGATAGACGCGGCGCGTCTCCGGCTTCACCGCCTCGGCGCCGGCCACGACGAAGCGCAGGCTGGAGAAGTCGCCGTCCTTGGCGGTACGCGCGTAGTTGGCGAGGAAGGTGTCGGTGCCGAACATGATGGTCGGCTTCACCTTGCGCGCGATCTCGGGGATGATCTTGTAGTGGAGCGGCGAGGGATAGAGGAAGAGTTTTACGCCGGTGACCAGGGGCAGGATGGTGCCGCCCGTCAGGCCGAAGGAATGAAATACCGGCAGCACGTTGAGCAGGATGTCGGCCGGCGAGATGGTGATGCGCGCCTCCGCCTGCATGGCATTGGCAAGCAGGTTCTTTTGCGACAGGACCACCGCCTTCGGCGTGCCCTCCGAACCCGAGGTGAACAGGATAACCCCGGGCTTGGCCGCGTCCTGCCGTTGCAGGGGCAGGCGCCACAGTAAGGCGGCGGCGAGCTTGTCCAGCGTGGTTACGCTTTCCCGCAGGTCTTCCAGCCACAGCAGCCTTGCGCCGCCCTTTTCGACGGCCGAAACGATGTCGGCAAGGTCGGCCTTCTCGACGAAGGCCCGCGAAGAGATGACGGTGCGGATCACCGCCGTGCGCACCGCCGCCGTCACGCTCGCCGGGCCGGCGGTATAGTTGATCATCGCCGCCACACGCCCTGCCGACAGCAGCCCGACGAGGGACAGAACGACGCCATTGGCATTGGGCAGCATCACGCCCACCGCTTCGCCCGGGGCCGTGACCGTCTCGAAGCGCCGGCCCAGCACACGGGCGCCGATAAACATCTTGCGGTAGCTCAGCGCGCCCGAGATGACGTCCTCGACGATGGGATGCGAGGCGCCGACGCGATTGGCGGCATCGCGCATAGCCAGGAACAGGCCGCGGTCGAGATTGGTGCCGAAAAGCCTGGCCTCGGCGACGCGGTCGAACAGCGCATTGGTGTTGGAGGCCTGGTCCGGGTTGCGCGCCACCAGTTCCGCGATCGTCATCGGCTCGAGCGCGCTGATCGATAGTTGCGGAAACCAGCGCCTCGGCGCCTTGTCGGCCGGTGTCAAGGATACGGGCAAGCCGCGCGCCCCGGCGACGAAGATCGGCACGATGCGCGCGTCTGCCTGCATGGCGATGCGGGTGACGGCGCGAAACAGGCGAAACGCCTTGATGTCGGGCTCGACGGCGTCCGGCATATAGACGGCAAGCCGCCCCTTGCCCTTCAGCACGCGCACCAGCCGGCGGCTGACGAAGACATGTTCGGCGTTGAAGGCGATGGTGCGGCCAAGTTCGCGCCAGGGTTCCAGCCAGGGCGACCGCGCCGAGACCTCGTCGAGTATGTGCAGCGTGTCGTCAGGCAGCAGCGAAAGCATCAGCGCCGGCTCGAAGCGGGACTGATGCGAGATGACGTAGATCACCGGGGCCGGCGCCTTGCGCGCGATCCTGATGCGGTTGTCGTTGATCCGGTAGGCGAGCTTGAAGGGCACGTAGAGGAGCGCCTGGGTGAAACGCAGGCCGAGGCGGAATTTTTCCACCGCCCCGATGAGCAGCCAGGCCACAACGAGACCCGCAAGCAGCGCCAGTGTCAGGACCATGCCGCATCTCTCCCAACGATATTATCGTAGCGGCTCTTTGCGGCCACTTCGGCCAGAACCTAGACGATGTGGGAGCAAGGTCAATGCGCGAAGGGGGCGTCATGCTGCCTTCAAGCGCCCGCTAATGAAGCGGAACTCCTGCGTCTTGCCGCCATAGCCATAGGCCGCTGCCGGCACTTCATGCACGAAGGCATAGCTTTCCTCATGCACACCGCCCAGCAGCCTGCCGAGGGCCTCGAAGATCGCCTTGAGGTAAGCCTCCAGCTCCAGCTTGGTGTTGGTGCCGTCGACCACCTTGATATCCAGCCAGAATGTGTTGGTGCCATGCTCGGCCAGCGACTTGCCGCCGGCGAACCAGTGCTGCGGGTCGATATAGGATATGGCTATGGCCGTGATCGTCGGGTCCTTGCGCAACTGCGTCGCGGTGATCTCGGTCACCTCCCTGGCAATGCGGGCGGACAAGGCGGCGTCAGGCTTGCCGGTGACGCTGATGTTGATGATGGGCATTTTTCGTCTCCTTGGTTTTGGCGGCGCTTGATCGCCGTTGGAGAGATCATGTCATCATCTATTGGTCAAAAAAATCGAATTGTTTTCAAATAACGATTCGATAAGATCGAATTATGGATACGCTCGATCCGGATCTGCTCAGAACTTTCCTCGCTTTCGTCGATAGCGGTTCGCTGGCGCAAGCGGCTTCAAGCGTCGGTCGTTCGCCTTCGGCCGTGACCACCCAGATGCAGCGGTTGGAGGAGATTGTCGGCGAGCCGCTGCTGGCGCCGCAGGGCAGGGGGCGCGGCCTGACGCCGGCCGGCGAGGACCTCGTCGGTCATGCCAGGCGTATTCTCGCCGTCCACCGCGAGGCATGGCTGGCGCTGAAGGGCGCGCGGGCCGCCGGACATGTCGCCATCGGTACGACACAGGATTTCGCCGACAGCGGCCTTCCGGACTTGCTGCGCGCCTTCGCCACCAGCCATCCGCGTGTCAGGATCGAACTGCGGGTCGGCCGCTCCGCCGAGCTGGCGCAGGCGCTGCAGGGCGGCGGCCTCGACCTGGCGATCATCATGCGCCAGACCGCGGCGCCGGACGAAGTCGCCGTGTTGCGCGAGCCGATGGTATGGCTCTGGTCTCAGAAGGGGCTGGCCTCGCGGCAGGAAGAACTGCCGTTGGCGCTGCTCGATCCCTATTGCGGTTTTCGCGCGGCGGCACTTGCTACGCTCGATGCGGCGGGCCGTCGCTATCGAATAGCCGCCGGCAGCGCCAGCCTGGCCGGTCTGCGCACGGCGGTGAATGCCGGCGTTGCGCTGACGCTGCGAACGCCGCGCTTTGCCCATTCCGGCATTGTCGAGGCGCCGCGCGAGCTCGGCTTGCCGCCCGTTCCGGTGGCGGAATTCGCGATTCGGTTGCGGCCGGGAGCCGACGCACCGGCGCGGGATCTGGCAGCATTGCTCGGCGGCAACCTGGCCCTGTCTGGGGCGCTTGCGTGATTGGACCGGCCCTGGACCGGCCGCCTCCGCAACCGCAAAGAAAAAGCCGACCTTGCGGTCGGCTTGGGAGTAGGACGGGCCTGGGGTTTGGGGGGACTTGGGGGGTGGCCCGTCGCACCAATAATGTCTCAATCCGATGATGGTTCCGTGACTGTGTCACTTTTTTAAGAAATATTTGAAGCCGTGCGTTGGGAGCGGGCGAGCATCCAGTCCCGGCCGGCATGCGCGAACACCGCGCAGAGCACGATCGCGCCGCCTATCATGCTCGCTTCCGGTGCGATCTCACCCAGGAACAGGAAGGCAAACAGGATCGCGAACGGCACTTCGGCCGAGCCGAGCAGTCCGGATTCGGCGGCCGGGATGAGGCGTGCGCCTTCCGTCCACAGAATGGACGACAGGGCGAAGGACGCGCCGAAGGTGACGAGCAGAACGGCATCCCTCGATGAAACCGCGAGCGGATCGGTGACGAACCAGCCGAGCAGGAACAGCAGGAAGGCCGAGACCGCGCCGGCCCAAACCACGGGCGTGTCGCGAAAAGCCCGCACCATGATCATATAGAGGCCGCTGCCGATGGTCATCAGCAGCGCCAATCCGTCGCCGAAGAGATGACCGGTGCCGAAACCGGACCAGACCATGATCGCCACGCCGCACAGCGACACCGCGGCCGCGACCATGGTCTGCATGCGGAAGGGCTCTCGTGTCAGGATCCAGGCCAGAAGCGCCGTCACGAAAGGCGCCGTGGCATAGATGACCGCGACATTGGCGACGAAGGTGAACTTGAACGCCGAGATGAAGGCGATGCTGGCCAGCGCCCCCTCCACCGCCAGCAGCCAGCCGCGCCAGCCGAGCCGCAGGCTTTCGCGCCCACCGGAGCGGCGGCGGCGCCACAGGACATAGAACGAGATCAGGATCGAACCGACAAAGCCGCGCCAGCAGATGATGGTCAGCGGGTCGGCATGGATGGATTTGGTCAGCACGCCGGTCAGGGCGAAGACTGCGGCGGAGCACGACACGAGGATAATCCCCAGCGTGCGCTCGGCGGTCGTATCGGTTGTGGCTGTCACGTCAGTCATGGCGCCAGCCTACGCTGCTGCGTCCTGACATCGTAGTGTCAGTAATAATGCGCCTCATGACCGCTTTCGAAAATGTTCGCCGCCGACGATCAGCAGCCCTGCGCCGATAATGAGGGCGGCGCCCAGGAAAACTTCCCGTCGTGGCACGTCGCCCCAGATCGCGTAGCCGAGCGCGAATGCCCACAAAAGCGAACTGTACTCAAGCGGCGCCAGGATCGAGGCCGGCGTGCGCTTCATGCCTTCGAACAGAAGATATTGCGCCAGGCCACCGAGCGCGCCGACGCTGGCAAGCAGAAGCAACTGAGGCCAGCCCGGCATATGCCACCAGAGCAGCGCGGGCACGGCCGAGAACACCAGGAAATAGAAGTTGTTGAGGACGAGCTGGATCATCGAGCGTTCCCTGAGCGCCGTCTTGCGCAGCAGCACGATGGCGATGGCCCACAAAAGAGCGGCCGCCAGCACCAGGAGCACCGGCACGGACAGGCCGAGATGAGTGGGATCGCAGGCGACGAAGACACCGGCAAAACCAACCAGCACCGCCAGCCAGCGCAAAACAGGCACTTTTTCGCCAAGCAGGAACACGGAAAGCACGGTGACGATGATCGGGGCCGCGTAGTAGACGGTGGTCAGTTCCGCCAGCTGCAGGCTGCGGGCGGCGTTGTAGTAGCAGAGCCAGGCGGCGAGCGTGAAGGCGCTGCGCAGCAGCATGGGCCGTACGATCGGCGAGCGCACCGTGTCGGCAAAGATCTGCCGGCCGCCGATCGCGGCGCAGGCGCCGAGAATGGTAATGCTGCGGAAGAACATGATCTGCCACACAGTCATCCCGCCGACCAGCAGCTTGATCGAGGCGTCCTGCGTCGAAAACAGCAAATAGGCCGCGCCGGTCAGCAGGATACCGGCGAGAACCCTTTCGCGAGTTTCGAGAATGGCGACATCGGCCATAGGAGTGCGACCAGGATTGCGGGAAGCGGCACAATGCCGCGAGGCATAACAGAAGAGGTCCAGCCGGGCAGGCCTTGGCCCAACCTATACGGGCGAAACCCGGCTTGGAGCTAAGCCAGTCCCGAGCTTGCGTTGGGGCAGGGATGACGCCTTGATTCCGGCCGACAATCGGCACTTATATCTGTTGCAAGCCGCATCCTTGGCTGGCCATGCACAGATGAGGAACGATATGGATGCCACCGACCTGAAGGCCATGCAGGCGCCGCTGAAGCAGACCTATCGCGACGACGCTTCGCAGGCGCTGATCACCCTTAAGGCGAAAGGCTCGATCGACGATCAGTCGATCGCATGCAAGGTGGAGACGGGCAGGGCCCTTGCGGTCGCCGGCCTGCACCCGGCGACCGGCGGCTCCGGGCTCGAGCTTTGCTCCGGCGACATGCTGCTCGAGGCCCTGGTGGCCTGCGCCGGCGTGACCTTGAAGGCCGTGGCGAC
>NZ_JAFKIC010000287.1 GCF_017306585.1 Mesorhizobium sp. | reverse complement strand
GAGATTGCCCGCAATCTGGATATTGCCGAGGCGACAACGAAAATCCATGCGGCGGCCATCCTCCGCGAGCTTGGGGTCCGAAATCGGACCGAAGCGGCCGTTTTGCTGCAAAGCTGGCTCTCGAAAAATGCGAACTGACGCATACGCTGGACAGGGCACGAGAACAAAAGCCTGAAGCCTGCCACCCCGGACCATGCCGACACGGCTTGCTCTAGAGTTCAATTTCCTTCCGCGATAGCCGCAACGAATAGCGCAGTCCGTGTTCCGATATCTGCAGCTTCGGGGAATGGCCGACAAGCGGTGCGCCATCCAGGCCGATGATCATGGAACCGAAGCCGTGGCGCGCCACACGCGAATTGTTGCGTTTGCCCGATTCCACCCAGTCGAACAGGACGTCGTCACCGGCGCCTTCGGATGCGAACTCCCATTTTACCTCCACCCTGCCCTGTGGAACACCCAGCGCGCCGTGTTTCACGGAATTGGTGGTCAGTTCGTGAAGGACCATCGCCAGGCTCTCGGCGGCGCCACCTGGTACGACGATTGCGGGGCCGCTGATCGTTATGTCCCGGGTATCCTTGAAGGGCTGCAATTCCTGGGCCACGAGTTCGTGGAGCATTGCTGAAACATTGGCGTGGCCCGACAGGAGCACATGCGTCGTTTCGAGCGTTCGTATCCGATCGATCAACATCTCCTTGTATCTGGCCACATCATTCCCGGGAACATTGATCATTCGTACGAGCGCGGTGACCACCGGAAAAAGATTGCTGAAACGATGGCGTTCTTCGCGCATGATGCGCTCGCCCTTCTTGACGGCAGCGCGAAGGAGCGTGGTCTGTCGACGCTCGGTCAAATCGGCCGCCACCCCTATGCGCAACAGGCGGTCGCCATGATTTTCCTGCCGTCCGCGCAAGGCAATCCACCGCACATGGCCGTCCTTCCGCCGGACACGAATCTCCATGTCATAATTCGCTGCCGACGAAGATTCGGCCGCAGCGGCCAGCTTTGGCCAGTCAGCCGGATGAACCACGCTCGAGAGTTCCCGCAACCGGCGGGACGGAGCCGGGGGCATGTCGAGAATGTCCCAGAACTTGTCCGAGCCTGTGACCGTCCCGTCCTTCAGATCGATCCCCCACGTGCCCAATCGCCCGGCGGTCAAAGCGAGATCAATCCATTCCTTCTGAGCCAGGAGCGCCTCACGGGCCTCTCGTCGCTCCGAAATGTCGTCGACCACCACGAAAACGTTCCCGTTGGATATTTCATCAGGTCGAGACGAAGACACGGTCAGGCGCGCCCAGAATGTCTTGCCGTCCTTTCGCAGAAGCCGCGCTTCCATGCCGAACGAAGCGGCGCGATCGACCAGACCTCGCAGCAATTTCCGCACGGCGTCTTGATCGTCGGGGTATACGAGTGCTTCAAGCGGCAGCTGGGCAAGTTCCTCTTCCCGATAGCCCGTCATCTCGCAAAGGCGTCTGTTTGATTGCAGCAGTTGGCCACCTCGATTGGCATTCGCAAACCCCATGGCGGCGCGCTCGAAAGCCCAACGGTACCGGCTCTCGGTTGCGTCGATGGCGGCAAGCCTCGCCTCCGCGACCTCGAGGGCGCCGCGCAGATCCTGTCGCAGGCGGTGGAACATAATCGCGATCAAGCCACCCGAGACCAGAAGGAAGATCGCGCGTGTCCAGTCTTGAACGGAGAGCTGACCATTCACCACTTCCCGCGTCCACAGGCCGACGATCGCCAGGAGTACGGTCGCGGCAATCGTTGGCCCACGGCCCTCCAGATACACGATGACAATAATTGCAGGTATGGACGAGATAAACGCCGCGTCCTGTCCAATATTCACTGTGTTTGTTGCTACGAATATTATCGATACGGCCAGCACCAACAGGGATGCCACATGAGCTAGCGGGGTGCCTGACACGTTCGATTTGAGCCAACGCGGATACGAACCCATGCGCCAGACTACGACCTTCTGTCTAGTCCGTCGAGACTAGGCCTTGTGGAGGCTACCTAGTACCACTGCCGAATTGCCACGCCCTGGCCGGTGAATAGAATCATGATCGGGAGGGCTCATCAGAAAACGCATTTTTCGAGGAAACGCTGCGAAACAATAATCGCTGCGATGTCTCTGGTCGAATCCGAGGCATAGAAGCGCCTTCCAGTCGAAACCAGGAAATCAGCACAAGTAAATCGCCGGAAATTTACTTTCGTATGAGGCAACTAGGGTTAGGGTGGTAGCGATGACTCTGATTGAAAGGCGCAACGACGCGGTTGCGGGCAGCCAATACATTGTCCTCAAGGATACTCGTCGCCCAGGTTCGACGCACTTCCCGCGGCGACCGGACGCCCGGCCCGGCGGGGCGCAGCGACGCAGCCTGGAATCCATAACCGGCATGCTCGAGCGCATCGGGTGCGGCTACCTCGTCCTGAATCGCGAGAAGAAGGTAGTCGAATGGAACGCAGCCGCCCAGGATACGCTTGAACGGCAGGGTGAAGCGGCCGATACGGCTTGCGAGCTATCTGCCGGGCTAAGGCGGCTGATTGCAAATGCTCCTGCCCATTTCCAGCCAGGTTCGCTGTCATGGGTGGTGATCCGCAGCCGGGGCGACAGGCCTGTGATCCTGAATGAGGTAGGCGTCATCGCGCCCGACGGGACGAGCATCGTCGCATTGCTCGATCGGGAGAACACCTCGACCGCCAATCCTCAGACATTGCAAAGAATGTTCGGCTTGACCAGCGCGGAAACCCAGCTGGCGCTGCGCCTGGCTCATGGCGACGCGCCCCTGGACATCGCCCGCAGCTGGCATCTCAGCCGCACGACGATCCGCTCCCAGCTCGCCTCTCTGTTCGCCAAGACAGAGACAAAGCGCCAGGCGGAACTGGTGGCGCTTCTGGGGCGCATTTCGGTCCTGCCATGAGATAGGCGACAGAGGCAAAATCGGACAAGCCAAAAGCTGGTGGTTATTGCTCGCGCGTTGCGGGTGACGTTCTAGAAACCCGCGCCGAAGTCGGCGGCCTTCGCCGCATTGCCGGCTTCGCGCCGGCGACAGCGTATCTAGATTTTCACCGAAGGCCACCGGGATTGCATCGCTTACTCCGTTTTGGGATACGCCGCCGGAAATTGGCGAAGCTCCGGGCGAGTACCGTGCCCAACTCCCAAGAGGCGCCGGACATAACGCGTCACCGGTTTCTCGAACCAATGATAGGTAATCAGCGCCACGCCAAAGGTGGTCGCCAACGCCAATACGATGAAGGCCCACGGGCCAAGCAACACAGCCAAGCCTGCTCGCCAGAACATGATACGCATGGCGCGGATCACGAATGGATGCAGCAGATAGAGGGCGTAGGACGCGTCCCCGACGCTGGTGCTCCATCGGGCCGCCAGGCCCTCATGCCGCCGATCGGCCGGGGCCAGCGCAGCACCCCAGACTATGAGGGCGGCAGGCACGCCATAAACAAGCGGCCGGGAAAGGCCTGTCGAGATTTCGGGAAATGCCGCTGCAAGCATCAGCGCGGCCAAGCCTGCCCCGGCGACGCAAGCCCTGGTGAAGCCGGACGGCCGCAAGCCCCAGATGCTCATGACACCGATCACCGCCCCGAACGCGAACTCAAGGATGATCGGACTGGTCCAGAAGGCGAATGGCTCTGGCAGCGGGGCGGCGAGACGGCCTGCGGCCACCAAGCCCGCCAGCGTGGTGAGCAGCATCGTAACGGCCCACCGCATGGGCAATATGATTGCAGCCGCGAACAGCCCATAGAACAGCATTTCATAGTTGAGCGTCCAGCCAAGTTCATAGACAGGCTGAACGATCCCGTCGGGGCGAGTGGCTGGAATGAAAAAATAGGATTCGATGACAAACCTCGAATTGACATAGCTCTGATTGAGGAAAGCGGGAGCGACAGATGCCACTGCGAGGTAGAGCGTGGTCACGACCCAATAAAGGGGGACAATCCTGGCGATCCGGCGGGAAAGAAAGAGACGCGCGCCGCCCGCCTTCGCGAACAGCTGTTGCGACGCATGCACCATGATCAGGCCGGAAATCACAAAGAAGACGTCGACTCCGGCGCTCCATGGTATCGGGTTCCAGGCCTGAAAGGTCCGACCGACCTGCGAACCCAGCGTTGCCGCGTCATGTTGCGCATGGCGCAGTGCGACCGAGGTGGCTGCAACGGCGCGCAGAATCTGGACCTGAGCGAGTGTCTCGCCTTGCCGAGGCTCGACAAGGCCTCCTCTCTCAGGTCGCGGAATTGGGAGCGTTGAAGTCGCGGCCGGCTCTTGTTCGTCAGGCATGGACGCTCCAGCACTTTGCCGGATCACCGTTGCGCGGCTCTGGAGCTCATGCATCCTTCGAATGACGGACACGGACCATGAATGGGAAGGCGCATTGGCGCGGCGGCCCATCCGCTCATTTGAGACGGATCCAGCCGATGGACCGACAGCCTCTCATTTGCCAACACCCAAGAACCGGTTCCGTTGCTGGCCTGCGACCGCGCTCGGCCAGATTGAAAGTGCCGCAAAAACCAGACCCGGCAGAATTCTCAGCCGTTTGCCGATATAGATAGCCATGGCAACGCTCCATATGCTGAGGGCCAGCGCGACGCCCACGGCAGCACCGATGGGACCGTAGATCGCGACCCCCACGGCACAGGCGATGATGTTGGCAACCGCACCGGCGACCATGGTGATTGCGGCGGCCCATTCATGTCCGGTCATGGTCAGAAGGTTCTGCTGAGGCCCGCACAGTGCAACGAAGACATACCCCAGGATGAGAACCCGCGCGATCGGCGCCCCTGCGGTGTACCCCTCGCCAAAGTAGCTCAAGAACGGCTCGACGATCATCATCATCGGAACAGCCACCGCGATGGCGCCGCCGGCGGAAAGCATGGTGGCCCGTGCGAACAGTTGCTGCAGGCCTTTCCGATCGCCCCTGGCATGCAGATCGGCCGCCGTGGGTGAAAACATGGTAGCGACGGCGATGCGGGAGAGCCCCACGAGCATGGCGACGTTCAAGGCCAGGGCGAATATGCCCGCTTCACGGATGTGGTGGGTCCAGCCCAACACCAGCACCCCCGCACGGCTGACAAAAACATCGAGGCCCGTGATGAGCATCAGCGGAGGAACGGCAAACCACCATTCCTTCGCCGCGGAACTGGAGGGACCCTGCCGCAGGCCCGGCGGTTCGAACTTCGCCGCGGTGACGAATACCAACCCGACCGTGATGGCGGAACTAACGAGCACCGCCAGCATCACCGATGGTGCGTCCACGGTCCGCAATCCGGACTTGGCAAGGATCGCCACCAATACCAGCAGCAATCCGTCACGCACGATGCGCTCCGGCAACAGCGCCGAGACGACGCCGCCGAAAGCGCGCACAAGCGTGGCGCCAAGGGCATAGGCGGTAATCAGCGGGACCGCCGCCATGCCAATCACGATACTTACCTCAAGCCCCGTTTGCGTATGATCTGAAAAGAAGAGGACGACCGCAGCCCCAATCAGCGCGAACAGTGTCGCCGCGAACAACGATCTTTGCAGGGCGAATTTTATCACCCCTCGCACCAGATCAAGCCTGTCGTTGGCTCTGTAGGCGGGCACAAAGCGTAACAGCGAAACGTTGAAACCAAGGGTCGCCAGATAGGCGAGCACGGAGGTCCACGCCAGGACGTAGGAATAGATGCCATAGTTGCGAGGCCCGATGAGACGGGCGATTGCCAACTGTGCAAGGCTGGTGAGCCCAGCGCCTCCGATATAGATCAAGAGGGCGAAGACGCTCGCCCGGGCAAGCCGTGAGCCCACGTCCTTCTTGCGCAGAGGAGCGGCTATTGAAGCCAGGACGCCTTTAACACGGCCCTGAGACTTTCGATGCAGGCGATCTTCCACGTTCTCGGCATCGGCATGAAGCGCGTCTCTATCCACAACCTCCTTGCCTGCCCGCAAAACTCCAGAAATAATTTTTTTCTCTAATTCAAAAATACTTTTTGGAACCGACTTTCCATCGGAATTATCTATGGAAATTACTCTTCTCCCGGAAATCTTCGCAATATCATTTATGGATTCAAAAACCCCCACCGAGCGCATATTGACGTTCAAGCCAGCCTCGAAAATTCGTTCCGCTGGTGGCTCGCGCTCCATCCGTTGCCGTAAGCGGTCCTCGACAACCGCCTGCGGTACCAGCAGTCTGATGGTGAGATCGGCCGGGGGCGCGAGATTGAGTGCCTTTGCCAGCGCATCGCGGTTGGCACTTCCGTTGAACATTGCCAGCGATCCGATCGCCTGAACGTACCCCTGATCGAATATTATGATATCAGGCGATCTCCTCGCGCCATTCCAGCAACGTGAAAGGTGCAATATGTATTGCCAGATTCTTGCACGCCATATGCGTTTTCTCGGGGGTATCAGTCTTATCATCGACAGCGAAAGAGAAATTTCTTTCAATCTTCCTCTCGAGAAAATCATTATCTTCAACGTAGAAAATATCGCCGATAGTATCCTCGAAGCAAACAACAAAACTCCAAAGTCGAGTATTCCCGCCCTGATACTTGGCTTGTAGCTCAAGGCGACCTTGGCATTGTAGCCTTTCCCGCGCAACTGCCGGGCGAGCGCATGCGCGAACGTGGTTTTGCCCGATCCCGGCGGTCCGAAGAATTCAATGATCATTCTGGGCAGGCCCGATCTTGGGAACACACATCGTTCCCGGTGACGATCCTCGGCGAGCGGCGACGGCGATCCTCATCAGACCCTCGCGAGCAGGAGATCGGCGCCGTCCCCGAGCCGGTAGGCGGCATGTTTCCTGAGATTCACCTGAGTGAGCACGCTGCCCACGGGAACCGTGGCGGAGCCGCCGGCCCGCAGTGAGTCCAGGACACCGCGGGCAATGCCGCGCCGCGTCCTGGCCCAGCGAACAGCAAAAAGCACCGCACCGGCCCAGCGCTTTAGAAGCCTGGTTTCGGGGCCGCCTAGTCCCAGCGGGCCGTTAATGATGACGATGTCGTAAACCGAGAGCAATTCATCGGTGAACTGGGATTTGTCCACCGTGGACAAAAGCGTCAGCAGATCATCGGAGGCTGCCGGGGCGGTCATGAGGTCTATGCCGATTTCCGGCATTCTCGTGATTGCATCCTGCAGGACGCAGCGGTCACTGACATAATCTCCAAAGGTGTTGTGCGCCACGACGGTGCTGAATTCGCCGCGAAACTCGTTCGTGAGCCGCATGTCCTTGCGGTCAAGATCGATGAAAATCACCCTCCCGCCCAGACGAGTGGCCGCTAGCGCCAGGCTCCACGCCAATTCGGTTTTGCCGTCGTCCTGGGTGCTGGACGTGGCGAGGATGATGTGCGGCGACCGCCCCCTGCCCTGAGTTGGCGCGGCGGTGACAAGAACCGATGTCACGGCGCGGCTGAACGGCGAATTCCGCTGGCCCAGAACCAGATGCCGAAGCTGTTTGGCGTGAACTTCAGAAACCTTGGGAAGCAGCCCTATGCAGGGAATCCCGAGCTCGGCTTCCGCCTCGGCCTCACTGCGCAAGGTCTGGTTGAAGCTGTCGCGTATTATGACGAACACCGCGCCCATCAGGCCGAACGCGATCATGCCGGGCGGGATCAGGAAAATTGGCGACAGGGTCTTGGGACTTGATGGCGGCCATGCCGCCGAGAGGACCGCCACACCCGGCGACGGAGCCTCGATGCGCCGCATCAGGTCCTGCTGTCGCCCAAGGAGATCGTTATACCTCTGCGTCACGATAGCCACCTGCGGCTCGAGGGCACGCAACCCGGCAAGCTGGCTGGCGGTGTCGGTCGCGGCAGTATCAAGCACTCTCTTGCGTTCCTCGAGGGCCGCGACCTGCGCGCGGTAGACATCCGTTTCCGCGGCGATGCGCGCGATGTCCTGTTCGAGCTCGAGTTCGATCGCCTTGCCGAGATCCTCGCCGGCGGTGCCGGCCGTCTGGCGCGCCACCAGGTCGGCCAGCACCGGAGAACCGATTTCTTCAGCCATCTGCGAAACGGACGCTCCCGCCTTTCGCAAATCGTCGATATGGCGAAGGCGTGATTCCGAGGCGGACAGATCGGCTTTCGACAAGGCGATCTGGCGGCTGAGCTCGGCTGTCTCATTGGCCGCATTGCTGGCCGCACTTTGATCGACGGCCCCATGGGTCAGCCGGTACGTCTCCAGACGATCGGTTGCATCGACCAGATTGCCTTGCACCTGCGGCAGGCTGGCGACCAGCGATTGCAGTTCGAGCTGATCCGATGCGCGGCGCTTCTGCGCGAGATCGTCGATATAGACCTGGGCGAATGTGTTCGCGACCAGTGCGGCGCGCGCCGCACTGGTGTCGGTGAAGCCGATGGTGATGACCCGCGACCGCAGTTCCTGTCCGACCCTCATTCCGTTGCGGAGCGTTTTCAATGCCGCGGCGTCCACGGCTTCAGGACTTCCGGCCACGGGCTTTCCCTGCGGCCAGACCCGGCTCAGGAGGGTGCTCATGAACGAACCGGTATCGGGCTTTTCTTCCCAGACCGGACTGGAGATGCTCTTTCCGGCCGTGTTGGCGGCCTCGGCTTTGCGCAGCGCCGCCAGAACCCGTCGCAGATGGGCTTGCGACGACAGCATCGTCAGGTGGTCATCAATGCTCGAATCCAGCAGGTCCTGGGCAGAGGCCGTGCCGCCGGGAGCATTGCCGCCGCTTGGGGCGTCGATGATCACCTGCGTCGTCGCCTCGAACAGTACCGGTCGGGCAAAACCCGCCATCCCCGCCAGGATGCCACCCAGAACCGCGATGGCGAGCAGGAACCATTTTCTCGTCGCCAAGGTGACTACGAGTTGATGGAAGGGAGAAGACCGTTCCGTCGGCTCGCGCAGTTCCGGTCTCATTTGCGTGGTGGCTTCGAGCCTCGCTACAGTCATTTGCGTGGCGCGGGGAAGCCTGGCGCGGCTGGCTATCGAACCTTCCATCTCAAACCCCCGTCAATTCGGTCTCGTGAGAAAGGCGTGTTGCCGGCGTTGATGCTCGCATGGCGTCTTCGCGCCATGCCTGGAACATGAGCGCCGGCCATAGCTCGCGAGAATGATCCTGCCTTCCGTGCAGGTGATCACGCCAGCAGGCGTCGACCTTTGCAAAGTCGAGAACCCCGTCTCCCGAGCGGCGTACTGCCTCGATGATATCCGCCGCCCAGGTCCGCAGAGGCCCTTTCAGCCAGGCCCCGACCGGAACGTCGAAACCTTGCTTGGGCCGATCGACCAGCCGCCGCGGGACGTATCTGTCGAGGAGCTGGCGAAGTATCCATTTGCCTTTGCCATCTCGAACCTTGGCATTGGCCGGCAGGCGCCAGGCGAATTCAACGATGCGATGGTCCAGGATCGGGCATCGCCCCTCGAGGCTGTTGGCCATGGTGGCGCGATCGAGCTTCACCAATATGTCGCCGGGCAGATAACCGGTCATGTCGTCGAACAGAAGACGGGACAGCAGGTCGTCGAGTTGCGTTGCGCGGGCATTCGATGCCGCAGGTTTATGATGAACGAGGCTGTTGGTCGAAGATTCGGTCAACCGCTGAAGCAATTCGTCCTCGTTTGCCGCCGCGAGCAGGCGGGCGAGGCGATTCAACCTGTCGTTTCGCAATCCATGCCGCACGCCCGCCGAAAGCGGAAGGCTGTCGAAGACCTCATTGCGGGAGGCCTGCGCCAGCAATCCGGCCCCCGCCGCCAGCAGCCGGCGAAAGGCTGGCGGGAGTGCCTGCTGTCTTCTCAGGCGGGTGGCCAGGAAGTGCCTGGAATAGCCCGCGAAGCACTCGTCGCCACCGTCACCGGACAGAGCCACGGTTACGTGTTGCCGGGCGAGGCGCGATACCAGCAGCGTCGGTATCTGCGACTCATCGGCGAACGGCTCATCCCAGATCCGCGGCAACTCCGGGATCACCTCAAGCGCTGCGGCCGGTGAAAGGTGAAGTTGCGTGTGGTCCGTGCCCAGATGCCGTGCAACAGCGGCGGCATGCGGGGCCTCGTCAAACCCACTCTCGCCATACGCTATGGTAAAGGTGCGAACGGGCTTCGGCGACTGTGCCTGCATCAGGGCGACGACCGTCGAGCTGTCTATCCCGCCCGACAGAAAAGCGCCAAGCGGTACGTCCGCGATCATTCGCTCGCCGACGGCTATGCGAAGCAAATTGTCGAGCTCGGTCGTAAGCTCCTCATCGCTGCCGGCGAGCGGTTCCCACCGCGCCATGCAGGCGACATCGGCCAGCGACCACCAGCGTCGACTGCGATGCGCGAGCGAGCCGGCGCCGCGGGCATTGGCGACGTCCGCCGCCGTTATCGACAGGACCGAGCCGGGCGGCAGCTTGAACACGCCCTGCCAGATACACCGGTCTTCCGGTACCCACCCTTTCGACAGCATCGTCGCGGCTGCGTCAGCATCGAGCTCCGGGGAGAATCCCGGAAAGCAGTTGATCGCCTTAAGCTCCGAGCCGAAGACAAGCGCCTGGCGTGTCGCGGCGACATAGAGCGGCTTCTTGCCCATCCGGTCGCGGGCAAGGTGGAGAATCCGTTTCTCCACATCCCAGAGTCCGAAGGCGAACATGCCGGCGAAGCGAGCAAGTGCCACGTCGAGACCCCAGCTTTCGATCGCGCACAGCATGACTTCCGTGTCGCTGCCGCCACGGAAACAGCGGCCTTGGCTCTCCAGCTCGCGGCGCAGGTCGCGAAAATTGTATATCTCGCCGTTGAAGGTGATGACGTAGCGGCCGCTCTCGGAGTGCATTGGCTGGCGGCCCGCCTCCGACAGGTCAACGATGGCCAGGCGCCGGTGGCCGAAGGCGATCCCGGCTTCACGGCTGATCCAGAATGCCTCGCCGTCTGGCCCGCGATGCCGAAGGGCCGCCATCATCGGCGCGATCGCCCTGAGCGAATTCGTGTCGGCCGCATCCCGCGCCAGGAGAATTCCGGCTATCCCGCACATGCTGGTACCTTCCTCTGACGGGCGGTCAAGGGGATCGTGCGAGGCGGTCCGGCTACAAGGCAGGTGGTGAGGCAAAACCACACGATCGGATGACGGATGATCAGATGCGGAGCACTGAAGACAGCGATCGACGCCACGAGCGCCACGAGCGCGTCCAACTTCGTACGCCAGGCCGCCAGGGCAGCCGAGCCGAGGATCCACAGCAGAGCCATGACCGATATCAGGCCGCCTTGGGTGTACAGGTCGAGAATTGTGCTGTGAGCCTCGAAGGGCTTCGGCAGAAACTGTTGATTGACGATGGGGGGACGATCGAGGTGCGGGCCTGGTCCGAGGCCCAGAGACCCGGACCTCGCCCCCTTGTCCAGCGCTTCGTCCCAGAGGTAGAGGCGAAGCTCGGCGGTTTCGGCCGTGGCCTGCCCGCCCTTGTCCTTGGTGAGGCTTTTGGCGAAATCTTCGGCGCTGGCGGCCTCGCTGAGGGCATAGGGCGCCATGGAGATCGCCAGCGGCACGAACCCAACCGCCAGCAACAGCGCAAGCTGGCGCGAAAGGCTGACCTTGCCGCCGTCGGCTGCAAGCCAGGCCCGAATCCGCAATCCGAGAAGGATCAGGCAAGTCAGGATCGTGGTGTAAAGGTAGGTATCGCTCTTCGTCAGCCTTCCGACATAGAAGGTGAGGACCAGGCTGAAGAGCCCGAGATACCGCCCCCACGGATTTTTGGTGGTTGTGGCAAGATGCAGGGTCAGCGGACCGAAGAGAGCGCAATAGAGCGCAAGCTGGTTGGGATTGTCGGACCAGCCACAGAAGCGGTCCCAATACCAGGGCTCGACACCGGATTGATGGATCCAGCCCCATCCAAGCCCCAGTTGGATGATGAAGCCAGCATTGGCGACGGCGATCATCCACCATGCGCTGCGGCGCAAGCGGCGACCGGCATCGGGCTCCGCCGCAGCCAGGCAGGTGATGCAGACCAACAGCACGTACGCCATCGTGTCATGAATCAGCGGATCGAAGACCAATATACCGGAGAGATAGCCGACGATGGTGCCCACGCTCAAGGCAAGCGTCAGAACCAGCCAGAAACGTCCAAGCTGGGCCAGCGCCGGCGTGGACTCCAACCGGCCGCCAGCCAGAACCCGCCCGATCGACAGCAATATCCAAAGCGTGAGGGAGAGCTCGCTATAGCCGAACGGCAGCCCTGGGATGCTGAGCTGCACCGCGTAGGACATTGCAACACCGAAGGCCAGGAGCGCATCACGGATCATGGCCGTGCCCCGCCCAGCCGAGGGTTGCGCGCACGCTCTTCCATCATGGCCGCCGGCATGGATCGGGCGGGACTGCCGCGGTACTTGCCGCCGAGAACAGTCTTGTAGAGTTCGCAATACTGGTCGACCACCCAGGACAGCGAAAAGCGTTCCCGGACCAGTCCGACGGAACGGCTGCCCATGATTTTCCCGCGGTCGCGATCCGACAGGATCTCGATGATCCTGGATGCAAGGCCATCCGCGTCGCGCGGCGCGACGAGATAGCCGTTCCAGCCATCTTCGACCACGTCATTGCAACCCGGCATTCTCGAGGCCACGATTGGCAGTGCGGATAATCCCGCCTCCAGCAGGACGCGCGGAATACCCTCGCGATACTGCGTGGGAAACGCAAACAGATCGGCCATGCCAAGGAGGGCCGGGACGTCCCGCCGCGGTCCCAAGGCAATGACGTGAGGAGCGTATCGCTCGATATCGGACCTGCTGACCGCGAAGGGACCTTCGGAGTCCTGCGGGCCGACAAGCACGAAACGCGCATTGGGCCTCTCGGAGACAATGCGGGGAACCGCCTTGAGGAGAGTCGGTATTCCCTTCTGACGGGTCAGCCGCCCGACAAAGATTATGACTTCGGCCGACTGGAGCCCAAGTTCCTCGCGCATCGTC
>NZ_JAFKIC010000286.1 GCF_017306585.1 Mesorhizobium sp. | reverse complement strand
CGCTTCAAGACCTTCTACACCGCGCTTGCGGCCCGATCTGGATCAAAGAAACTGGCAATCGTCGCCGTCGCCAGAAAGCTTCTCGTCACTCTCAATGCCATCATTCGCGACAAAATCGCGTTCGCATGAACACAGTTGCCATGCCGCGAACGAGGGGCGCCGCAGCGGTGCAAGAATGGATTGTTGACGTGGCTATGAAGGCAACGACTGTTCTGCGCCGTTGCGTTCTTCCTCAACGTCACGGCATGGATCCCAGGGTCTTCGCGACGGAGCTTCGCTCCTGCTCCGCCCTAGGATGACGAAGCGCGAGGGTGCCACCGCCCCAAGCAGGCGGACGCGACGTGTTCCTACTGCACCGACCCGACCAGCACCTGCTGGCCACCCCTGATCGAGACCCAGCGGCCGGTGTTGTCGATCGCCTGCCGCTTCAGGAAGCGGTAGCCGGTCTGGTCCCAGGCCTTGACCTTGTCGTTGAGGTTGTCGAGCACGTAGTCGCCCTTGTCGGTGCGCACCGTCAGCACCGAATGGCCCTCGCCGTCGGGCTTGCGCACCACGGTGATAAGAAGGTCGGAGAGCGAGATGCCCATGCGCGAGAGCCGGCGGCGCTTTTCCAGAACATAGTCCTCGCAGTCGCCGACGCCCTTGTCGGGATAGGCCCAGACCTCATCCTTGCCGTAGATCTCCATGTCGCTCATCGGCTTGACGGCGGCGTTGACGCCGGCTGTGACGTGGACGAGCTTGCGCATCAGTCCGCTGGTCATCCGCGCCGGTGCCAGATTGCCCGGATGGATCGAGCATTCCCCGGGATGGAGCTTGCAGAAATCATAGTGGCCGATCGGCTGCGAGGTCGGGCCTCCGGTCGCCATCGCTCCGGCCGCAAAAGCCGGCGCGATCCAGCCTCCGGTGGCTGCCAGACAGGTCGCGGCCACGCACAGACGCAGCTTTCTCGCCATTGTTGAGGAATTCATTGTCCCCGCTCACCCTGTTATTAACGAAACGTTAAGGGCGATTGACAGTCCGTGTCAATTACAACGACGGCCTGATTTGCGGCATGGTTACCCGAGGCAGACGGACAGCGTCCATCGCGCAACAGATGGGGACGGGGGTTATTCTCGAATCCGGACCGCGAACGGCTATCGCCTGGCGGTGCGCACCAGTTTCGGCTTCACCGCGACGCGGTTCTGGCGGCCGTAGCTGGTGATGAAGTCGACGATGCGCGGCACGATCTCGGAGCGGAAACGCGAGCCGTTGAAGACGCCGTAATGGCCGACCGCCGGCTGCATGTAATGGGCCTTCTTGTCGGCGGGGATGTTGACGCACAGGTCCTGCGCCGCCCTGGTCTGGCCAAGGCCGGAAATGTCGTCGTTCTCGCCCTCGACCGTGAACAAAGCGACGTTGCGGATGGCTGATGTGTCGATCCTGGTGCCACGATGCGTCATCTCGCCCTTGGGCAGGGCATGTCGCACGAAGACGGTGTCGACGGTCTGCAGATAAAACTCCGCCGTCAGGTCCATGACCGCCAGATATTCGTCGTAGAAGTCGCGGTGCTTCTCGGCATTGTCGCCGTCATGCTTCACAAGGTTCATGAAGAAGTCCTTGTGGGCGATGATGTGGCGGTCGAGATTCATGCTCATGAAGCCGGACAGCTGCAGGAAGCCTGGATAGACCTCGCGGCCGAAGCCCGGCACCGGCCAGGGCGCGCGCATGACGACATTGTCGCGGAACCAGTCGATGCCCTTTTCCTCGGCCAGCAGGTTGACCGCGGTCGGGTTGCGGCGCGTGTCGATCGGGCCGCCCATCAGGGTCATCGTCGAGGGAACGAAGGGATCGCCCTTCGTTTCCATCAGCGCGACAGCCGCCAGCACCGGCACGGAGGGCTGGCACACGGCCATGACATGCGTATCGGGGCCCAGCGCGTGCAGCATGTCGATGACATAGTCGATATAGTCGTCGAGGTCGAAGCCGCCCTCGGCCAACGGCACCATGCGGGCGTCGACCCAGTCGGTGATATGGACATCGGCATAGGGCAGCATGGCTTCCACCGTGCCGCGCAGCAGCGTCGCATAATGACCCGACATCGGCGCTACAATCAGAAGCTTGGGATCGGGCTTGCGCCCGGCGGGCACGGCGCGCTCGAACCGGACGAGATTGCAGAACGGCTTCGACCAGACGGTCTTCTCGGTGACCTCGACGCTTTTCCAGTCGACGACGGTCTTTTCCAGGCCAAAGGCCGGCTTGCCATAGCGGCGCGTGGTGCGCTCGAACAGTTCGGCGGTGGCGGCGACAGAGCGGCCCCAGGGCGTGTGCGAAACCGGGTTGAGCGGGTTGGAGTAGAACAACCGGACCGCGTCGGCATAGAGCCGGGCCGGCTGCAGCGCCGCATGGTTCAATTCGTAGAGCTGGTAGAACATCGACAACCCCGCTGCTGCCTCGACCGAAGGGACGACGAGCAGCGCCGAGCCTAAATGTCTCGCGGCGAAGTTAACAACTAATTGCTGCGATGCAATACGTCACGTTGCGTGACCAATGGTTCTTTCGTCCAAAGGCCTGCAAATCGGGCCGGAACGGCGGAGCCGGCTCAATGTGCGGTGCCGAAATGTGTAGGAAATGTGTCGTTCCGTGACATGCCGTTCCCTGACCATGAACGCCCAAATCGATGCCGCCGGGCATCATGGCCAGGAAGGAACGATCGGATCAGATACGGGCCATGCAGACCGAGGTCTGGCCGGAGCCGATGAAACCGAGCTGGCCGGCGGCGCCCTTGGACAGGTCGAGCACGCGGCCCTTGATGAACGGACCGCGATCGTTGATGCGCACGATGACGCTGCGGCCGTTGTTCTTGTTGGTGACCCGCAACTTGGTGCCGAAGGGCAGCGTGCGGTGGGCGGCGGTCATCGCCGAGGGGTTCATGCGCTCGCCCGAGGCGGTCTTGGAATGCAGCGCATACCAGGAAGCACGGCCGCACTGCGCGGCGGCGGCGTTTGCGGTGGTCGAGGAAGCGCCGACCATCAGGCCAGCAGCGATCGTCACCGCGACAAGCGCGGTCCGGTTTAGGTTCTTCATCTGTAAGGGGTGGCTCCGTTTTTGACAGACCCCAGCCGTTAGGTGGCGAATAAGGCAGGAAATGCGGCAAGCATCTGTCCGTTCCGTGGCGAGATCACACGTTTGGAGTCACCGGGTAACAGTCTGTCAGGGATTTTCCGGCGCAATATGATCAATTCTCGATGATCATCCGGCGGATATTCGAGATCGCTTTGACAAGATACCGGATTAATATCCAAGTAGAATCCGGTGTAATCCAGCCACATCCTTCGGCTCTTTCATCGGGGCCATGGCGCGGCAAACGATCGACTTCAAAAGCGAGACCCGTCAATGAGGCTGACCAAAAATCTGCTGGCTCTGATCGTCCTGGCCATTGGCGCGCTGTGGGCCCTGCAAGGCATCGGCGTGGTCGGCGGCAGCTTCATGACCGGCCAGTCGCAATGGCTTCATATCGGCCTTGTCACCATGGCGGTCGGCCTGATTGGGCTGGTGTGGGCGAACCGTTCGCGCGGGTGAGCCCGGACAATTCAACGGATCGGGCGAGCAATCGACCCCCACTCCGTCGAGCTTTGCTCGACACCTCTCCCCCGATCGACGGGGGAGAGGAATAGCGCGAGCTATCCGGGCTGCTGCCCCTCAATGCGACCAGTACTGCCAGGCCCAGTAGAAACTTTCATCACGCGGCGGCAGGCGGTCCTGAGCGGCGCGGAAAGGGACCGGCGCCGGCGAGCGCGGACGATCCTCGCCCGCCTCCTTCTCCTCGGATGCGAGGCCCAGCAGCCAGGTACCGAAATGGGCGAACAGCACGGCGGTGGAATGGGTCATCGTCATTCTCCTTTCCCGGTCATTCCAGTCCGGCCCAGGGGACGAGGGCGCGCTCGATCCGGCGGATGGTGAATTCGAGCACGAAGGCGATGGCCGCGATCACCAGTATGCCCATGATCACCACGTCGGTGACCAGAAACTGGGCGGCGGACTGGATCATGAAGCCAAGCCCGCGCGTCGCGGCGACCAGTTCGGCGGCGACCAGCGTCGACCAGCCGGCGCCGAGTGCGATGCGCAGGCCGGTCAGGATCGAGGGCAGCGCGCTGGGCAGGATGACGTGGCGAACGACCTGCGCGCGCGTTGCGCCGAGTGAGCGCGCGGCGTTGACGCGCTCTTTTGAAACACCGCGCACGCCGGACGCGGTCGACAGGGCCACCGGCGCCAGCATGGCGATGGCGATCACCAGGATCTTCGACGGCTCGCCGATGCCGAACCAGATGATGACCAGCGGCAGGTAGGCGAGCGGCGGGATCGGCCGCAGGAATTCGAGCAGCGGATCGAAAATGCCGCGTCCGACGGTGCTGATGCCGATGACGAGACCCACCGGGACGCCAATGAGAAGGGCGGCGACCAATGCAGCGAACACCCGGCCCAGGCTGGCGACGGCATGCTGGAGCAGCGTCGCGTCGACGAAACCGTCCTTGATGACGACGATGAACTTGTTCCACACCGCGGCCGGCGAGGGCAGGAAGACGGGCGACACCAGCTGCAGGCGGGCCGACAGCGCCCAAGCCGCCAGCACCAGCAGGATGGTAACCGCGCTGACCGCTCGGGCCGAGATCCCCTTGCGCCTGGCGCTTGGGCGCGACCATGGCACCGACAGGCCGTCCACCTTGTCGATCGCGGCGCCCGGCCGCTCGCTGTAGGAGGAGATGGTCATGCCGCTTCTCCCTCGAAGATGGCGTCGGTCAGTTCGCCGCGTGCCGCGGCGAAGGCGGGATCCGTCTTGATGGAACGGATGGCCTCGCCGGCGGCGTAGCGCCGGGAGAAGCCCGGCTCGAAGCTGCGCACCACACGGCCCGGGCCCGGCGCCAGCACGACGATGCGGGTGGCGAGCACCAGCGCCTCCTCGATGCCGTGGGTGACCATAAGCACGCCGACATGGCTTGCCGTCCAGAGATCGAGCAGCGTGGTTTGCATGCGCTCGCGCGTCAGCGCGTCCAGCGCGCCGAGCGGTTCGTCGAGCAGCAGGAACTGCGGTTCGGCGGCAAGCGCGCGGGCCAGCCCGACACGCTGGCGCATGCCGCCCGACAATTCCCAGATGCGCTTGTCGCCGGCATCGCCGAGTTTTACCAGACCCAGCAATTCATCGGCGCGGCGCGCCCGCTCGGCCTGCCTGACACCGCGCAGCCGGAGCGCGAAGGCGACATTCTCGCGCGCCGTGAGCCAGGGGAACAGGGCATCGTTCTGGAACACCACCGCCCGGTCCGAACCCGGTCCGGTGATCGGTCGGCCGTTGGTCGAGGCGAGACCGCGCGACGGCGTGACAAGGCCGGCGGCGACATTGAGCAGCGAGGTCTTGCCGCAGCCGGAGCGGCCGACCAGGACGACGAAATCGCCCTTGGCAACGTCGATCGAGACACGCTCGACGGCCGGAGCGGCCTGGCCGTCATAATGGATCGAGACCTTGTCGAGCACGAGATGCGGCATGGGTCCTCGCGGATATCTGAGGGAAGTCCGCCCGCCCCGAAACCGCGCCTCGTCAGCGGTTCCAGGGCAGGCAGCACGCGGCTTCAGGGAAGGAGAGCGCGCGTTCAGTTCGAGGCGAGCGCCTCGGTGACGTATTTCGAGGTCACGTATTTCGAGTAGTCCGGCAGCACGGCGTCGACCTTGCCCTGTTCCTTGAGGAAGTCCGAGGCCGCCGCGACCGCCTTGACCGTGCCGCCGCCGAGGAATTTGTCCGACGCCTGCTCTTCGAGCGTCGGGAAGACATAGCCCTTCAGCAGTTCGGGAACCTCTTCCAGCTTGGCGCCGGTGAGCTTGGCGATCTTTTCGGCCTGCGGCGAGGACGTCGACCAGGCCTCGGGCTTGGCCAGGTATTCGGCATAGGCTGATCCCGTCACCTTGACGAAGTCGCGTACCGCCTCAGGGTTCTTCTCGGCGAAGTCGGTGCGCACGATCCAAGCGTCGAAGGTCGGCGCGCCCCAGGCGGCGACCTGCGCGGAGTCCAGCACCACCTTGCCTGTCGTCTTGATCTGGCCGAGCGCGGGATCCCAGACATAGGCCGCGTCGATGTCGCCGCGCGCGAAGGCGGCGGCGATTTCCGGCGGCCGCAGGTTGAGGATCTGGACCGACTTCGGATCGACATTCTCGTGCTTCAGCGCGGCGAGCAGGCTGTAATGCGTGGTCGAGACGAAGGGCACGGCGACCTTCTTGCCGGCAAGGTCGGCGACCTTCTCGATGCCGGCGCCGTTGCGGGCGACCAGCGCCTCGGACGGCCCGATCAGGCCGACGACGAAAATGGTCTGGATCGGCAGTTCGCGGCTTGCCGCCGCGGCCAGCGGGCTCGACCCGACATAGCCGATATCGACCGAGCCGGACGCGACCGCGGCGATGACATCGGCGCCGGAATCGAACTTGCGCCAGTCGATGGCGGCCTTGGTCGCCTTCTCATAGGCGCCGTCGGCCTGCGGCACTTTCGAAGGCTCGACCACCGTCTGGTAGCCGATGGTGATCTTCAGGTCCTCGGCCAAAGCCGGGCTGAGGAACGCGGCGCCGGCCAGGGCTGCCGACGACAGGAGGAGAATGCGGCGTGAAATGGTGGACATGAAAGGCTCCATGAAACAGAGAAACCGGATTGCTTCATGATAGTCCGCTAATTCTATCGTTCTTGTAGAGTTAAATCCTTCCAACGAAGGTGGGTTTGTTGGAAAAAAGCCACTGGTGACGAGGTGCCGAGGCGGATGGGGACGTTGCGGTGGTTCGGCGAAGCCGGCGCCGCCCCTCATTGTCCTGCCGGACATTTCTCCCCGTATAGTGACGGGGAGAAAGAAGCTGGCCGCAACGCCGTCGCCTTCTTAGCAGCGCTGGCGATTGGCGAAATCATCGGCGATAGCGCTCCTCTCCCCGTCACTATACGGGGAGAGGATGCCGGCAGGCAGGTGAGGGGCGGCGCCGGCCTGGCGGAATAGCTGACACCACCCGCGCTCATCGCAAATAAGATTCCGCCTTTGTCAATATCCGAGAAAATTCATACCCTGTAGCAGCTTCGATTTAGAAAACCGATCCGCGTGTTCGGCGTTAAGTATAGTAATCTTATCGACATAGGGAGTTGGAGGCGGCGATGACAAGCCATACCTATCGAATTGTGGCAGCAGCCGGCGCCTGCGAATCGTGCGCGCAAGGGAGCGCCGTCTCTGTGTCGCTCGCGTCACAAGCCTGGCCTAAAATGGCCGCAACGGCTTGAAAACCAAGCAATATCAACCACAATCGGCTTGTATATCATGTCACTAGAATTTATGTGTCATGGATGCTTGGGCGCGGCGGGGAGGCACGCCAGGCGTTTCGCAACGGATGGCCTTGGGCCGTCGAATAGCCTGGAAACGTTCGCTTCATGCTCACCAAAAAAGGCAAATACGGCCTCAAGGCGCTCGTCCACCTGGCGCGCATGCCTGCCGGACAGCTCGCCTTCGTCAACGACATCGCGACCGCCAACACCATTCCGAAGAAATTCCTCGACGCCATACTGGGCGAACTGCGCAATGCCGGTTTCGTCCAGAGCCGCAAGGGCAAGGATGGCGGCTACCGACTGGCGCGGCCGGCCGACGAGATCAGGGTCGGCCACGTCGTGCGCGTCCTCGACGGGCCGCTGGCGCCAATTCCCTGCGCCAGCCGCACGCAATATCAGCGCTGTGAAGACTGCAATGAGGCGACATGCCAAGTCCGACATCTGATGCTCGAGGTCCGGCAGGCGATCGCCGAGGTGCTCGATCAGCGCAGCCTCGCCGAGATGCGCGATATCGCCCTGGACGAGTTGCCGATGGCGGCGAAGGTCCAGGCCTGACGCCTCGCGGCGGGCGGAGACGCGCATGACCGCCGCGCGCGCCAATCCGATCGCGCCCAGTTCGATCATCATCGTCGGCGGCGGCGCCAGCGGCGTCGTGCTGGCCGCGCATCTCCTGAAATCGCCCAATCCGGACCTGCGGGTCACGCTGATCGAGAAGCGCCCGCATTTCGGACAGGGCATCGCCTATTCGACGCTTTTGTCGGCGCATGTGCTCAACGTCAGCGCCGCAGGGATGAGCGCCTATGCCGACGATCCCGGCAATTTCTGGCGCTGGCTGCAGGCGCGCAGCCTTCTGGGGCAGGAACAGACGCCGCTGACGCCATTCTACGCGCCGCGCAGCGTCTATGCCCGCTATCTCAAGGAACTGCTCGACGATCTGGAAACGCGCGAGCGTGAAACCGGCCGGCTGCGCCTGATCCGCGAGGAGAGCCTGTCCATCTCGCCGACCGCCTCGGGGGTCGAGGTGGCGCTGGCCAACGGCACCAGCGTCGTTGCCCATCTCGCCGTTCTGGCCACCGGCCATGACGAACAGCCGGCGCAGGGTCACGCCGTGCGGATGGGCTCGGACGCCGACACCGCGCTCGATCCCGACAGCCGGGTGATGGTGCTCGGCACCGGTCTCAGCATGGTCGATGCGTTCCTGGCGCTGGAGCAGCGCGGCCACAAGGGCGGGATCATCGCCGTTTCCCGGCGCGGCCTGCTGCCGTCGCCGCACCGCAAGGGCAATCCGATCAAGCTCGATGTCGCCGACATTCCGCTCGGCACCCAGCTTTCCTATTTCGTCGGCTGGTTCCGCGACCTGATCCGCGAGAACCAGAAGGCCGGTGTCGACTGGCGCGACGTGGTCGACGGTCTGCGGCCCTTCAACCAGAAGATCTGGCAGAACTGGCCGGCTTCGGCCAAGCGCCGCTTCGTCGAACACACCAAAGCCTGGTGGGACATCCACCGGCATCGCATGGCGCCGGAAGTCCACGCCAGGGTGAGCGAAGCGGTCCAGTCGGGGCGCATCCGCCTCGTCGCCGGCCGCGTCATCGGCATCGACGCGGGCGAGGCTATCACCGTCGACGTCCAGGCGCGCCACAGCCAGGCGATCGAGACTTTCGAGGTCGCCCGCATCTATGATTGCTCCGGAATCGTGCGGGACATCTCGACCTCGTCCAACAGCGTTGTGCGCTCGCTGGTCGACCGCGGGCTGGCAAGGCCGGACCCGCTGCGCATCGGCCTCGACGTGTCGCCCAATTGCGAGATCATCGCCGGCGACGGCAGCGTGTCGCGGAAAATCCTCGCCGTAGGCCCGCTGACGCGCGGCACCTTCTTCGAGATCGACGCCATTCCGGATATCCGCGCCCAGTGCGCGCGGCTGAGCAAGCAATTGCTGGGGTAGGACGCGCTAACACCAAACCCAATCACGAGAATCGGTCGTTCGGCCCCAGCCAGATATTCGTTGCAGTAAATCATCAACTTGCTAGGAATTGCGAATGGTCCCGAGGCACAAGTCCGGGCCGCATAAAGTTGTGGGCGACGAATGCGAAACGCGACGGTGGCTGCACTCATATATGAGTGCCTGTTCGATATCTATCGGCAAATCGACATCGAAAAGGGAGACAGTCTTTGGCTACCTGACGAGTATGGCGTGGAGCGCGAATCCTTCTATCACAGACACATAAGTTGCTGGGAGTGGAGTATCGACATGTTGACGGAAGCCGGTGCCATGAAGATCCTTCAAATGCCGCCGGCTATTTTTCCGCACGTCGAACAAGGGTTCCCGAGTCCTTACAGCTACCCGGCAATGACATTGGATGAATGCAGCTCGGCTGACTTTTCACAGTTTGAGAGCTTCGACAATTACTGCTACGCAATGTTCACCTTTGAGCAGGTAATGGGCCAAACTTCGGGGCTGACCGGCTGGTCTCCCAGATTCTTGGAAGCCGTGGCACTCAAGGACGACATTTTTCTGTTCGAAGGAAGCCGATGCGTTGAATTCAGTAAGAGTCGCTTCCGTGAAAAGGTGATGACGCGCTGGGAGGAGATGCAAGTTCGCATGTTTCAGCGGCAAGGCGGGGCGTAGGCGGGCAAGCAATGCTCTGAATTATGTCGGACCTGCGTCGCCCGGGGACTTTTGATTGACTCTAGCCGCCCAGCGCCTCGCACACCAGGCGCGCGGTCTCGGCGCCGGAAAAATTCTGTTGGCCGGTGATCAGATTGCCGTCGCGTATGGCAAAGCCGCGCCACAGGCCGGCCTGGACATAGTTGGCACCGAGCGCCTTCAGTTCATCCTCGATGCGCCACGGCATCAGATGCCTGCCGCGTTCGAGCGCGCCCATCTCCCAGGTCGCATTGTCGGCGAAATCCTCCTCCGCATTGGCAAAGCCGGTCACGGTCTTGCCCGCGACGAGCAACGAGCCGTCGGCACGCCTGGCGTAGCGCAGCAGCGCGGTGCCGTGGCAAAGCGCCGCCGCGACCTTGCCCGCTTCGTGGAAGGCGACGAATGTCCTTTGCAGCGCCTCCGCGCGGTCATAGGTGAACATAGGCGCCTGGCCGCCGGCGACGACGATGGCGTCGAAACGGCCGACATCGAGCTCAGCCACCGGCCGCGTATTTTCGACAAGTGCCGATAGTTTCGGATTCGAAATGAAGCCCAGCGAGATGAGATCGGTCTCGGAGTAACCCGAGGGGTCGCGTGGATCGCTCAGCGCGTCGGCCTCGCACCTGCCGCCATCGGGCGAGAAGATCTCGACCTCGTAGCCGCGTTCGGTGAAGGCGAACCAGGGATGCGTCAGCTCGCTCCACCAGAAGCCGACCGGCCAGCCGGTGGTGGTCGAGACGGCCGGATTGGCGATGACGATCGCGACCCGCTTCGGCTGGCGCGCATTGACCGGATTGGCGTTCCTGACACTCATCTTTCGCCTCCTCCATGAGATTGTGCCGACAAGACACGACACGGCAATCTGGCCATTTGGCCGGGCAATTTCCGCTTTCGCCGCCCGCCGGCCTTGCCTACGATGGCGGCATGACGCAGCGCGGTAGACTTTACGGCTGTCCGGTCGAGTTCGCGCTCGATGCGCTCGGCGGCAAATGGAAGACGGTGATCCTGGCCAGGATCAAGCAGCGGCCGATGCGCTATTCCGAGCTGCGCCGTCTGATCCCGGCGCTGTCCGACAAGATGCTGACGCAACGCCTGGCCGATCTGGTCGAGATCGGCTTCGTCGTGCTGGAGACCTCGCCCGACGGCAAGGGTCGCTACGCGCTGACCCGGCGCGGGCATGATCTCGCGGCCTCGCTCCAGGCGCTCTACGATTGGGGCAGCGAGCACGGCCGCGCCGAAGGGGTGCGCTTCCGCACCGACATCGAGGCCGCCGCGTGACACCGCGTCAGCCGGGCCGATCGCGTATGGCAGCGCCAGCCCCCTCATCCGGCCGCTACGCGGCCACCTTCTCCCCGCCGGGGAGAAGAGACTGGCGCTGGCGCTGGCAATCTCCTCTCCCCTTGGTGAGAGGTCAGCCGAGCGAAGCGGAGGCCGGGTGAGGGGGAGTGCCATATGCGATTTCCCCAGTCCCTTAGCCCGCATCGGCAAGCGCACCGCAAAAGCCCGCCACATCTGATATGACGGCTTCGCCGAGGAAGCGGAGCGTCGCCAGCGAGCGGTCTCGAGCTTCCTTGTTGCCGAAGCCGCAGGCGTCCTCGATCACCACGGCCACAAAACCGTTGTCGGTCGCCTGGCGAACTGTCGGTTCGATGCCGATCTCCATGGCGATGCCGGCCAGCGCCACGGCGCGGACGCCGCAGTCGTGGAGCGCAAAGCCCAGTGTCGTCGAATCGAAGGCCGACATGGTCAGCTTGTCGAACACCGCCTCATCCGCCCGGGGTTCCAGCTCCGGCAGGATGCGCGCCGCGTCCGCATCCCTGAGGAACCAGGGCTGGACCGCGTCGGGATCATCGTGCCGCTGCCAGGCCATGGCGGTGCGCAACTGCGTGGTTCCCATCCATTTCCTGGGCAGCGACAGATGGCGTGTGAAGGCCACCCGCATGCCGGCCGAGCGCGCGGCCTCGAGCACGACGCCGGTGCGCTCGACGATTTCCGCCGCACCGGCGACCTGGCGGCAGATGCCGACCTGCATGTCGTAGACCAGCAGCGCCATGCGGCCGACATCGCACCATTCCGCCAGGCTGGCCGGGATTTCGATGCCTTCCCGCGACCGGATCATGCCGCGGTCCGATCCCAGGGTTTGGCGATGTCGACGGCGGGGTCGAACAGATATTCGAGCGGCAAGGGTGCCGCGTCGAAGGCAAGGAAATGCCATTCCAGCAGCCCGGCCTTCGACAGCGGAAAATCGTCGGTGTAACGCCTGGCCTCGTCGACGCTGTCGAGCTCGAAGACGATGATGACGCCGCCGACATCGGCGCGCGCATAGTTCTCGCGCACGATGCCGGCCTTCCAAAGCCGCCAGACATTGGAGACCTCGTCGCGCAGATAGGGTTTCAGGTCGTCGAGGGTGACGCCGGGCTTGAAGTTGTCATAGGCGATGATCTTCATCGACTGTCTCCTTGCACTGCTGTGTGTCCCGCGCTGAGTTCGGCTAACATGGCGCGATCGGCACCGGCAACGAACGACATGGTTCGTTGAATCGCCTCACCTTTGGGCCTTCCGTGGTCGCCGGCATCTGGAGGAGGAACGCAGTGACCATCGAAAGGCTGAACCCAAAGGGCATGCACAGCAATCCGGCCTATTCCCAGGGCGTATCCCTGCCGGCCTCGGCGCGCATCGTGCTGGTCGGCGGCCAGAACGGCGTCGACGCGCAAGGACAGATCGTCGGCAAGGGCGACCTCGCGGCGCAGACGACGCAAGCGCTGGCCAATCTGGCGATGGTGCTGGAAGCCGGAGGTGCGAAGGTCGAGGAACTGGTCAGCCTGTCGGTCTATATTGTCGGCGACCAGGATATCGCTCCAGGCTTCGGCGCCTGGATGGCGTTCTGGGCCAACCGCGCTCCGCCGCCCATCATCAAGGCGCTGCGCGTGGCAGGCCTCGGCCATCCGGATTTTCTGATCGAGATCGAAGGTTTGGCGGCTGTCGAGGCATAATCTCCCCCCCCTTGAGGGGGAGATGGCCGGTAGGCAGAGGGGGTC
>NZ_JAFKIC010000285.1 GCF_017306585.1 Mesorhizobium sp. | reverse complement strand
CACCTCGGGCTCGATGATCGAGGCCTCGATGGATCTTGGCGCCGACGGCTTCCAGACCTTCCGGCATGTCGTGCTGCCCAACATCGCCACCGCGCTGCTCGCCGGCGGTATGCTGGCTTTCGCGCTGTCCTTCGACGAGGTCATTGTCACCACTTTCACCGCCGGCCAGCAGCAGACCGTACCGATCTGGATGCTGGAAGAGCTGATCCGCCCGCGCCAGCGCCCGGTCACCAATGTCGTGGCCATGGTCGTGGTGCTGGTGACGCTGCTTCCGATCCTCTTTGCCTATTACCTGACCCGCGACGGCGACCAGATCGCCGGGAGTGGAAAATGAAAACAGCGAATAGGGAGTAGCGAATAGCGAATAGGGGACATCGAAGGTCAAACCCTATCCGCTACTCGCTATTCGCTACTCGCTCCTACAAAGGGAGAAACCCACATGGACACCCAGATGCTGATCGGCTCGAAATTCGAGAAGGGCACCGAGACCGAGGAGCCGATCCTCAATCCGAAGGCCGGGGCGACCATTCTCAACCTTCCCGAGGCGAGCCAGGCGCAGATCGAGGCGGCTGTCAGCGCGGCCGAACGGGCGTTCGTCTCGTGGTCGCGCACCACGCCGGCGCAGCGCTCCGGTTATCTCCTCAGGATCGCCGACCGCATCGAAGCAGAAGCCAGGGAGTTCGCTACGCTGGAGGCGCTGAACTGCGGCAAGCCGATCAATGCCGTGCTCAACGACGAAATCCCGGCGATCGTCGACTGCTACCGCTTCTTCGCTGGAGCCGTTCGCTCCATGCCAGGCGTCGTCGCCGGCGAATACCTGCCTGGCCACACCTCGATGGTCCGGCGCAACCCGATCGGCATCGTCGCCTCCATCGCGCCGTGGAACTATCCGTTGATGATGATGGCCTGGAAACTGGCGCCGGCGATCGCCGGCGGCAACACGGTGGTCTTCAAGCCGTCGGAGCAGACGCCGTTGACCGCCCTGAAACTGGCGACGGTCCTTGCCGACGTGCTGCCCGAGGGTGTCGTCAATGTCGTGCTCGGCCGCGGCGACAGCGTCGGCAACACACTGATCAACCACCCCAAGGTCAACATGATCTCGATCACCGGCGATGTCGCCACCGGCAAGAAGGTGCTGCAGGCGGCCGCCAAGTCGGTCAAGCGCACGCACCTGGAACTCGGCGGCAAGGCGCCGGTCATCGTCTTCGACGACGCCGACCTCGGCGCGGTGGTCAACGGGCTGCGGGCCTTCGGCTACTACAATGCCGGCCAGGATTGCACCGCCGCCTGCCGCATCTATGCCGGCAAGAAGGTCTACGACAAGCTCGTCGCCGACCTGTCGTCGGCCGTCTCGACCATCAAATACAATCTGCCTGACGACACCGAGAACGAGATCGGCCCGCTGATCTCGCGCCGCCAGCGCGACCGCGTATCGAGCTTCGTGGAGCGCGCCTCGGAACTGAAGCACATCGAGATCACCACCGGCGGCAAGCCGGGCGAGGGCACCGGCTTCTACTATCAGCCGACCGTCGTCGCCGGCGCCCTGCAGGAGGACGAGATCGTGCGCCGCGAAGTGTTCGGCCCGGTCGTCTCCATCACCCGCTTCACCGACGTCGACGAGGCGGTGAACTGGGCCAATGACAGCGACTATGGTCTTGCTTCATCGGTGTGGACGAAGGACGTTTCGCGCGCCATGTCGACCGCCGCCCGCCTGCAATATGGCTGCACCTGGATCAACACTCACTTCATGCTGACCAACGAGATGCCGCATGGCGGCTTGAAACAGTCCGGCTACGGCAAGGACATGTCGCTCTACGCACTCGAGGACTACACCGCCGTGCGGCATGTGATGGTGGCGCATGGCTAGGTATTCCCTTCTCCCCGTTCACGGGGAGAAGGTGGCCCGAAGGGCCGGATGAGGGGCGGTGCAAACCTCCGTCACCGTGGTCGACCCACGTGCCGGGAAGCCGCCTCAACCCTATCCCTGCGACGCCGCCGCGTCGCCGGGAGACGGCTTGAGCCCGAGCTTGAGATCGGCCTCCGCCGGCGTGATCGGCCGCTTGATCCTGGCGGACGCGGCGATGACGAGTTCATCGAAATTCTCGGTGCCTGCGTCAAGCATCTCGAAAAACTGCCGGCGCATGCGTGGCTCCCAGAATTTGTTGATGTGATCCGCCACGCCCGCCACGCCTTCCTCGCGCGGCCTGGAGTGGAAAAAATCCGCGATCTGGTTGGCCATCCGCACCAGCTTTTCCTTGGTGCTCATGATGTGATCTTCGTCATGCGACATGCTGGGCAACTCCCGGGGCCACCCGGTCGGGGTGGGTGAAAACATCGAAATCGTCGCCGCGCACCAGCGCCACCAGCGTCATGCCGGCGGCTTCGGCGGTGCGGATGGCAAGTGCTGTCGGCGCCGAGACCGCGATGATGAAGGCCGAACCGATCGCCGCCGTTTTCTGCACCATCTCGACCGATACGCGCGATGTCACGACGACGGCGCCCGAAGCGCCGTCCATGCCGGCCTTCGCCAAGGCACCCGCCAGCTTGTCCAGCGCATTATGGCGGCCGACATCCTCGCGCGCCATGACGACGCCCTTGCCGGGAATGTAGAAGCCTGCCGCGTGGACCGCTCCGGTCTCGCTGTGCAGCGGCTGCAGCTTGGAAAGAAGCCTTACGGAACGGGCGATATCGTCGGCATCGAGCGTAAGCTTTGACGCACCGACGGCATCGACGGAGCGCATTGCCTCCTCGATGGATTCTATCCCGCACAAGCCGCAGCCGACCGGGCCGGCAAGTCTGCGCCGCCGTGCTTCGAAGCGCGTATTGGCCTGGTCCTTGAGCCGGATCTGGATGTCTATGCCGGCGCCGTGGTCCTCGACCTCGATCGCCTCGATTTCCTCGGGCTCTCCGATAATGCCTTCGGTCAGTGAGAAGCCGAGCGCAAAATCCTCGAAGTCGGCCGGGCTTGCCATCATCACCGCATGCGTCGTGCCGGCGAACGAGAACGCCACCGGCGTCTCCTCCGGCACCATCCGGTTGGCCGCCGCAGTCCCGGTGGCGCGATGCGCCAGCCGGGATATCTGCGTCGTTGCTTTGCGGCCGGCGGCCAAGTCTACTCCGCCGCCTGCAGCGGAGCGATGCGCCGGCTCTGCTCGGCCTGCTCGTTATAGTCGCGCTGCCACTCGGTCGGGCCGTTGGAAGCACCGACCTGAACAGCCGTGACCTTGTACTCCGGACAGTTGGTTGCCCAATCGGAGAAGTCGGTGGTGATGACGTTGGCCTGCGTGTCCGGGTGATGGAAGGTGGTGTAGACCACGCCGGGCGAAACCTTGTCGGTGATCAACGCCCGCAGTGTGGTTTCACCCGAGCGGCTGGTCAGCCGTACCCAGTCACCATCCCTCAGGCCACGGTTCTCGGCATCATGCGGATGGATTTCCAGCCGGTCTTCCGAGTGCCACATGACGTTGTCGGTACGCCGCGTCTGCGCGCCGACATTGTACTGGCTGAGGATGCGGCCGGTGGTCAGCAGCAGCGGGAAGCGTGGTCCGGTCTTCTCGTCGGTAGCCACATATTCGGTGCGGATGAACTTGCCCTTGCCCCGTACGAAGCCGTCGACGTGGACGATCGGCGTGCCGAGCGGCGCCTTGTCGTTGCAGGGCCACTGCACCGAGCCCATTTCCTCGAGATAGGCATAGGAAACCTTGGCGAAGCTCGGCGTGGTCTTGGCGATCTCGTCCATGATTTCGGACGGATGCTGGTAGTTCCAGTCGAGCCCCATGGTCTGCGCGAGCTTCTGCGTCACTTCCCAGTCGGCCAGGCCGTTCTTCGGCGACATCACCTTGCGGACGCGGTTTATGCGGCGCTCGGCGTTGGTGAAGGTCCCGTCCTTCTCAAGGAAGGTCGAGCCGGGCAGGAAGACATGCGCGTAGTTCGCCGTCTCGTTGAGGAACAGGTCCTGCACGACAACGCATTCCATGGCGGCAAGGCCGGCGGCGACATGCTTGGTATCGGGATCCGACTGCAGGATGTCTTCGCCCTGGACATAGAGACCCTTGAACGAGCCGTCGACGGCGGCATCCAGCATGTTGGGGATGCGCAGGCCCGGCTCGTCGTCCAGCTTCACGCCCCACAGGCTTTCATAGATGTCGCGCACCGCATCGCCCGAGATATGGCGATAGCCCGGCAGCTCGTGCGGGAACGAACCCATGTCGCAAGAGCCCTGCACATTGTTCTGGCCGCGCAGCGGGTTAACGCCGACGCCCTTGCGACCGATATTGCCGGTCGCCATGGCAAGGTTGGCGATGGCGATGACGGTGGTCGAGCCCTGGCTGTGTTCGGTGACGCCGAGGCCGTAATAGATCGAGCCGTTGCCGCCGCGCGCATAGAGCCGGGCAGCGCCACGAATCAGGTCCGGGTCGACATTGGCGAGCTTGCCGACCACTTCGGGGCTGTTTTCCGGCAACGCCACGAACGAGGCCCAGTCCTGGAATTCGTCCCAGTCGCAGCGTTCGCGAATGAAGGCCTCGTTGAACAGGCCTTCGGTTACGATGACATGCGCCAGCGAGGTGACCACGGCGACGTTGGTGCCCGGCTTCAGCGGCAGATGATACTCGGCTTCGATATGCGCCGACTTGACCATCTCGGTGCGGCGCGGATCGAGCACGATCAGCTTGGCGCCCTTGCGCAGCCGCTTCTTCAGACGCGAGGCGAACACCGGATGCGCCGACGCCGGATTGGCGCCGATCACCATCACCACATCGGTGTGTTCTACCGAATCGAAATCCTGCGTGCCGGCCGAGGTGCCGAAGGTCTGGCCGAGACCATAGCCCGTCGGCGAGTGGCAGACACGGGCGCAGGTGTCGACATTGTTGTTGCGGAAGCCCTGACGGATCAGCTTCTGCACCAGATAGGTTTCCTCGTTCGTGCAGCGCGAGGAGGTGATGCCGCCGATCGAAGTGCGGCCATACTGGTACTGGATGCGGCGGAACTCGTTGGCGGTATGGGTCAGCGCCTCTTCCCACGACACTTCGCGCCAGGGATCGGAAATCTTCTCGCGGATCATCGGCTTCAGGATGCGATCCTTGTGGGTCGAATAGCCATAGGCGAAGCGGCCCTTGACGCAGCTGTGGCCGCGATTGGCCTTGCCGTCCTTGTAGGGCACCATGCGCACCAGTTCGTCGCCGCGCATCTCGGCCTTGAACTGGCAGCCGACGCCGCAATAGGCGCAGGTGGTGACCTTCGAATTCTCCGGCTGGCCGATCTGGATCAGCGACTTTTCCGACAGGGTCGCCGTCGGGCAGGCCTGCACGCAGGCGCCGCAGGACACGCATTCGGAATCGATGAAAGGCTGATGCATGCCGGGCGAAACGCGGCTGCCGAAGCCGCGGCCCTCGATGGTCAGCGCGAAGGTGCCCTGCACCTCTTCGCAGGCGCGCACGCAGCGCGAGCAGACGATGCATTTCGACGGATCATAGGTGAAGTACGGGTTGGATTCGTCCTTCGCCATCCAGCGGAAGTTCTCGACGCCGTCATTCTTCTTGAAGACGTGGTTGTCGCCCTCATAGCCGTAACGGACATCGCGCAGCCCGACGACGCCGGCCTGGGTCTGCAATTCGCAATTGCCGTTGGCAGCACAGGTCAGGCAGTCGAGCGGATGGTCGGAAATGTAGAGTTCCATCACGCCGCGGCGGATGTCCTTGAGTTTGCCGGTCTGGGTGTGCACCACCATGCCCGGCGCCACCGGCGTCGTGCAGGAGGAGGGGGTGCCGTTACGGCCCTCGATTTCGACCAGGCAGAGCCGGCAGGACCCGAACGCATCGACCATGTCGGTGGCGCAAAGCTTCGGGATGGCGATGCCCGCCTCCATCGAGGCGCGCATGATCGAAGTGCCTTCCGGTACGGTGACGGTGAAGCCGTCGACCGTCAGCGTCACCTGCTTTTCGGAGGTCGAGGCCGGGGTGCCGAAGTCGATTTCCTGAATGAGACCCATTGTATGGCTCCTATTCTGCTGCTTCGGCGACGGGTGCCGGTTTGAAATCATCGCGGAAATGGGTGAGCGCGCTCATGACCGGGTAGGGCGTGAAGCCGCCAAGCGCGCAGAGCGAACCGAACTTCATGGTGTTGCAGAGGTCCGTGACCAGAGCGATGTTCTTCTCCGGCTCGATGCCGCCGGCGATCTTGTCGATGGTCTCGACGCCGCGCGTCGAGCCGATGCGGCAGGGCGTGCACTTGCCGCAGCTTTCGATGGCGCAGAATTCCATGGCAAAGCGCGCCTGCTTCAGCATGTCCGCCGTGTCGTCGAACACGGTGATGCCGGCATGGCCAATCAGCCCGTCCTTGGCGGCGAAGGCTTCATAGTCGAACGGCGTGTTGAACAGCGCCCGCGGGAAATAGGCGCCGAGCGGGCCTCCGACCTGCACCGCCTTGACCGGCCGGCCGGTTGCCGTGCCGCCGCCGATGTCGTCGACGATCTCGCCCAGCGTCATGCCGAAGGCAGCCTCGAACAAGCCACCATTCTTGACGTTGCCGGCGATCTGGATCGGGATCGTGCCGCGCGAGCGGCCCATGCCAAAATCCTTGTAGAAGGCCGCGCCCTTATCCATGATGATGGGCACGGAAGCTAGGCTGATGACGTTGTTGATCACCGTCGGCTTGCCGAACAGGCCCTGGATCGCCGGCAGCGGCGGCTTGGCGCGCACCACGCCGCGCTTGCCCTCCAGGCTGTTCAGGAGCGAGGTTTCCTCGCCGCAGACATAGGCGCCGGCGCCGACGCGGATTTCCATGTCGAACGCATTGGGCGAACCCAGAACATTGAGCCCGAGCACCCCGGCCTTGCGGGCGACCTCGACAGCCCTGTTCATCATGGCCACCGCATGCGGGTATTCCGAGCGGATATAGACGAAACCCTTGGTCGCGCCGGTGGCGACGCCGGCGATCGCCATGCCTTCGATCAGCACGAAGGGGTCGCCTTCCATGATCATGCGGTCGGCGAAGGTGGCGCTGTCACCCTCATCAGCGTTGCAGACGATGTATTTCTTGTCGGCGGTGGCGTCGAGCACCGTCTTCCACTTGATGCCGGTCGGGAAGCCGGCGCCGCCGCGCCCGCGCAGGCCGGACTCGGTGACCTGCTTGACGACATCTGCCGGCGCCATCGCCACCGCGTTCTGCAGGCCTTTCAGGCCGCCGAGCGACTTGTAGGCGTCGAGCGACAGCGGATCGTTGATGCCGCAGCGAGCGAAGGTCAGGCGTGTCTGCTTGGCCAGGAACGGAATCTTGTCGGGGGCGCCGAGCCAGCGCTTGTGATGGCCGCCGGTGAGGAAGCCGCTGTCGAACAGGCTCTTGACGTCGGACGGCTTGACCGGCCCGTAGGCGACACGGCCCTTGGCGGTCGCGACCTCGACCATCGGCTCCAGAAAATAGGCGCCGCGCGAGCCGTTGCGCACGATCTTGGCCTCGATGCCACGTTCGGCGAGCTCACTGGCAATTGCCTTGGCGACCTTTTCGGCGCCCAGCGCCAGCGCGCCGGAATCGCCCGGAATATAGATGCGCGGGATCATGAGCGCGCCTCCGCGACGATTTCTTCGAGCTTTTCGTCATCGAGCCGGCCGATCACCTGGCCGTCCAGCATCGCCGAGGGCGCGCAGGCGCACAGGCCAAGGCAGTAGACCGGCTCCAGGGTGACCGATCCGTCGCGGGTCGTCTCGTGGAAGCCGATGCCCAGCAACTGCTGGAGCTTGGCGGCAACGGCGTCCGAGCCCATCGACTGGCAGGCTTCCGCCTGGCAGACTTTCAGCACATGCCGGCCGGCCGGATGGCTGCGGTAATCATGATAGAAGGTGACGACGCCGTGGACTTCCGCATTGGAGATGTTCAGCGCTTCGGCGATCACCGGTAGCGACGCCTGCGGCACATGGCCGAATTCTTCCTGGATGCCGTGCAGGATCGGCAGCAGCGGGCCTTCGAGGCCCTTCATCTCGTGAATGATCGCGGCGGTGCGCGATGCGATCTCGGTACTTGCGGCCTGCATCGTCATGCAGTGCCCTCCCTGGGTCGTTGCGTCTAGCGCTAAGTGCTTAAGAAATCAGAGGAAACCTCGGAAATCAATAAAGCGGTATCGTCGCTCGATAGAAAATTCCTATCAAGCGGCCTCAGCCTGCATTGTCTAACCTAGCGATGGGTGCGGAAATCGTCTGCCAGCGCCATCGCCTCGTCCAGCAGCGCCTGCACCAGCGGCGTGTGCGGCTCGCGCGGCGCCGCCACCAGCCCGACCGTGTGGCTGGCATCCGGCTCGACGATTGGAATGGCCCGGATCGGCTCGGAAAAGCCGAATGTTTCCGCCAGGTTGAGCGGCATGATTGATGACCATTTGCCGGTCCGGATATGCGAGAACAGCACGATCATCGAATTGGATTCCAGCGTCGGCCGCACCTGCACGCCGGCCTCGGCCAGATGCTGGTCGATGATGCGGCGGTTCTGCATGTCCGGCGTCAACAGGCAGAGCGGCAGGCTCGAAAGCTCGGCCCATGTCACTTTGTCGCGGTCGGAGTAGGGGTTTCCGACCGCCGTTATCAGTTGATAGCGCTCGTCATAGAGCGGCACGCTGGTTACCCGGCCGAGCGGTTCGTTGTCGAGATAGGTGATGCCGGCGTCGACGTCGAAATTGCCGAGCAGCGACAGCACCTCGATCGAGGTTCGCGACAGGATCGAGAAGGTGACGCCCGGATGCTTTTCACGAAACGGCGTCGTCAGCCGCGCCACCATGGCGAGCGCGGTTGGGATGGCGGCAATGCGGATGCGGCCGGAAAGGCCGTGGCGCGCCGCGCGCATCTCCTCGCGCATAGTCCTGGAATCGCCGACGATCCGGCGTGCCCAAACCAGCACCTGCTTGCCTTCGGGTGTGAGTCCCTGGAAACGCGATCCGCGATTGACCAGCATGACGCCGAGTTGCCCCTCGAGCTGTTTGATGCCGGCCGACAGCGTCGGCTGGGTGACGCCGCACACTTCCGCGGCGCGGCCGAAATGTTCTTCCTTGGCCAGCGCGATGAAGAATTCCAGCTTGTCGATCATGCCAGTCTTTCAATCATGCCGGTCAATCATCGTTGAGAGGCTGCCATAGCAGCAGGCGCCTGTCAGCATCAAAGCGATCGCTTGGTTCTGCCTTGAAACTGCATTATCTCAGGCCAGCCGCCGTCTTAGGTTAGCCATCGCTGAGGAATGCCGTCATGTCCGTCACCAAGGAAATCGTCACCGAGCGTCTGAAGACGGTCAACGGGCCTGACTTTACCGGCAACATCGTCGATCTAGGCATGGTCTCGGAGATTTTCATCGCCGATTCGAAAGTCTTCTTCTCGATCACCGTTCCCGCCGCCCGGGCCCAGGAAATGGAGCCGTTGCGCGCCGCCGCCGAACGGGTGGTGAAGGCTATCCCTGGTGTCGCCGGCGCCGTCGTGGCGCTGACGGCGGAAAAGAAAGGCGGCGGCATGGAAGCGCCAGTTCCGGCCCGTCCGGTGCCGAGACCCGCGCCGCCGGCCCCGCCCGCAGCCGCGCCGCGTCCCGCTCCGCACGCCCCGCCCTCGCATAGCCAGGGCAAGCGCGGGGTGCCCGGCATCGAGGCGATCATCGCCGTTGCCTCCGGCAAGGGCGGCGTCGGCAAGTCGACCACAGCCGTCAACCTCGCGCTTGGCCTTGCCGCCAACGGCCTGCGCGTCGGCGTGCTCGACGCCGACATCTACGGCCCATCCATGCCCAAGCTGCTCAACATCCATGGCCGGCCGCAGACGGTCGACGGCAAGATCCTGAAGCCGATGGAGAATTACGGCCTCAAGGTAATGTCGATGGGCTTCCTCGTCGACGAGGAGACGCCGATGATCTGGCGCGGCCCGATGGTGATGTCGGCGCTTGCCCAGATGCTGCGCGAGGTCGAGTGGGGCCGGCTCGACGTGCTCGTCGTCGACATGCCGCCCGGCACCGGTGACGCCCAGCTGACCATGGCCCAGCAGGTGCCGCTGGCTGGCGCCGTCATCGTTTCGACGCCGCAGGATCTCGCCCTGATCGATGCCCGCAAAGGTTTGAACATGTTCAGGAAAGTCGACGTGCCGTTGCTCGGCATCGTCGAGAATATGAGCTATTTCATCGCGCCGGACACCGGCAAGCGCTACGACATCTTCGGCCATGGCGGGGCGCGCCGCGAAGCCGAGCGGCTCGGCGTCACTTTCCTAGGTGAAGTGCCGCTGGAGATGGGCATCCGCGAAAGCTCGGACGCCGGCGCGCCGGTTGTGGTCTCTAAGCCCGATGGGCCGGCGGCGAAGACCTATCGCGAGATTGCGTCCAGGGTCTGGGACCGGGTCAATGAGGAACGCGGCGCCGCCGAAGCGGCGGTGCCGAGTATCGTATTCGAGTAGCGCGGATACCCCCTCCCTCAAGGGGGAGGGTCAAGCGCCCACCTTCTCACCAAACGTCGAGAAAAACTGCCCTGCCAGTTTCTTCGATGTCGATTCGATCAATCGGCTGCCAAGCTGCGCGATCTTGCCGCCGACTTCCGCCTTGGCGGTGTATTTTAGCACCGTGGCATCCGGCCCGTCCTCGGTCAGCGTCACGTCGGCGCCGCCCTTGGCAAAGCCGGCGATGCCGCCCTTGCCTTCGCCCTGGATCGTGTAGGCGTGCGGCGGCTTCAGGTTCTTCAGCGTCACCTCGCCCTTGAAGGTCGCCTTGATCGGCCCGATCTTCAGCACCACGGTCGCCGCCATTTCTGTCGGTGAATTCATGTCCAGGCTCTGGCAGCCGGGAATGGCCTGTTTTAGGATTTCCGGATCATTCAGCGCCTCCCAGACCTTCTGGACAGGGGCTGCGATGCGTTCTTCGCCTTCCATCACCAAAGCCATGAATATCTCCCGGCGCTATTCCAAAAAGGCGTAACGTAGGGTCCAACGCAAGTCCACCGGCACCAAAGTCCTGATTCGGGCAGCACCTCCTCTTGCCTGTATCAGCGCGTTGTCCTAGGGATTTGTCATACAAATGCGGAGACCACGATGGCAGGCGCCCCCACCAGGAAGAAGAAATTTCGCTCGCAGGAGTGGTTCGACAACCCCGACAATCCGGGCATGACGGCGCTTTATCTTGAGCGCTACCTGAATTACGGCCTGACGCGCGCCGAGCTGATGTCGGGCAAGCCGCTGATCGGCATCGCCCAGACCGGCTCGGATCTGTCGCCCTGCAACCGGCACCATATCGAGCTTGCCAAGCGGGTGCGCGAAGGCATCGTCTCGATGGGCGGCATTCCTTTCGAATTCCCCTGCCATCCGATCCAGGAGACCGGCAAGCGTCCGACCGCGGCGCTCGACCGCAACCTTGCCTATCTCAGTCTCGTCGAGGTGCTCTACGGCTATCCGCTCGACGGCGTCGTGCTGACCATCGGCTGCGACAAGACCACGCCGGCCCTGCTGATGGCGGCCGCCACCGTCAACATTCCGGCCATCGCGCTCTCGGTCGGCCCGATGCTCAACGGCTGGCACAAGGGCAAGCGCACCGGTTCCGGCACCATTGTCTGGGAATCGCGCCAGCGCCTGTCGGCCGGCGAGATCGACTATGACGAGTTCATGGACATCGTCGCCTCCTCGGCGCCCTCCACCGGCTACTGCAACACGATGGGCACCGCCACCACGATGAACTCGCTGGCCGAGGCGCTCGGCATGCAGTTGCCTGGCTCGGCCGCCATTCCCGCGCCCTACCGCGAGCGCGGCCAGATCGCCTACGAGACCGGCAAGCGCATCGTCGACATGGTGCATGAGGACCTGAAGCCGTCCGACATCATGACGCGCAAGGCTTTCGAGAACGCCATCGTCGTCAATTCGGCCATCGGCGGCTCGACCAACGCGCCGATCCATCTCAACGCGATCGCCCGCCATCTCGGCGTGCCGCTCGACAATGACGACTGGCAGTCGATCGGCCTCAAGGTGCCGCTTATCGTCAACCTGCAGCCGTCGGGCGAATATCTCGGCGAAGACTATCATCATGCAGGCGGCGTGCCCGCCGTGGTGGCTGAACTGATGAAGGCTGGAATGCTGCCCCATCCCGATGCCCTGACGGCCAACGGCAAGTCGATCGGCGACAATTGCAAGGGCGTCGCCAATGAGAACGCCGACGTCATCCACAGCGTCGACAAGCCGCTGAAGGCCAATGCCGGCTTCATCAACTTCAAGGGCAATCTGTTCGATTCCGCGATCATGAAGATGAGCGGCATCTCGCCGGAATTCCGCGAGCGTTACCTGTCCAACCCGAACGATCCCGAAGCCTTCGAAGGCAAGGCGATCGTCTTTGACGGACCGGAGGATTACCACGCCCGCATCGACGATCCGGCGCAAGGCATCGACGAGCACACGATCCTGTTCATGCGCGGCGCCGGCCCGGTCGGCTATCCCGGGGGCGCCGAGGTCGTCAACATGCAGCCGCCGGCCTATCTCATCAAGAAGGGCATCCATTCGCTGGCCTGCATCGGCGACGGCCGCCAGTCCGGCACGTCGGGTTCGCCGTCGATCCTGAATGCCTCGCCGGAAGCCGCGGTCGGCGGCGGGCTTGCCTTGCTCAAGACGGGCGACCGCGTCCGCATCGACTTGAGGAAAGGCACCGCCAACATCCTGGTCAGCGACGACGAGATCGCCAAGCGGCGTGCTGCGCTGCAGGGCAATGGCGGCTATCACTATCCCAAGCACCAGACGCCGTGGCAGGAAATCCAGCGCGGCATGGTCGACCAGTTCGACCAGGGAATGGTGCTGAAGCCGGCGGTGAAATACCAGGATGTCGCGCATACAAGCGGCGTTCCCCGGGACAATCACTGATACGGCATCGCCGAACACCGTTTGCGCTGCCAGATTTGCCGACGGCCAGGTCTCCGGACCTGGCCGTTATGCATTGCTGAACCGGTGCCCTGACCACCAGCGTGTCGCGCTCCTGCTGGCGGCTCCTCGAAACCGGTTACGGTTCTGTGTGATTCATGCTTGTCTTATGACTTTCGCTGCCGAATGGGCGAAGAAGAGTCCGCTGGGAGAGGGTAGCCGCCCTCCCTCAGCGGCGAGGGTCGGATCGGTGAAATGCTGACCGTTTGACGGGTCGAGCTAGAGATTGATCGCCCTCGTCTTTCCCT
>NZ_JAFKIC010000284.1 GCF_017306585.1 Mesorhizobium sp. | reverse complement strand
ACACGCTTACCAGTGGCGCCAGCGGTGCCAGTAGTGGTGCGGATGCCAGCCATAATAGTAGCCTGGGCCGCCCCAGTAGTAACGCGGATAGACGACCACGCGGTAGGGAACGCAGCGGCCCCAGTAGTTCGGATGCCAGCCCGGCCCGCAGCCCCAGGCCACATGCTCGACCAGGGCCGGGGCGGCCGGCTGGGCAAGCGGGACCATCGGCATCGCCGAGGACGCCGCGGCTGTCGCGACCGTTCCGGTCACCGCGAGAGCGGCGGTGATCGCGTATTTTGTCAGATGCAACATGTTCATGCTCCGAGTGTTCTAGAGGTTGAAAACCTGCCCGGACCCGGCGGCCCGGTAGATCCTGCCCTTCTTCTGGTTAAACGCCGTAGCCAGTCTTTTCCGTCGGCCGTCACGGCGATTTTTTTGGCGCGGCGGCGGCACGGCGTTCGACATGGCGTATCAGCGCCGATGCGAGCACGCTCCGGTTCTCCGGCGATGTATTCGCCGCGAAGTCGACGATGGCCTGTTCCAGCCGCGTCCGCACGGTTACGTCGGCGTTGCGCGCCCGTTCCAGCGCGGCGGCCAGGGCGGCCTTGTCCACGACAGGTTGCTGCAGCAGGTCCGCGGCCTCCTGCCTCGCCTGCTGGCCATCCAGAATAAGCTGGCGGGACTCCATGCGTACCTGGCGCAGCGCCTGGCGGAACGCCTTGCGATCCTGCTCCGGAAGCCGGCCGCCGGCCGTCTCCAGCGAATAGCCGGCACCTGTCCGGGCATGTTTCAGCCAGACGGCCCCGCTCGCCAACGCGCCGGCAAGAAACACATTCAGGACGACCGAAGCGACGACCAGACCACGGACCCAGCGCGTGCTCATAGGCTTTCCTCGCCATTTTCGGCTTCAGGACCGGCATCGCCGAACGCTGTCGCATTGGCATCGAGCACATAGTGCTCGGACTGGGCTTCGGGCGTCACGACGGTCACCAGGGTCAGGCCGGCAATCGCGCCGGCCAGGCCAATGCCGGCCAACCCCAGCCCCAGCCACCAGAACCGCTGACGCCGGCGCTGGACGAGGTGCCGGTCGGCGCCACGCAAGATGCTGCCATACAGCGCCTTGCTGGGGGGCCGGACACGGTAACTATCAAGCAGGGCGTCAAGCTTGCCGGCGTGGCGCGAAATCGCCTGGCCCGTCTCGCTGGAGGCAAAAGCCTCTGCCGCCGCGCGCTCGGCTTGCGGCCAGCGGCGCGGGTCGCCGCCAAAAGCCTCGGCGAGCGCCGCGAAACGCTTGGCATCCATTGCCGGGCCGTCCTCGATGTCTTCAGCCATTTGTTTCCCCCTTGCCCCTTGTTGCCGCGTGCCCACGCGGGTTGAACGCGCCACGGACCGGTCTCCACCGGACGCCCGCAAGGCGCGATGAAACTACGGTACCGATGCTGATGCTCTTCTCAGTCATGGACGCCGTCCTTGGCCAGGATCATCTGCAGCGCGCGACGACCGCGCGACAGCAGGCTCTCCAACGCATCGACGCTGATCTCGAGCGTCGCGGCCGCCTCGATGTTGGACATCTCCTGATAGTAGACCAGCACAATGGCCTCGCGCTGGCGTGGCGCGATCGTCTGCAAGGCCTGCTCGATCCGCTGCGTCTCGTCGCCTGCATCGGGAAGCGGGGCAGGGTCGGCCACATCCGGCAGATCGTCGGTCACCCATTCGCGGCGCCGGCGCAGCCGGTCGTAGCAAAGATTGAGCGTAACGCGATGGATCCAGGTGTCGAAGCGCGCATTGCCGCGCCGCCAGCTCGAGGCGTGACGCCAGATGCGCACGAAGGTCTCCTGGGCGACGTCCTCGGCTTCCGCCGCGTCGCCCAGCATGCGCACGGCAAGCGACAGGATGCGCGGCAGCTTGCGCGCCACCAGTGTCTGCACGGCCGCCGGATCGCCGGCGCCGACCCGACGAATCAGTTCCTCGTCCGGATCGGCGCTCATCGGCTGGCGCACTCCCGATAGTCATCTCGCGTCATGGCCTCTTGGTCATTGCTCCGGCTTGGGAGCGGATTTGTGGCCTGGCAATTCGTCGGCCGTCAGGACGCCGTCGCCATTCTTGTCCAGCTTGGCGAAGCGCTTAGCGAAGAAGGCATCGAGCTCCGCCTTGTCGATGAAACCGTCATGGTTGGTATCGATGCGCGCGAACGACTTGGCGGGGTCGCCCTTGACGTTGCGCTTGGCCTGGAAGGCCTCCCATTCCTGCAGGCTGATCTTGCCGTCGCCATCCGTGTCGGCGGCCATGATCGCCTTTTCGCGCCGCTTCTGGAACTTGGCCAGGGTGAGTTCGGACTTGGCGGCGGGGGCAGCGGCCGCGGGCGGCGTTGCTGCGGGTGGCGTGGTGGCCGGCGGTGGTGTCGCCGTCTGGGCCAGCGCCGCGGAGGTCAGCAGGCTCAAGGCAGCGGCAAGGATCGTACGGCGTATCATGCTAGGCGTCTCCGGTTGGTGCGCCGCCACGGCCCATGCCATGGTCGCGCTTCAACCGTTAAACGCCGTGCCGCGCAAAATCCGTCGGTCGCCCGCACCGGGCCTTCGATTGCCGGCGACGACCGCTCGCCGCTGTCCCGGGAGACCAGCGATTCGAGGCGCGTCCAAATTCAGCCCAGGCCGACATCCAGCGGCGGACGGCGGCGAGCCCGTCGATCAGTCGGCGGCGACCAGTTGATCCGGTTTGAAGCCCGCGTGCTGCGGGGTCCATACATCGCCATCCTTGTTGAACCAATGGCACAGATACATGCCGGAAGCGGCGCCATCGCTGACCGTCATCTTGGGGCCTCCCGACTTCAGCTTGACGACGTCTCCGGTCTTGAAAGTATTGGGCATTTCGACCTCCCATGCTGAGGCCATCCATTTCATACCAGAATCGGTTTTCCGACAATGGCGAATGGTTGGGCCTGCATGAGGCCAGGCCAGGCATCGCACGGCTGCCGGCGCCATGCGTCGGGATCAGAACAGGTCGAAATCACCAAATATCTGATTGCGGGCCAACCATGGAATCTGGCGGCAACCAAGTCGACGCCGGTTGTTGGCCCTCACGTAGCAGAATGGCGTCCACTACGGGCGTTATCGCGGTTGGTGTTTGTAACGCGTTGCCGATGCGCGGCCCGCACACTATAGATGCTCCATCGTGCGCGACGATATTCACACCAAAGGCGTTCCTGTTCTCTGCGCTTCATGCGAGGCGCGGCATCGCGGGGTTTGCGGCGCGCTCAATTCCGAGCAGCTTGCAACGCTCGCCCGGTCGACGAGACGGCACAAGGCAGAGGCCGGCAAGGAACTCGTCAGCGACGGGGGAAATGTCGAACGGTTCTCGAATGTTCTGTCCGGCGTGGTGAAGCTGACCAAGACATTGTCCAATGGCCGCCAGCAGATCGTCGGCCTGCAATTCGCGCCCGATTTCCTGGGGCGGCCGTTCGAGGCCGAGAGCAGATTGAGCGCGCAAGCCGCCACCGATGTCGAGCTTTGCTCTTTCCCGCGCCAGGCGCTGGAGCGGATGATGGTGGAGCAGCCGGACCTCCAGCATCGCCTGCTCGAACAGAAGCTGCGTGAGCTTGACCAGGCGCGCGACTGGATGGCGGCGCTTGGGCGCAAGACCGCCGCCGAGAAGATCGCCAGCTTCCTGCTTATGATCGCGCGCAATATCGATCCTGCGGCCGGGCCCGAGCATCGCGCCGCGGCCTTCGACCTGCCGCTGTCGCGCGCCGACATCGCGGATTTCCTCGGCCTTACCATCGAGACCGTGAGCCGCCAGTTGACGCGGTTGCGGGGCGAGAACGTCATCCGCATCGACAACAACCGCCACATCGTCATCGACGATCTTGCGCGCCTGGCCGCGCGCGCAGGGGACTAGCCTAAAGCCTGGTGCCGGCCGAGAATCCCGGGCAGGATGTGGTCGCGCTCGAAGGCGATGTGGCGCCGCATCGGCTCGAACAGCGCGCGCAGCATGTAGCCCAGCGCCTCCGGGTTATCGATCGGCCTGCCATGGCCATGGGCAAGCAGCAGTTCGCTCAGATCGGCGGCCGCGCAATCGTCCTCCAGATGTTCGAGCTTGAGCCGTGCGACGATGCGGTCTGCGTCCTGGAGACTAGCGAAGGCCGGGAAGACGATCTCTTCCTCGAAGCGATGGCACTGCTGCAGCACCGGCACGAGATTGGCCGCCACCGCAAGGCACCGGAAGGGGTCGACCCGCGCCGGCAGACCGTCGGCGATGTCCTCGAGCATGTGACAAAGCGCGAGCATCCGGGCATGGGCGCGCTTCAGATCGGCCGGAGCGCGCAGCACTCCTGGGCTGGGATCGCTCATGGTGGTCCTCCGCCGCGGCGAGGGTCAGGGTGTGGGCAGGACGACGGTGTCCTTGGCCGGCTCCTCGCGCACGGTGCGCAGTTCGTACCAGAGCGCATTGAGGATGCCGACGGAGGCGGCAAGGCCAAGGCCGAGGATCCACGCGAAATACCACATGACCGGAGCTCCTTTGATATCAGTAGGCCGACGAACCGGCCTTCTCGACGCTTTTCTCGCCGACCTTGCCCCACAGGACCCGGTAGACCCAGCCGGTGTAGGCGAGAATGAGCGGCATGAAGATCACCGTGGCGATCAGCATGTTGCGAAGGGTTGCGCGGCTCGATGAGGCGTCGAAGACCGCGAGCGAATGGCCGGGATTGCTGCTGGAGGGCAGCAGGATCGGGAACATGGCGATGCCGACCGTTGCGATGATCATGGCCACGCCGAGCTTGGAGGCGAGGAAGGTCCAGCCTTCGCGTCTCGCCCGGAAGCCGAGCGCGGCAAGCAGGGGCGCGACGACACCGAGCGCCGGCACGATCCAAAGCAGCGGATGAGCCTCGAAATTGGCGAGCCAGGCCCCGCTGTCAGCGACGACCGTCTTGAGCAGCGGATTGGACGGCCCGCCCCAGGCGACTGGCGAGGACACACGGTAGCCGCCAAGTAGCCCGAGCCAAACCAGCACGCCGCCCCCGGCGAAAAGCAGCGCGGTGATCACCGCCGATCTCGCCCCAACGGCGCGGGCGCGGTCGGCGACCGTGCCTTCCGCCTTGAAGGCGAGCCAGGCGGCGCCGTGGGTGACCAGCATGGCCACGGACACCAGGCCGCAATAGAGCGCCAGCGGATTGAGCAGGCCGAACAGGCTGCCTTCATAGATCGGGCGCAGATCCGGCGTGAAATGGAAGGGCACGCCTTGCAACGTATTGCCGACGGCGACGCCGAAGATCAGCGCCGGCACCGCGCCGCCGATGAACAGCGCCCAGTCCCAGCGTGCCCGCCAGACGGGATCCGGGCGTTTCGAACGGTACTTGAACGCAACCGGCCGCATGATCAGCGACAGCAGAACCAGGAACATGGCGAGGTAGAAGCCCGAGAAGCTCACCGCGTAGAGCGCCGGCCATGCCGCGAAGATGGCGCCGCCGCCAAGGATGAACCATACCTGGTTGCCCTCCCAGACAGGACCGATCGTGTTGATCGCCACGCGCCGCTCGATGTCGGTCCTGGCGACGAAGGGCAGCAGCGCGCCGACCCCCATGTCGAAACCATCGGTGGCGGCGAAGCCGATCAACAGGATTCCGAGCAGAATCCACCAGATCACACGCAGCGTTTCGTAGTCGAAGAGAAAGTCGATCATCTCGGTGATCCTTGTTCACTCTGCGGGTTGCAGCGCCGGGTCGGCGTTGGGGCGCAGGTCGTCGATGACGCTTGCGATTTCGGGTCCCTTGCGGATAGCCGCCAGCATCAGCCTGACTTCGATCACGGCGAGCACGCCGTAGACGAGCGTGAAGCCGGCGATCGTGAGCAGGAGGTCCGTGACGCCCAGCTCCGATGTGGCGAGAAACGTCGGCAGCACCCCGTCGATGATCCAGGGCTGGCGGCCAAACTCCGCCACGAACCAGCCGACCTCGATGGCGATCCACGGCAAAGGCATGGCGAACAGGGCCGCGCGGAACAGCCAGCGTGGAGCCTCCGTCTCCCGCGTCGTGTGCCACAAGGAAACCGCGAAGAGCGCGGCCAGCGCAAAGCCGCAGGCGACCATCAGCCGGAAGCTGAAGAACAGCAGCGGCACGTAGGGCACGGTCGACCAGGCCGCGTCCTTGATCTGCTGCTCGCTCGCTTGTCTGGGATCCGCCAGATATTGCTTGAGCAGCAGCGCGTAGCCCAGGTCCCTGGAACTGGCCTCGAAGGCGGCGCGGGCGACCGTGTCATTGCGGTCCGCCTTGATCTTCTCCAGCGCGTCATAAGCACCCATGCCATTGTGGATGCGCGTTTCCGCATGGGCGACGAGCTCGTCTATGCCGTCGATCTGCTTGTCGACCGAACGTGTGCCGATGATGCCCATCACCCAGGGGATGCGGATCGCGAAATGCGTCTCGCGGTCGCGCTGGCTCGGGATGCCGAACGCGGTGAAGGGCGCCGGCGCCGGCTCGGTCTCCCACATCGCCTCGATCGCCGCGAGCTTCATTTTCTGGTTGTCGGTCAGCGCGTAGCCGCTTTCGTCGCCGAGCACGATGACGGAAAGCGCCGAGGCCAGGCCGAAGGCCGATGCGATGACGAAGGAGCGCTTGGCGAGCTGCACATGGCGTCCGTGCAGCAGGTACCAGGCCGACACACCCAGCACGAAGGTGGCGGCGCAGACATAGCCGGCCGAAACGGTGTGCACGAACTTCGCCTGCGCAACCGGGTTGAAGATCACGGCCATGAAGTCGGTGACTTCCATCCGCATCGTGTCCGGGTTGAAGGCCGAACCGACCGGGTTCTGCATCCAGCCATTGGCGATCAGGATCCACAGCGCGGAGAAATTGGTGCCGAGCGCCATCAGCCAGGTGACGGTCATATGGCCCCTGGCCGAGAGCCTGTCCCACCCGAAGAAGAACAGCCCGACGAAAGTGGCCTCGAGGAAGAAGGCCATCAGCCCCTCGATGGCGAGAGGCGCGCCGAACACGTCGCCGACATAATGGGAATAGTAGGCCCAGTTCATGCCGAACTGGAATTCCATGGTGATGCCGGTGGCGACGCCGAGGGCGAAGTTGATGCCGAAAAGCACGCCCCAGAATTTCGTCATGTCGCGCCAGATGGTGCGGCGGGTCATGACGTAGACGGTCTCCATCATGGCGATCAGGATGGAGAGACCCAGTGTCAGCGGAACGAACAGGAAATGGTAGAGGGCGGTCAGCGCGAATTGCAGCCGGGACAGGTCGACAAGCAGGAAGTCGGGCATGGAAGCATCCTTTCTGGATACCCCGTTCGTAGCCCATCGCCGATGCGGGCGATTTGATCTGGATCAATTCCCTTCATCTCGCCGCGTGCAACAAGGCGTCCATGGAAACACCAGTCGCATCAGCACAAGCATTTCCGGCAGCGATGCGCTTCCGGGCACTTGAAGCGGGCAGCGGACTGGCCAGGCGTTGGCTCGGCCGCCTTCTTGCGCTTCAGTCCGTCTGTATCGCGATGCGCCTCGGCCTTGCGGCGTCGGCAGCCATGGCTGGGGGGCGGTTGGTGATGGGCGCTCCGATCGACCCATGGCTGGTCGCGGCAATGCCTGCATTTCTGCTGGCCGCCTGTGTCGCCGGCTTCGTGTCGGACACCGCGCAGGCATCAGCCGAGCACATGGTTTCGGTGGGGTTGCGCGAACAGGCTGGCGCGCGGCTCGACAACCTGCCGGCACGGCAGTTGCAGGCGCTGCCGATCGGCATCGTCGTCATCTCGATGCAGCGTCACCCGGAGGCGGTTGCCGGTCTCGTCGTCGGTCACCGCGTGGCCAGCATGATGATGGGGGTTGGACCGCTGCTTGCGGCCGCCGCACTGTTCGTCGTCTCCTGGCAGGCGGCGCTTCTGGTCATCTGTCTGACGCCTGTGATGATAGTGTTCTTCGCACTGGTGGGCGACGCGATCCGCCGCCGTGCCGACGAGCAGGAGCGCGCCTTCGGGCGGTTGGCGAGCCAGTTCGCCGACCGCATCCGCACGCTGCCGACGATCCTTGCCAACCATGCGACGGCCGAGGAAGACGCCAAGTTGGCGAGCCGGCTGCAAGCCTATGCCGACAGGACCATGGGGGTGCTGCGCATCGCTTTCGTCAATGCCGGCATCATCGATTTCTTTGCTTCGCTTTCGATCGCCATCCTCGCGGTCTTCCTGGGTCTTGGCCATCTGAAGCTCGCGATGATACCTGGCTTCTCCAGTCTGGCGCTCTGGCAGAGCCTCTTCATCCTGATGATCGCTCCGGAATATTTCGCGCCGTTCCGGCGTTTCGCCGAACAATACCATGCGAAGGCGGAAGGTCTTGCCGCGGCCGCGGCGCTTGACCGGTTGCTGGACGCGGAGCCACCAACGGCGAAGAGCCTGCCTGTTCTCGATCGCCTGCGCCTCACACCGCCCGCGCGAGGGCTCATCGCCATTGTCGGCCCGAGCGGCGCGGGGAAGTCGACCTTGCTGCGAAGACTTGCAGGGCTTGAAACGACCGGTTCGCTCGACGCCTGGCAACCCGTGGACAGCCGAATCTCCTGGGTTTCAGCCGACAGCCATGTGCCGGAGGGAACGCTTGCCAGCGCCCTCTCCTGGAACCTGGCCACGCCTGATCAGAACCACCTGCAGGACGCAGCCGGCGCGATCGGCCTGCTCGACGACGTGCTGCTGCCGGGCGGCCTGGAGACGAAGCTGGACAGGGGTGGAACCAATTTGTCCGGCGGGCAGCGCCTGCGCATCGCGGTTGTCCGCGCCCTGCTTGGCGAGGGCACCGTGCTGGCCGACGAGCCGACGGCGAAACTCGACCAGGAGACGGCGCAAGCGGTTCGGCGCGCGCTGCTTGCCATTTCGCGGTCACGTCTGGTCATCGTGGCCACGCACGACCGCGATCTCGCCGCGGTGGCGGATACGACCATCGATCTGACGCCCGCGAATGCCATCGAGGTGGCGGCATGAGCGCGCCCGTCCGGTCCGCCAGCCGCAAATCGTGGCGGCTGGCGACGCTCTTTGCCTTCATCGCGCTCATCTCGGGCATATTGCTGGGAGGCGTCTCTGCCTGGCTGCTGGGTTCTGTGGCGATCGCCGGCCTTTCCACGGCCGCCTTCACCTTCAATTTCCATATCCCGGCGGCACTCATCAGGCTGTTCGCAGTAAGCCGCACGGCCGCTCGTTATGGTGAGAGGCTGGCTGGCCACAGGGCCGCGCTCAACGACCAGGTCACGCACCGGGTCGAACTCTTCGGGGCCATGGCGGCGGCATTGAATGTGCGGCTGGCGGGATGGCAGTTCGGAGACGATGCGCGGCTGGCCGACTATCTCGATGATGTTGAGGATTTGGACTATGCGAGACTGCGCGCCGGCTTGCCGGCGCTGACGCTGGGCTGTGGCCTCGTCATCCTGCTCGGGGCATCGGCGATGGTCGCGCCGCTATCGCTGGTGCCGGTCGCGCTTCTGGTGTTGGCCATCCTGCTGGAGGGGAAGAGGATGGCAGGGGCTGGCGCCATGGCATGGAAACGCGTCAGGTCATCGCGCCGCGTGGGCGCGGGCCGGCTCGGCAGTGCCATGGCGTCAGCCGTCCCACTCAAGGCAGAAGGTGCCTGGCGCCAGGAATGCGCCGAAGCGCTTGCGGCACTGTCGGTCGCGGATGCCGAAATCGTCGCGCTGCGCCGCCTTCAGGCTCGGCTCGATGCGCTCTGCGCCGCCCTGGGGCCGCTCGCCGGCATAAGTGTCATGGCCGCAGCCTGGTTCGGTGGCCGTCAAGGGACGGAGTTGCTCCTGCCCATGCTGCTTGGCTTCTCCTGGCTGGCACTGGCTGAAACATTGAACGGCGCCTCGCGCATGCTAGTGGCGGTGCTTCGCCGCAATGCCGCGCGTACGGAGATCGGCAAGTGGACCCGGAACGCCTTCACGGGCCCGTCCGCGAAGGAATTGCAGGGGCCGCGCCTGCTGTGCCATGACGCGCTGCAGCGCCGGGCGCCGGACGGCAGGGCGCTTGGACCGACGATGGAACTCGTGCTCAAGGCGGGCCGACCGCTGGTGCTTGTGGGCGCTAGCGGCTCGGGAAAGACCAGCCTGCTCAAGCAGATCGCCGGTTGGATCGGCGCGGACCGATTCGACAGCGGCGGCCAGATGGTGACGGCGGACGCGCGGAGAGCTTTCTGCACACTCGTCCTGCATGACGCGGTCATCATCGAGGACACTGTCCGCGCCAATCTCTTTGCCGGCGCCATGCCGGACGCGGCGCTATGGCGCGCGCTGGAGGCCGTCGAGATGGATGGCCGCATACGCGATGCCGGCGGGTTGGATGCCTGGATCCGGCAGGAGCAGTTTTCGCTGGGGGAGGCGCAACGCATCAATCTCGCGCGCGCCTGGCTTTCTCCCATGCCGGTCGTGCTGCTGGACGAACCGACGGAGCACCTGGACGACGACCAGGGAGAACGCATCCTAAAACGGCTGCTTGTACGGCTGGCCGAGCGCATCGTCGTCGTCTCCTGCCATCGGGCATTCGCCTCCAGTGTCGCCAGCACGCATTGCCGCATCATGGACTTGTCCGGAAGAACTTCCGGTAAAAACAGCCGAGAGTGACCTTGGCAACCGTTGCCCGGATCGAGGTGCGGAAATTCACTCACCAATCCGACGGGATTGATGGCATCATAAGCCGGTTGAAGCTCTTGAAAGATTTGGTGCCGCTTGCGTGACTCGAACACGCGACCCCATCATTACGAATGATGTGCTCTACCAACTGAGCTAAAGCGGCCCGGGAGGCCGAGGCCTCCAAGATGGGCTGGGTGATAGACTCAACCGGCCGCGAATTCAAGATGCGACTTGGCAAATCGTGCGAGGTCTTGCGCCGGCGGCCGTATCACCCGGCAAAACCCGGCCGGTGTGGCTTTCCCGACCGGCGGGAAGATGGCGTAGCCGGCTGTCCCATGCCGTCCGGCTCGCGAAAATCGACGAAAACATGCTGATTTTGTTGACGGAATGCCGCCGTAATGGACTTTGGACACCGGGACAGGGCAGAATGACGCGCTCGCCCGTTGATTGATTGGTCGGCTGAGGCTAACGATCATGGCAAGTTGGGCTGGTGTGCAGAGGGATCCCGCTTGGACGCGATCGAAAAAGCGATCCGGAACGCCTTGGAAAAGGGCAATGCCGAGGACCGCGCGTTCCGCGAGAGGGTCTATCGGTCGGCCTTTGCCGCGCTCGACCGGGCGCTCCAGGCCAATCCCAGTGTGACCGTGGAAGTCGCCATCAAGCGCCGCAAGGCGATCCAGGAGAAGATCACCGAAATCGAATCCGAGTTCCTGCCGGCGGTGCCTGACATCGCGCCGCAGATCGATGTTCCGATGGCCGCACCGGCGTCCGGCGCGGCGCCGGCGGTCGAGATCGGCCGGAAGACCCCATCGCCGGCTGTCGCCGTCAACGGACCGGCGCAGCCTGCATCCGACGCGCCGCGCTCTCGTGTGCTGCCGGTCGTTCCAGACATCATGCCGGACGCTACCCTTCCGGGTGCGCCGGCCATCGACATGGCGATGCCCGCAGCGCCGGGTGCCGCGGCCGAAGTGGCGCCCGATCGCGACGAGCGCCGCATTCGTGGGCGGCGCCTGCCGCTGACCGCCATCTTCTTCACGGTGACGCTGCTGGCGGCGATCGGCATCGGGGTGTTTTTCGCCGTGCAGACCGGCGTGTTCAAGAGCGCCGCGCAGCTTAATACGGCGCCGCCCGAGGCGCCGCCAACCGTCTCTGACGACGACTTTACCCCCGCCGACGGCGCCAATGCGCCGGCTAAACCAGGCGCGACGGATCAGTCCCGCAACTGGATCAATGTGTTCTCGCCGGCCGACCCGACCCATGTTGCCGCGCCGTCGGACGCCAAGGCCGAGGTGATGAAGGACGACGCTGGGCAGGTGCTGCGCATCCAGTCCGGCCCCTCCGGTTCGGCGATCGCCTTCGACGTCGGGCAGGGCGTGCTGGAGAAGCTCGCCGGCAAGCATGCCGTGTTCGACATCATCGCCCGCGCCGAGGACGGCAAGGACACGCAGATATCCGTCGACTGCAATTTCGGCGAGCTCGGCGACTGCGGCCGCAAGCGCTACGCCGTCGGCCAGCAGCGCAACGAATATCTGTTCGATGTGCAGTTCCCCGACAAGCATCCGGGCTCGGCCGGAACCATCGCCATCAACTCCGATTTCGATAAACAGGGCAAGGCGGTCAACATCTACGAGATAAGGGTGTCGATCGAGCCGTAATAGGGCCTGCTGTGGGAGCATCGCTGAAATGACGACCTCGCAGACGCATGACGCCGGACAGGTTCGCGAACTGATCGAACAATGGGCCGACGCGGTGCGCCGCAAGGACATCGATGGGATACTGCGCCATCATTCGCCCGACTTCGTCATGTTCGACGTGCCGCCGCCGCTTCAGTGCAGGGGGATCGACGCCTACCGCGAAACCTGGCCGCTGTTCTTCGGCGCGTCCCCGCAGCCGCCGGTCTTCGATATCGTCGATCTGACCGTCATGGCGGGCGCCGACGTGGCATTCGCCTTCGCGCTGATGCGCTGCGTCCTGGTGACTGAGGCCGGCTCCAGCGATCTTGATTTCCGCCTGACCATCGGTTTGCGCAAGATATCAGGCCAGTGGACCTTCATGCACGAGCACCATTCCGTGCCGGCCGTCGATTAGAGCATTTCCGGCGAAAACGGGAATCGCCGGTAATGCCCTATCGATTTGTTTTTGAAGCAATTTCCGAACGCAAAACCGCTTCGCGCTTTTGCTGGAATTGCCCTAGAGCGGTTCAGCGTTTGATAGAATCGCTGACCCGCTCTAAGTTTTGTTTTTTTACGCAATTCCGGACGCAAAACCGCTTCGCACTTTTGCTGGAATTGCCCTAGCTCTCCCGAAGCAAAGCCTGCAGCGTCTCGATGCGGTCGGCCTCGTTGGCCGGCTTGTCCCAGCGCAGCCGTGAGATCCTGGGGAAGCGCATGGCGACGCCCGATTTATGGCGGGTCGAACGGTTGAGCCCCTCGAAGGCGACTTCCAGCACCAGCCCGTTGTCGCGGTTGGCCCGCACCGAACGCACCGGCCCGAAACGCTCGACGGTGTTGTCCCGGACATATTTGTCGATCTGCTTCAGCTCCTCGTCGGTGAAGCCGAAATAGGCCTTGCCGA
>NZ_JAFKIC010000283.1 GCF_017306585.1 Mesorhizobium sp. | reverse complement strand
ACCACCGCCCAGTCGCCATCCTCGAGATAGGTGATCGAATTGGTGAACGGCGCCAGCGCGATGGCGTCCGAGCCCAAAAACATCTCGCCGTCGCCATGGCCGACGGCCAGCGGCGGGCCGTTGCGGGCGCCGACGATCAGGTCCTCGTCACCCTTGAACATGATCGCCAGCGCGAAGGCGCCCGAAAGCCGCTTCAGCGCATTGTGCGCGGCTTCGACCGGCTTCAGCCCTTTGGCCAGTTCGCGCGCCACCAGATGAGCGACGACTTCGGTGTCGGTCTGCGAGGAGAATGCATAGCCGTCGCGGGTCAGTTCATCGCGCAGTTCGGCGAAATTCTCGATAATGCCGTTGTGGACGATGGCGACGCCATCAGAAAAATGCGGATGCGCATTGGTCTCGTTGGGCACGCCGTGCGTGGCCCAGCGCGTGTGGCCGATGCCGATCGTGCCGTCGAGCGGTTCGTCCTTCAGCCGGCGTTCGAGGTTGACCAGCTTACCCTCGGCGCGGCGGCGGCCAAGCGCGCCCTTCTCGATAGTGGCCACACCGGCCGAATCATAGCCGCGATATTCAAGCCGCTTCAGGGCGTCGACGATGAGCGGCGCAACCTGCGAATGGCCGACGATTCCAACGATACCGCACATACGGACAGTCCCCGATTCCCCATGGAAAACCAGCGCTATTTAGGGATGGCCGGCCCGCCGTGAAAGTCACAATGCATTTCGTCCGCTGTAACGGACGTTTTTGCAGGGATGCACCATGACAGACCGCTCTTGCAATCCGGTTACCGCAATTGTTCGGTTTTTCGGCCGGCAGGATGCTGTACATTTTTGCCACCGCGAACGACAACAAGGGAAGGAGACCGGGATGGAACAGTATTACGCCGTATCGATCGTCACACTGTTGTGCGGCCTGACCTTATTCGGCATGGCGCTGACAGTGGCCCGAACCCATTCCAGGACCGGAATTCTGGCGCCCACCATGACTGGCGATCCTCTGCTCGAGCGCGCCATCCGCGCGCATCTGAACACTGTGGAGTGGATACCGGTCTTCCTGCCGTCCATGTGGCTGTTCGCGATCTACTGGAGTCCAGCCTGGGCCGCCGGCATCGGTCTTGTCTGGCTGATCGGCCGCGTCGCCTATTTCGTCGGGTATCTACAGGCGCCGCTGAAGCGCTATCCTGGGTTCTTCATCCAGTCGCTGGCGGCCTTCGCGCTGCTTCTCGGCGCGCTTGGGCGGATCGTTTATCTGTGGGTTGCGTAGGCGACTTTCGGCTGTTCTATTTCGTCCATGAGCGAAGCTGATGATACAATAACACTGTGGCGACCGGTTGGGCCGCAAGAGTTGAAGCTGATCAAGGAGTCGGGGATGAACGAATTTCCGCCCCGATTACCCGACCAGCCGATTTTCTACCCGGTCCTGTCCGAGGCCTATGCCGTCCAGATCGCCCGCGACTGGAATGTTCCCGCTAGCGGTTCCGGCTTTGTGACCAGATTCGAAGTACTCAAGAGCTTCCTCGAAGGCTACCCGATTGAGCAGGCCGGTAGCCGGGCCCATTTGGAATATTGGATACCAGCCGAGGACTTGCCCGAGTTCAACAAGGCAATCGTCGGCAAGATCGAAGTCACCGCCGCTTTCGGCTAAAAGTGCCGGCTGATTACCCGGCAGCTTTCTTCTTCGCCGCCGCGGCCGAGGCGAAGCGCTCACGTAACTCCTTGCCCTTGCCGGGAATGGTCTTCTGGCGGGCGCGGCCGAAGGCCAGGGCGTCGTCGGGCACGCTTTCGGTGATGACGCTGCCCGAGGCGATATAGCCACCCTTGCCGATGGTGACCGGCGCCACCAACGAGGAATTCGAGCCGACAAAGGCGCCCTCGCCGATATCGGTGAAGAATTTCGAATAGCCGTCATAGTTGCAGGTGATGGTGCCGGCGCCGATGTTGGCGCCCGCGCCGACGCGCGCGTCGCCGATATAGGTCAGATGGTTGACCTTGGCGCCCTCCTCGACGACGGCCTGCTTGACCTCGCAGAAATTGCCGACTTTCGCCTTGGTCCTGAGATCGGCGCCCGGCCGCAGCCGCGCGAACGGGCCGACATCGCAGTTGGAGGCGATGGTGGCGCCCTCGATATGGCTGAAAGCATGGATCTTCGCGCCGGAAGCCACCTTCACGCCCGGGCCAAACCAGACATTGGGTTCGACGATCGTGTCGGCGCCGATTTCGGTGTCGTGCGAAAAGTACACGGTTTCCGGCGCGATCAGCGTCACGCCAGACAGCATGGCCTCGTGCCTGCGGCGTGCCTGCCAGATGGCCTCGGCCTGTGCCAGTTCGACCCGATTGTTGATGCCGAGCGCGCTTTCGAAGCTGGCTTCGGTGGCAACCACGTCGAGGCCCTGCGCCCTGGCGATCTCGACAATGTCGGTCAGATAGTACTCGCCCTTGGCATTCTTGTTGCCGACGGCATCGAGCAGCTTCAACGCCTGCGCGCCGGCCACCGCCATCATGCCGGCATTGCAGAAACCAATCTTGCGTTCCTCCGCGCTGCAGTCCTTCTCCTCCCGGATGGCGGTCAACTTGCCGCCTTTTTCGATCAGCCGGCCATAGCCGGTCGGATTGGGCGGACGAAAGCCGATCACCACGACAGCCGCGCCTTCCGCGAGCCTGAACCGCGCTGCGGTCAGTGCATCCGCATCAATCAGAGGCGTGTCACCGAACATCACCAGGATATCGTCATAACCCTTTGATATCGCTTCGCGAGCGGCCAACACGGCATGCGCCGTTCCAAGACGCTTCTCCTGTACGAAGGTCTCTGCCTTCGGCGCGAACTTCGCCACCGCCTTGCGCATTTCTTCCGCGCCGTGGCCGATCACGATCGCCTCGCTGCTCGCACCGGCGGCTTCGGCGGCCTTCACCACATGCGCGACCATCGGCAGTCCGGCGATCTGGTGCAGCACCTTCGGCAGCGCGCTCTTCATGCGCGTGCCCTCCCCGGCGGCGAGGATGACGGACAGGCAGGATCTCTGGTTCATGGATGGACAACCGTATGAAAGGGCTGGGAATCAAATCATGCTAGCAGGGGCGCCATGCTGCACCAATGCGGTTAAATTCCGGTGAGGCGGCAGAGCAGCTGACTCTTAATCAGCGGGTGTTGGGATCGTTATCCCAACCGCCCCAGCACCGGGAAATTCTCCAGCAGCCAGTACGATACGGTCTGCACGCCACCGGTGAGGAAAAACACGCCGGCCACGACCAGCAGCGCGCCGATGGCCTTTTCGACGCGGCCGAGATGGACGCGGAATTTGCCGAGGAAGCGCATGAAGGCGCCGGAGAACAGGGCAGCGATCAGGAACGGAATGCCGAGGCCGAGCGAATAGGCGGCGAGCAGCAGCGCGCCCTCGCCGACCGTCTCGCGGCCTCCGGCCAGCGTCAGGATCGGGCCCAGCACCGGGCCGATGCAGGGCGTCCAGCCGAAGGCAAAGGCCAGCCCCATGACATAGGCGGCGATAGCACTCGCCGGTTTGCCCTGCGACTGGAAGCGCGCCTCGCGCGACAGGAGCGGAATGCGCAGGATGCCGAGGAAATTCAGACCCATCAGGATGATCAGCACGCCGGCGCCCATCGCCAGCGGCTCCTGCCAGACGCGCAGCAACCGGCCGATGGTCGAGGCGCCAGCACCCAGTGCCACGAAGACGGTCGAAAAGCCGAGCACAAAAGCGATCGAGGATGCCAGCAACGCGCCGCGCGCGCCCTGCCTTGCCGTCACGCCGGCATTGCCGCGAAAGTCGTCGACCGACACACCGGCCATATAGCAGAGATAGGGCGGCACCAGCGGCAGGACGCAAGGCGACAGGAACGAGATGGCGCCCGCGCCCACCGCGCTGACATAGCCGATATCCAATGCCATTCCAGAACTCCGCCTGTTCAGCGCCGATATAGCGATGCGCCAAGCTGTTAGCCAATCACCATTCTGTCGCAACCATTCGCCAGCCCCGCGATCAAGCCGGCCCGAAATCCAGCTGCGTCACCCGAATACGGCCGGCCACCTGCAATTGTTACCGTCAGGCGGACTGCAATTCGCATGCACGGGAAGAAAACATGCCCGCAGGCGTTGTCACAACGAGGCCGCGATTTCACGCGTGTCTCCGATCAGCCAGGGAGATTTTCATGAAAACCATAACCGTGGGGCTCGCCGCGCTCCTGCTCAGCACCGCCGCCTCCTTCGCCGCCGAGGCGTGGAAGGAAGCCGAGGTCAATGGCACCAAGATCTACACCGACGCCAATGGCATGACGCTCTACACCTACGACAAGGACGAGAAGGGCAAGACCAATTGCTACGACAAATGCGCCGCCAACTGGCCGCCGCTGAAGGCCGAGGCCGGCGCCAAGGCCGACGACGAATGGAGCGTCGTCGACCGTACCGACGGCACCAAGATGTGGGCCTATGACGGCAAGCCGGTCTACACCTTCGTCAAGGACAAGAAGGCCGGCGATGCGAACGGCGATGGCGTCGGCGAGGTCTGGCATATCGTCAAGGCGGACTGAGCCTCAACGTCCCTTCCCGCCTGCCGGCGGGAGATACACTGGCCGCCTTGCATGCCTCCATGCGACAGGCGGCCAGTTCCGATGGACCTTCACCGTGGCTCCATATCCAATGAGACTTCCTCCTCATAACGAGTCGATCCGGCCATTTTTCCGCCTCTCCGGCCCATTACCTGCCCCGATCGAAATTCTGTGATTTTCTCCATACACTCTAAGAGTGTATTGCTGCCGGCGGCCTCGCAATTTGGGCGCTTCCCCTTGACCGGATGCAAAAGCGCGGCCATGTGAGCGACAAACAGAAACGAGATTTCGTCGCGCGCAGCGGAATTCTTCCGGCGCTTCACAGAGATAAGAGACCTCATGGACGTCGTCGTCGTCGAATCGCCGGCCAAGGCTAAGACAATCAACAAATATCTCGGCAGGAACTACAAGGTTCTCGCATCGTTCGGTCACGTCCGCGATTTGCCGGCCAAGGATGGTTCGGTGCGGCCGGACGAGGACTTCGCCATGTCCTGGGCGGTCGATACCGCCTCGGGCCAGCGCCTCACCGACATCGCCAACGCCGTCAAGAGCGCCGACGGCCTGATCCTCGCCACCGACCCGGATCGCGAGGGTGAAGCCATTTCGTGGCATGTGCTGGAAGTGCTGAAGCAGAAGCGCGCGCTGAAGGACAAGCCGGTCAGCCGCGTCGTCTTCAACGCCATCACCAAGGCTTCTGTGCTGGAAGCGATGGCCAATCCTCGCCAGATCGATGCGCCGCTGGTCGATGCCTATCTCGCCCGCCGGGCGCTGGACTATCTCGTCGGCTTTACCCTGTCGCCGGTCTTGTGGCGCAAGCTGCCGGGCGCGCGTTCGGCCGGCCGCGTGCAGTCGGTCGCGCTGCGCCTTGTCTGCGACCGCGAATCAGAGATCGAGCGCTTCATCCGCGAGGAATACTGGAACATCGCGGCCATTCTCGGCACGCCGCGCAACGAGACCTTCGAGGCACGGCTAACCGCTTTCGAGCGCAAGAAGCTGCAGAAGCTCGATATCTCCAACAAGGCGCAGGCCGACGACATCAAGGCCATGCTCGAAGGCGCCGCGTTCAAGGCGCTGTCGGTGGAAGCCAAGCCGACCAAGCGCAACCCCGGCCCGCCCTTCACCACATCGACGCTGCAGCAGGCCGCCTCCTCCGGGCTCGGCTTCTCGGCGACGCGCACCATGCAGGTGGCGCAGAGGCTCTATGAAGGCATGGACATTGGCGGCGAGACGGCTGGCCTGATCACCTATATGCGAACCGACGGCGTGCAGATGGCGCCCGAGGCGATCTCGGCCGCCCGCGACGCCATCGCCAAGGAGTTCGGCGCCAAATACCTGCCGGAAAAGCCGCGTTTCTATACGGCCAAGGCCAAGAATGCGCAGGAAGCGCACGAAGCGATCCGCCCGACCGATTTCTCGCGCACCCCGGCATCGGTGCGGCAATATCTCGATGCCGACCAGGCGCGGCTCTACGAACTGATCTGGAAGCGCGCCATCGCCAGCCAGATGCAGTCCGCCGAAATCGAGCGCACCACGGTCGAGATAGAGGCGATCAACGGCGCCCGCACCGCGGAGCTTCGCGCCGTGGGGTCGGTCGTGCGCTTCGACGGCTTCATTGCCGCCTATACCGACCAGAAGGACGACGACGCCGAAGACGAGGAAAACCGCCGCCTGCCGGAGATACGCGCCGGCGAGCAGCTTTCCCGCCGCGCGATCAACGCCACCCAGCACACCACCGAGCCGCCGCCGCGCTATTCCGAGGCATCGCTGATCAAGAAGCTGGAAGAGCTCGGCATCGGCCGGCCCTCGACCTATACGGCCATCCTGAAGACGCTCGAGGACCGCGACTATGTCGCCATCGACAAGCGCCGGCTGGTGCCGCAGGCCAAGGGACGTTTGCTGTCGGCCTTCCTGGAAAGCTTCTTCGAGCGCTATGTGGAGTACGATTTCACCGCGTCGCTGGAGGAAAAGCTCGACGAGATTTCCGACGGCAAGCTCGCCTGGAAGGATGTTCTGCGCGATTTCTGGAAGGATTTTTCCGGCGCGGTCGCCGACATCAAGGAATTGCGCGTCACCGACGTGCTCGATGCGCTGAACGAGGAACTGGCGCCGCTGGTGTTTCCGGCGCGCGAGGACGGCTCCAATCCGCGCATCTGCCCGAAATGCGGCACAGGCAATCTGTCGCTGAAGCTCGGCAAGTTCGGCGCCTTCGTCGGCTGCTCGAACTATCCAGAATGCTCCTTCACGCGCCAGCTCGGCGACGCGGCCAATCCCAATGGCGAGAATGGCGGCGGCGACGACGGCACCAAGGTGCTGGGCAAGGACCCGTACACGGCCGAGGAAATCACGCTGCGTTCGGGCCGCTTCGGCCCCTACATCCAGCGCGGCGACGGCAAGGAAGCCAAACGCTCCAGCCTGCCGAAAGGCTGGACGCCCGAGTCCATCGACCATGAAAAGGCGCTGGCGCTGCTCGCGCTGCCGCGCGACGTCGGCAAGCACCCGGAAAGCGGCAAGATGATCTCGGCCGGGCTCGGCCGCTACGGACCCTTCGTGCTGCATGACGGCACCTACGCCAATCTCGACAGCATCGAGGACGTGTTCTCCATCGGCCTCAACCGCGCCGTGACCGTGATTGCCGAGAAACAGGCCAAGGGCAAAGGCGGCCGCAATGGCGGCACGCCGGCAGCTCTCAAGGATCTCGGCGACCATCCCGACGGCGGCGGCAAGATCGTTGTGCGTGACGGCAAATACGGGCCTTACGTCAATTTCGGCAAGGTCAACGCTACGCTGCCCAAGGGCAAGGATCCGCAGTCGGTGACAGTCGAGGATGCGCTGGCGCTGATTGCCGAGAAGGAAGCCAAGGGCGGTGGCGGCAGGAAGCCGGCCCGCAAAGCCGCGGCCGCCAAGGCGCCGGCGGCAAAGAAGACGGCTGCGAAGAAGCCGGCAGCGAAGAAAAAAGGGTAAGACAGCGTGGCGCGCAGGATCTCCGGACGAAGCCACGGCGATCCGCGCACCGCCGACACCAGGGCCAAGGTCAAGGACGACTACCGGCCCTCGCGCGACGAAATCCTGCGCTACATCGCCGAAAATCCCGACCGCGCCGGAAAGCGCGAAATCGCCAAGGCGTTCGCGTTGCGCGGCGACGACCGCGTCTGGCTGAAGGATCTGCTGCGCGACCTGCAGGACGAAGGCGTCCTCAGCAAGGAGCGCAAGCGGCTGGCCCGCGTCGGTGCCCTGCCCCATGTCGCCGTGCTCGACATTTTCGGCCGCGACGGCGACGGCGTGCTTTTGGCGCATCCGACCGAGGTTGTCGGCCCCGGCGAGCCGCCTGTGGTCTCGATCCGCGTATCGCGCGGCGGCAACGGACCGGCGCCCGGCATCGGCGACCGCGTGCTGGCCAAGACCTTCCCGACCGATGACCCATCAGGCCCGGCCTATACCGGCCGGGTGATGAAGATCTTCGAGAAGCGCAACGATGCCGTGCTCGGCGTTTTCCGCGTGCTGAAGGATGGCAGCTTCCGCATCGAACCGGTGGAACGGCGCCAGCCCGAACTGATCGTCGACAAGGAATTCCAGAACGGCGCCAAAAACGGCGACCTGGTCGAAGTCGAGCCCGCGCGGGCCTCCCGCTATGGGTTGCCGCGCGCTAAGGTGCTCAACGTGCTGGGGTCGCTGACCAGCGAAAAGGCGGTCTCGATGATCGCCATCCATGCCCACGACATCCCGCACATCTTTCCGGCCGACGTCATTGCCGAATCCGAAGCCGTCAAACCGGCTACGATGGCCAACCGCGAGGACTGGCGCGATCTGCCGCTGGTCACAATCGATCCGGCCGACGCCAAGGACCATGACGACGCGGTCTTTGCGACGCCCGACCCCGACGAGAAGAACCCTGGCGGCGTGATCGCCACGGTCGCCATCGCCGATGTCGCGGCCTATGTCCGCTATGGTTCGGCGCTCGACCGCGAAGCGCTGAAGCGCGGCAATTCGGTCTATTTCCCGGACCGCGTCGTGCCGATGCTGCCAGAGCGCATTTCCAACGACCTCTGCTCGCTGCGCGAAGGCCAGGACCGCCCGGCGCTGGCGGTGCGCATGACCTTTTCCGCCGATGGCCACAAGATCAGGCATTCCTTCCACCGCGTGATGATGAAGTCGGCGGCCAAGCTCGCCTACCAGCAGGCGCAGGCAGCGATTGACGGCGTGCCGGACGACAAGACCGGGCCGATCCTCGATACGGTATTGAAGCCGCTCTGGGATGCCTATGCGATCCTCAGGCGTGGCCGCGACGGCCGCCAGCCGCTCGAACTCGACCTGCCGGAGCGCAAGATCCTGCTGAAGGACGATGGCACGGTCGATCGCGTCATCGTGCCGGAACGGCTCGATGCCCACAAGCTGATCGAAGAATTCATGATCCAGGCCAATGTCGCCGCCGCCGAGACGCTGGAGGCGAAGAAGCAGGCGCTGGTCTATCGCGTTCACGACGCGCCATCGCTCGCCAAGCAGGAATCGCTGCGAGAGTTCCTGCAGACGCTTGGCCTGTCGCTGGCGCGCGGCGCGCAGATGCGCCCCAGCCAGTTCAACGGCATTCTGGAGCGCGTGCGCGGCGCCGACAACGAGGCGCTGGTCAACGAGGTGGTGCTGCGCTCGCAGAGCCAGGCCGAATATTCGCCCAAGAACATCGGCCATTTCGGCCTCAACCTCAGGCGCTACGCGCATTTCACCTCGCCGATCCGGCGTTATGCCGACCTGATCGTGCATCGCGGGCTTATCGCCGCGCTTGGCCTTGGCCCCGGCGGCCTGACGCAGGACGAGGAAGCACGGCTGGAAGATGTGGCGGTGCTGATTTCCGGCACGGAACGGCGCGCCATGGCCGCCGAACGTGACACGGTCGACCGGCTGATATCAGCCTATCTCGCCGAGCGCATCGACGACCGTTTCGACGCGCGTATCTCCGGCGTGACAAAATCAGGACTTTTTGTCCAATTGCCGCAATACGGCGCCGATGGTTTCATCCCGGTGTCAACTCTGGGCGGCGATTACTATATATACGACGAAACGGCCCGCTCCCTGTTCGGAGAACGCTCCGGCAAAGGCTACCAGCTCGCCGACCGCGTAGAGGTCCGGCTTGTCGAGGTGGCGCCTATGGCCGGCGCTATGCGCTTCGAGATGTTGACTGACCCCAAGCCTTTGCCAGGCTCGAAGCGGTCGTTTCACAAGGCCAAGGGCCGCGCCCGCGCGTCGCAATCGCGACCCGGCTCGCGCGGCAGGAGACGATGATGCCGAAAGAATTTGGGATGGAACAACAGGTTTTTGGTGGCGAACATCACACGGGCCGGGTTGCCCGCCCCTTGTGGACGGCCATGAAGCGAGGCCTTCTCGGCCGCTGCCCGAACTGCGGCGAGGGCAAGCTGTTTCGCGGCTTCACCAAGACCGTTGATACGTGCAGCGTCTGCGGCGAGGAAATCCATCACCATCGCGCCGACGACCTTCCGGCCTACCTGGTCATCGTCATTGTCGGCCACATCGTTCTTGGCGCCTTCATGGGCGTTGAAGCCACCTCGACCCTCTCCACCTGGCAACACATCCTGATCTGGGTGCCGTTGACCATCCTGCTCTCGGTGGCGCTGCTGCAACCCGTCAAAGGCGCCGTCATCGGACTGCAATGGGCCTTCTATATGCACGGCTTCGGTGGCGAAAAGGATGGGGAAAGTTCCCACCACGGCGCCTGAGGCGCCGCTGGCGCAACACGCCAACCGTCAAGGCCACTTTCGCATGCAAGAAGTTTCCGCTAGGTCGAGCGCATGGAAGCAATGACCAAGGCGGACGTCGACAAGCTCGACAAGGGTCTTGCCGCGCATGGCGGCCGGCCCTTGCGTCCGCGCGATGCCGCGACGCTGATCCTGCTTGACCGCAAGGGCGACGATGTCCAGGTGCTCATGGGCCGCCGTCACGCCGGCCATGCCTTCATGCCTGGAAAGTTCGTGTTTCCCGGCGGCCGCACCGATCCGGCCGACAGCCGTATACCCACCGCCACCGCATTGCATCGCGACGAAGAAGCAAAGCTGCTTGCCGGTCCCGGCCGCACGAGCGCGGCGCGCGCCAGGGCCGTCGCGCTCTCGGCCATTCGCGAAACCTACGAGGAAGCGGGGCTGTTGCTCGGCCGGAAAGCCGCCTTTGCCACCGAAAAGCGTGACTGGCAGGGTTTTGTCGAGCACGGCGTGAGCCCTTCGCTCGAAACGCTGCGTTTCATCGCACGCGCCATCACCCCTCCCAACCGGGTCCGCCGCTTCGACACCCGCTTCTTCAGCGCCTGGCGCGATGACGTCGCTGTCGAGCTGCCCGGTGGCGGCCCGACCAACGAACTCGAGGAATTGGTCTGGCTGCCTCTGAGCAAGGCCCGGGAGGCCGATATCCCCGACATCACCCGGATGATCCTGGACGAGTTGGAAAATCGCCTCGCCCACGATCCGCATCTGCGACCCGGCGGACCCGTTCCTTTTTTCCGGCTCGTACGCAACCGCTTCACCCGCGAACTTCTCTAGAGTATTCAGCATCCCATGACGGTCGATACCCAACAACAGGGCGACGAGCGCGTACACTGGCTGCCGATGATCGCGGCGATCTCGTCAATCAGCGTGGTCGGCATTGCCATCGGCCTGGGCATCCCGTTGCTCAGCGTCATCCTTCAGACGCGCGGCCATTCCGCCTCGATGATCGGGCTGAACACAGCTGTCGCAGGTCTCGCTTCCATTGCCGGCGCGCCGCTCGCAACGCCGCTTGCCATGCGCTTCGGCGTCGCCTGGACGATGATCGGGATGATCGCCGCCGGCGCGCTGGCCTTCGTCGGCTTCCATTTCGCGCCTGACTTCTGGATGTGGTTCCCTTTGCGCATCGTGCTCCACATCGCGCTGACGGTGCTGTTCATCCTCTCGGAGTTCTGGATCAGCACCTCGGCGCCACCGCAGCGCCGCGGCCTCGTCCTGGGCATCTATGCCACCGTGCTGTCGCTCGGGTTCGCCGCCGGGCCGTGGCTGTTCGCTCATCTCGGCAGTTCCGGCTTCAGGCCATTCGGCGTCATCATCGCCCTGGTGACGCTGGCGGCTATCCCCGTGGTGGCCGCGCGAAACGAAAGCCCCAACATCGTGGCGGAGAGCGAAACCAGCCATTTCCTGCGCTACATCTGGCTGGTGCCGACCGCGACTTTCGCCGTGCTGGTGTTCGGCGCAGTCGAGACCGGCGGCTTCGCGCTGTTTCCGGTCTATGGCAACAGGATCGGCTATTCCGAGGCCGACGCGGCCCTGCTATTGACCATGATCGGCCTCGGCAACGTGCTTCTCCAGATTCCCATCGGCATGATCAGCGACCGTGTCTCGGACCGCCGCTATCTGCTGCTTGCCTGCGCCACGGTCGGCCTCGCCGGAACGGCGTTCATGCCGTTGTTCGCCAGCAACTGGCACCTGATGGCGGCACTGCTTTTCGTCTGGGGTGGCGTGGTTGCTGCCATGTACACGATCGGCCTCGCCCATCTCGGCTCGCAGCTTTCCGGCCATGAACTGGCATCCGCCAATGCCGCCTTCGTCTTGTGCTACGGTGTCGGCATGGTGCTCGGTCCGCAGGCGATCGGCATCGGCATGGACAGTTTCGGGCCTTCCGGCTTCGGGTGGTCGCTTGGTGTGTTCTTCGCCGCCTACATCGCGCTGGTCTGCTTCCGGTTGCTGCGCAAGATCCGGCTTTAGAGCAGCACAGGCTGCTGACAGAACCGTGTCAGCAGCCACGCGGTAAAAGAGTGTCCCAAAAACATCGGACGTTGAGGACACTCCCATGATCGACAGCGGCTTTGAAACCACTTCGCTTCGAATGACGCTTCTGCTGCTTGTGACTTTCCAGGCGCCTGCCGCTGATGTCGACCGCATCATGGACGCGGTGGTTGCGGTCGCCCCGCTGGCGATGGGCAAATATGACCGCAACGCCTATCAGTCGGCGCATGGCATCGAGCGCTACAGGCCGCTCGAAGGGGCAGCGGCAGGTGCGGAGACCGAATTGCGCCGCCGCCCGGGCACGGTCGAGGTTTCCTTCGAACTGCCCGACGACCAGGCGTTGGCCAGCCGCGTCGTGGAAGCAATTTTTCAGGCTCATTCCTATCAGGAGCCGGTGATCCGCATCCAGCCGATCCTTGCCAGCCGCTCCAAGGGACTGGACGACCGCGCCAATCCGAATCGCTGGTGGAACACGACGGGAGACTGGAAGAAGCTCGCGGCTGCCGAGGCGGAAACAGTCTGATTTGCACCCGCAGGGCTGTTCAGACGCGCCACAACGGGTCCTGCGGGCTTGACTTTCCGGGCACGTTCTTTATGTGTCGCGCCAAGTTTCCCGCGTCCGGGTGTTTTCCCCGTGCTCCAGCGGCCAAAACTCCACGAACGAACGGACTGATACCATGGCCAAAGCCGCAAACATCAAGATCAAGCTTCTGTCGACCGCCGACACCGGTTTCTTCTACGTGACCAGCAAGAACAGCCGTACCAAGACCGACAAGCTGTCGTTCCGCAAGTACGATCCGGTCGCCAAGAAGCACGTCGAATTCAAGGAAACCAAGATCAAGTAATCTGGGTTTTCCCCTTGCAAACAAAAACGCC